>JAQWFB010000001.1 GCA_028704635.1 Candidatus Shapirobacteria bacterium
TTGATGAACTAAAAAATCTCTACAAACAAGTCTGTAAAAAAGATCTACAAAATTAAAACTCAACTTTTGGAACCAAACCTATCGACGACACTGGCCAATATTTAAAAAATGCTTTTCCGACAATTAATTCCTTTTTAATTGGACCAAATTCTCGACCATCCCGCGAATGCTGTCTATTATCACCAAAACATAGATATTCACCACTTGGCACCGTTTTCTCTGCACCCTCCTCAGCATATTGTCCCTCCATTGTAATCACTCCACCTGGTAAAAATGTCTGATCTAATAATTTTCCATTCAAATAAACCTGTCCTTCTTTAACCATCACTCTATCACCTGGAATTCCAATAATTCTTTTTATATATTCACATTCATCAGCTGCACAAGGCTCACTTGAAGGAGCCTTAAAAATAACAACATCACCTCGCTGTGGATCTCCCAAATAATAAGAAATTTTCTCTGTTAACAAAAATTCTTTGTCTACAAAATTCGGCAACATCGAACTTCCCTTCACTTCGTTTGGTTGAGCTACAAAAAGATATAGCAACACAAAAACCGCTAAAGCTAAAACTATTGACTGAATAAAATCTAAAATAAAACCACCAATCGACCCTCTCTGATTTTTATAAATTTCACTTTTCATAATTATCAATTATAGTGGAATTTCGGCTGACTTGGTATAATCTAATTCATCAAGGTTGTTTAGCTCAGTTGGTTAGAGCGTTCCGTTCACATCGGAGAGGTCACAGGTTCGAATCCTGTAACAACCACTTCTTAAAATAATCCTTATTGTAAGCCTTGATTAAAACTTCAGTTCCATAATTCAATGCCGCAAAATTATTTGCACAGACTTCAGAATAATCTTTTTGCGTTATTTTATTTTTATTGAATTCTAAAATTCCATCCATTTTTTGATAACTAACAGCCGCATTTTCATTAATCTTAAAACCTCTTTTATTTTTATTTAATTTAATTAAATTATCGATCAAATCCTGATAACCATCAATAATTTTAAAACCTTTATTTGCTTCATTTTTAGAACAGTTATTTGCCAATGATAACCAACTAGTCGTATTGTCAATAATTTTTTCACTAATAGCCATTTCATTTTTTCCCATTCTAAAATTAAAAATATTTCTTATTAAAATTTTTGGTTGATTTTTATCCAAAGATTTTAAAGCTTCTTTTAATTCTTTATTATTTTTATTCAAAACCAATAACGAATTTATATCCGCCTTTATAATTGTTTTTAAAAACGAAATATTATCCTTATTATTAATAATTTGACCATTAACTGGATTAATTTTAATATTATTAATTTCTCCATTGGTAATATTTTTCTCCCAATAAGACCAATCAGTATCATTTGTATTACCCACTACTACATGAATTAAACCATCACCATTCCCAACCAAATTAATATTACAAGATTTATAATTTTTATTTTTTATCATCACAAAACCATCACTATCATTAACAGGGGATTCGTTGTCACATTTAACCGAATAATCCACAGGTGAACCAACAAAAACTACTAAATTATTACTTAAATCTTGAGACTCACCAACCACATCCACCTGACTTAATCCAACCTCTGTCATCACTAGATTAATTGTCTTATCAATAATTTCTCCATGTTTACTATTAATTTCTATTGCATCATTTTTTTCATAACTTGCACTTCTTATTAAAACAGTACCGTCTCCACTATTTGTATATAAAAATTTATTAATTCTTCCATCTGGCCAAATCCCTAAAACATTATCAAAAACACTATTATTTTTAAGTTCAATCGAATTAATGGTTTTAAAACCATTTCCAGCAAATAATTTTAGATTTATTTTAGAGTTTATACCATCAGTATTTTTATTTTTCAAAAAAGTATTATTTGTTTCTAAATTATCATTATTTAAAATCTTTCCATTTTTACTAATATAATTAAAAGTCGGCAGTAAATCCTTAATCACTGGAAGATATTTTCTAACTGCTTCCATATCAGTTTTAGTCGTTAATCCTTGAATTTTTAATAAAATTTTATAAGCAATTGAACTAACTTTTGATAAATCAGAAATCTGACCACCGTTCCAAACCTCATAACCATTAATTGACCCTAGATTTGGACTTCCTAAATTAATAACTTTTTCTAATCTCGAATCATTTTTATTGTCTTCCGCCCAAATTCTTGAAACTAAACCACCTAAACTATGTCCAATTAAAATAACTTTTTCATCATTTTCAACTTTTTCATTAATAAAATTATCCAAATTAGTAACAATTTCACTCACCGGTCTTCTCCAATCATAATTCCAAACATAAAAATCCACATTTTCTTCCAAATCATTTTCTTTCAACGCATTTATTAAACCATTATAATTTTTAACAAATGGTGTCATTTTCCATTGATCAATATTAACCGTTTTATTATAAACAATTGCATCTGTGTTCCAACTCGCCCCCAGTCCGGGAACAATTATTATTTTTGGTTTAATAACAGGAGTCTCAATATCATCATAAATAAAATCTCCAACAATTAAATTGTCAAATAAATTTTTCGTTGGCCTTTGATAATAACTACCACCCCAATTATAAAAACCAAAACTCCCGGATAAGATCGGATCCGTTTCGTCATCAATATTAATTATTAAAATTGAATCAAAATATACCTTTATATTGGAATTATTTACTTCAATTCTAATTTTATGAACTTCGTTTTGAGTCAATTTTATTTGAGTAAGACTATTAAAAGTCGATAATCTTTTATATCCAGCATTAGAATCATATTTCCATAAAACTATTTCTCCACCATCTTGAGGCCACAAAGAATCTTTAAATCTTAAATTTAATAAATAAAATTTATTTCTATCTTCAGAAACTCTAAAAACAATATCTTGATCAACACCACTTTTATTTAAAGAATCAAATCTCATAGAATAATCAGATAAATTCCAAAAATATTTAGCCAACAAAAAAGATGATCCTCCATAAGTTACCTCACCAACAATTTGTTGATCAACAATTTTCCAACTTTCTTGACCAGAACTACCAGCAACAAAAATCCAATTATCTAAATTATTTTGATCAAAATTATCAGAAAAATACGTGACTGCGTTAGTTTCTTTTACACTAAATACAAATGATAAAATTAAAAAGAAAATAAAAAATATTTTTGTTTTAATACACACAATTTAAATGTAAATTATTTATCAAATATGTCAACCAGTAAAAACACAACACTAATAATAGTAAATTACAATTCCTCTAAAAATACTAATAAACTTCTTCTATCTCTCAAAAAATACATTTATTTAGATATAAACGAAATTATAATTGTTGATAACAATTCTAAAGATATTAAAAATCTAAATATTAATGACCCAAAAATAGAACTAATAAAAAATAATAAAAATTTTGGATTCGCTAAGGCTGTTAATCAAGGAATCAACAAATCAAAAAACGACTATTTAATTTTATTAAATCCAGATACCACTATTATCAACAACAACATAATAAAAACCATTAAATTAATTAACAGTGATAAAAATATTGGAATAATAGGAGGGAAAATAAAATATGAACATAAAAAAATATTTACAGCCAACAATACTCCAACATTTTTAACTGGTCTTTTTGAATTCACAAATCTTAAAAAAATATTTCCAAACAATAAATACACCTCAAATTTTTGGCCAGAAAAAAATAACAAAATAACAAAACCAATAGAAGTATCAGGAATTTGTGGAGCCTATTTAATTTTTAGAAAACATGACAAAACAGGTAAAATAAATTATTTTAATGAAGATTATTTTTTATATTTAGAAGATCTAGATTTTTGCCTAAATATGAAATCTAAAGGTTTTAAAATTATTTTTGATCCAAGATCAGAAGTGTTTCATATAGGGGGAGCCAGTAGTAAAAATAAATATAATATGGCCCTAAATCATTGGTATAAATCAAGAAAAATATTCTTTAAATCACATCTTAACAGAGTTGAAGGTATAATATTAAATACAATATTTACTCTAGAAGAAATAATTTTAAAAATTCGTCTATTAATAATAAACCATGATTAAAAAACGTCACATCTCCATTCTTCTTCTCACCCACAACGAAGAATCAAACCTTCAAAAATACTGGACCTGGTTGGATCAGTCTAAAACTATCAACGAGATAATCGTTATTGACGATAACTCTACCGACAAAACTAAAGAAATTTTAAAAAAATTAGAAACCAAAAAAATCAAAATTAAAATTTTTGAAAGGGGATTGGAAAATAATTTTTCCAACCAGCGCAATTTTGGCATCACTAAAACCAGTAATAATTTAGTTCTCTGGCTCGACGCCGACGAAAAACCAAGCAAGAGTTTAATCCGATTTTTAAATCATATCGACGATCTTCAATATAAAAATTATGCCTTTAAAAGAAACGACGTTTTCATTGGCCACGAATTAAACCATGGCGAAAATGCCAATCAATATTTTTTAAGATTTTTCAATAAAAAATATGGTTGCTTTGCTGGCGCTGTTCATGAAGTCTGGCAAACTCCGAATAAAATCGAATACAAAAAAATACACATTCATCATTATCCACATCAATCTTTAAAATCTTTTATTAAAAAAATAAATTTTTACACCGACATTCGTGCCCAAGAATTATACGATCAAAATCAAAAGAGTAATTTATTCCAAATAATTTTTTATCCATTAGGCAAATTTATTCAAGACTATTTCTTTAAATTTGGGTTTTTAGATGCCACTCCCGGAATTATTATGGCTCTTGGCATGAGTTTCCATTCATTTTTAGTCCGAGCTAAACTATGGCATTTGTCACACCAATAATTTACTTATCCACAATCATTGTCTTCTTTTTCGGTCAATTACTAAGAATCGATCTAAAAGGTATTTCATTTCCCTTAATAGATGTCTTTATTGCCGCTATTTTTTGTTTAAATATTTTTGAAAAAATAAAAAACAGGGAATTTAAAGTTAAAAATAAATATTTACTTTACTTCTTAATTTTCGCTTGGCTCAGTTTTGTTTTTAATTTATTTAGATATCATTTTGACGTAATAAAGCCAATTTTATATTTATTTCGATTAACTTTTCTACTCTCATTTTTTATTTTTCCACCAAAAATAGACAAAAAAATAAAAACATTTTTCTATTTAATTATTTTCAGTAATGTCATTTTTGGTCTAATTCAATATTTTTTCTGGCCAGATTTTACCAGCTTCAAATATCTAAATTGGGATCCACATTTATATCGTTTAGTCAGTACTTTTTTTGATCCCACTTTCACCGCTTTAATTTATTTATTTTTAATCATTGTCGTATTTTTAAATAAAAAAATTCCTTTTAGAAAAACAATTTTAGTAATTTCGTATCTAGCCATGGCTTTAACTTATAGTCGTTCCAGCTACATTTCTTTTTTTATCGCTTTTTCTTTTATTGCCTACCAAAAAAAGAACTTTAAAATTTTTATTTTTAGTTCGATTTTAATTTTTTCCACTATTTTTTTATTACCTCGTTTTGAAGGTGAGGGGACTAAGCTTGAAAGAACTTCCTCTATTTCGGCCAAAATTGAAAATTATAAAGAAGGTTTTGGTTTATTTTTAAAATCTCCTATTATTGGTCACGGCTACAATAATCTTTTATATATTCGTCAAATTGAAAATCCTGATTCGCATGCCAATTCAGGATTTGATGGATCGTTAATGACGATTCTAACCACATGTGGCATAGTCGGTCTATTCCTTTTCATTCTAGGGATTAAAAACATATTCATTCACAGTGAATTAACAACAAAAACAATCCTTATTTCCGTTTTAACTCATTCCCTTTTTGCCAATTCCTTTTTATATCCTTGGGTTTTACTCTTCTTTATCTTTATTTAAATATCATAAGTAATCGATATTGTTTTTCTGGTTTCATTCAAAGCTGTGTCTTTAGCCACTATTTCAATATCATTTTTACCAGAATTTAATTGTACTTTTAATTTAAAATTACCATCACTATCAACAATTGCTACTTTACCATTTATCGTCACGTTTACCCCTTTTTCACTTTTTCCAGTAATATCAAAATCAGCCGAATCGACTGTTAATGAATCTTCGCTTGGATTAGACATCGTTAATTCTGGAGGTGCAGTGTCAAAAACAACTGACACTACTTTAGAAACTTCACTACTTCCACCTATTTCTTTAGTTGCCCTTGCTGAAAAACTATTTTCACCTTCACTTAATTCAACATTTTCAAAAGTAAAGTTTCCATCAGTTGTAACATCAGTTTTACCAATTGATTGGTCGTTTTTAAGCAATTCCACGACCGACCCAGTCTCAGCAAAACCATCAATTTTAATTCGACTACTACTAGTTGCCTCAAAAGGAACTATTAATCGTGGAGCCAATGGGGGAACAACATTTTCACTTGTAGTGTCTTTTTGGCTTTTAGTATTACCTAAAAGAATTGAAAATTTGATCAATAGAGGCAATCCAAAAACAATAATTAATACGAAAACAATAACTGTTAAAAAACCCATAAACACGGTCTTTTTTGTTATCTGCTCATCTTTTTTTCTTTCTAGTCTCGATCTTTTAAATTCTGGCATATGTTTCTATATTATACATTATTAACATAATCCCTCCTTTTTCAAGGGAGGGAAATCCCGATTTACCGAAATAAAAACAATCTTTTTAATTTAGTTTTTTCTATATTTTCAATTTAAAAAGTTTTTGTTTCTAGAGCCGAAGGGGAGAGTCGAACTCCCGACCCCAGCTTTACGAAAGCTATGCTCTACCAACTGAGCTACTTCGGCATCAGAGCGGCTAGAGGGAATCGAACTCTCGACCTATCCTTGGGAAGGATATGTTTTACCACTAAACTATAGCCGCACCAAAATATTTTACCACGCCTATAGTTTTGGAATTTTAATTGTCATTCCAATTTCTAATAAACCAGCATGTGGAATTATTGCCTTATTTTCCTTCCAAATATTTACCCATTTATATCCATCTCCATAAGCATTAACTGCAATTTTCCATAAATTATCGTTTCTAACTACTTTATAATCAGTTCCTTGTTCAATAGTAGTATTTGTAGTAGTAGCGGCAGTAATAGTATTAGTTTTTTCTACTACAGCCGTTTTCTCTATCACTGGCATTTTTAATTTTTGACCAGCATAAAGAATTGACGCATTTTTAAGATTATTTGCCTTCGCAATTTTTGACCAGGCATAACCATCGTTATATTTCTTTTCTGCAATTTTCCACAAATTATCACCTTTAACTACAGTATAAGAATTTTCATCCTCTTGTTTTTGTTTAATTGCTTCTTCCGATAAAGTAATATCACTGGCTCCGGGAATTTCCACTGTTCCTTTCTTTCTCTGAATAAAATTAAAAATCAAAGACACTACTACCACCATAATTGCCAATCCCAATAACATACTCACTAATTCTTCTGAAGATTTAAAATATTTTTTACCTGCTTTAAACATATTTTTTATTATAAACAGCAACTAATAATTTTTGCTGAACTTATAATAATGTACAAAACAATTTTAAAATAGTCAATGTAGCTATTATTTTCTTGTTCTAATTTCTATTTCAGAAAAAATATTTTCACCTAAGTTACCAACAAATTTACCTATATTCCTAGTAAAGAATTTAAGTGGTTCTATATTCAACCTATAAATTCTTCGTTTTCCCAAAATACGACTTTCTACTAACTTTGCCTTTCTTAAAATCGATAAATGATTAGACAAGGTTGCTTGAGTTATTTCAAAATTTTTCAACAATTCATTCACAGACATTTCTCCATTTCTCAATAGAGTTAAAATTTTTCTTCTATTAACATCGGCCATCGCCTTAAATATTTTGTCCATGCTCGTATTATATCGACAAATATCAATATATTCAAAACAATAATATCGACTTGATTATTAAAAACCTTTCAGAGAAAATAAACCATATGAAAAATTTTGATAATAAACAAGAGCAAACTTTAGTTATTGTCAAACCAGATGGCGTCCAAAGAGGATTAATTGGAGAAGTGATTAAAAGATACGAAACTTGCGGTCTTAAATTAGTTGCCTTAAAAATGTTGATTCCTACCAAAGAATTAGCTCTCAAACATTATTCTACTGACCCAGATTGGGCCTTTAAAAGCGGCACCAAGGCTTTCGAATCCTACAAATCTAAAGGCTTAACACCTCCGGGAAACGATCCAATTGAGTTTGCTGAAACTATCAGAAAAAAAGTGGCAAATTTTATGAGCAGTGGCCCAGTTGTAGCTATGGTATGGCAAGGCATGGGAGCTGTCGCTGTTGTGAGGAAGATTACTGGCTCAACCGAACCATTAACTTCAGCTCCTGGCACCATCCGTGGCGATTACACTATTGATTCTTATTCAGCATCAGATTTAGACGATCGTGCCGTCAGAAATATTATTCATTCATCCGGGTCCGTTGATGAAGCTTTAAAAGAAATTCCGATTTGGTTCGATGAAAAAGAGATACTAAAATTCCGACTCATTTCAGAAGAAATTATTTATGACGTTAACCTCGACGGCATTTTGGAGTAAACCAAGTCTAAGTATCTAAGCCTAATTTCTGCTATAATAACAAGTATATTTATTCGACCTCCGGAATAATTCGCTTTTATTTTTTAACTATATTCGCTTAATCTTATGACAGAAATTAAAAACACTTTTTCAGTTGGTGATTACATTATTGATTTTGAAAATATTTATCAAATTACTAGTCAAAAAGATCAAAAAGATCTTTCCGGCAAAACAATTTCTTATTTCTTTTATGAACCAATTGATGAATCAAATAACAGAACTACCTATTCCACTCCAATCGATAATATTTTTAAAAGCGGATTAAGACCTCTAATTAACCAAGACATTGTCAAAAAATTATACAAAGAAGCCGAAGAAAAAATTGATCACGATGCTCTTCTAGATTACAAATCAGTTAAAGAAACTTTATATCAAAACGACCCAGGAAAAGATTTGGTCATTTTAAAACAATTATTTTTAGAAAGAGAAAAAACGCAAGAAAAATTTTCAAGAACCAATAAAGAAATTTTGGAATCAATTTTAAAACATATTTCCAGCGAAATTGCTTTTGTCACCAAAAAACAAATTGAAACTGTCCAAGAAAAACTCACTTCTCTAATCAAAAAAGCCATTAAATAAATAAAACAAGTTATAATATTTTTTATAAAATATGATTTTTTTTATTACATTGATCAGATTTTTTAAAGGAATATTAAAAAGTTTTAAGGATCCGGAGTTTAAAGGTCTACTTTATTCAGTTATAATCATTCTCTTGTCGGGAACTATTTTTTATAATCAAATAGAAAAGTGGAATCTTTTAGATTCACTTTTTTTTAGCGTTACCACCCTTACAACAGTAGGCTATGGAAATTTATATCCACATACAGCAATAGGTAAAATATTTACAATTATCTACATTTTTATAGGGCTTGGAATATTACTTGGTTTTATAAATGCTATAAGTAAAAATATATTTAGAACAAGTGATAAAGTTAAACATGTTAGAAGTAAGATCAAAAAATTATTACCCAATTAAAATTCAGTATACAATTCCACTTCTCTTTTACTTCCCACCACAATAGGACTTCTTTGATGAAGTGAACGCGGCACTAAATCTAATATTCGATTATTACCATCAGTCGCCATACCTCCAGCCTGTTCTGCAATAAAAGCAATTGGTTTTGATTCACAACACAATCTGAGCTTTCCTTCAGGTTTTCCAATTTCTCCTGGATAAACAAAAACTCCTCCTTTAAGTAAATTACGGTGAAAATCAGCCACCAACGACCCTATATATCTAGCGCTACACGGATCTTCATCTCTTGTTTTTAAATAATCAATGTAATTTTTAACATTTGGATTCCACTTACTACTATTACCTTCGTTAATACTATAAATTTTTCCTTTTTCAGGAATTTGAATTCGAGAATAACTTTCTGGTAACACAAATTCGCCTACACTAGGGTCTAAAGTAAAACCATAAACTCCATTTCCAGCTGTATAAACCAACATAGTACTAGTTCCATATAAAAAATATCCAGCACATACTTGATTACATCCTGACTGAAGAAAATCTTTTTCATTAACTAAATCTTTTACATCAGAAATTCTCTTATAAATCGCAAAAATCGAACCTATCGAAACATTAGTATCAAAATTAGAAGATCCATCTAAAGGATCAAACCAAACTATATATTTTTCCTTTTCACTTGGAGAAAAAGCTACAAAACTTTCTTCTTCTTCGGAAGCAAATCCTGCCACATATGGATTCGAGCGAAGAACCTCTTTAAACTGCTCATTAGCTCTTTCGTCTAATTTTAAAACCGTTTCTCCTTGGACATTAACTTCTCCGGTTGTACCATGAATATCTTTTATTCCCGCGGTGTTTACTAAATAAGAAATTGATTTCGCCACCCGTGATAAGTCAGTTAATATCGATGTTAATGCCCCAGTAGCCTCAGGGTGTAAAGCTTGTTCTCTACGAAAATGTTCCTGAATATTCACTGGAAGAGAATTTTTATTTCTTTCTCGACTATTTTCTGCTTGTTCAATAGACATCAATGGATAAGATACACCTATAGGCCAATCACGTCAACATTTTCACATTCCAAATCACTAAAAAATCCCCTAAAGTAGGGGATTTTTATACTGACGGACAGTGTGGTCCGAACTTGGAACTTATTTAAATAAAATTGATAATACAAAGCCGACTTATGGCAAATCGAAAAATAAAGCAATATAATAAACTATTATTACCCAACAAAAAAACTGATGGAAAATACAATCGAACTATTACCAAAAAACTTTAATATTTCAAAAGATGAAACTGTTTTAATTTGTTTAAAAGGAACAAACAAAGAATGGTTAATTTGTACAGATAAAAAACTCTATATTTTAAAAAGAGGATTTATGACTGGCCACCTCGCTGGAGACAGTAATTTTCAAATGCCATACAAAAATATAACTGGAGCACATACTGATTATCATTTATTGACTGGATATTTTGAAGTAAGTACTGGTGGTATGCAAAATGTGCAAAAAAACTATTGGGCACAGGGACAAAACAGCCCACAGCAATCACCAAATTGTGTCACAATCGCAGGAAAACCTATGCTAGAAAAATTTCGTGACGCTTGCCATTTTATTAATCAAAAGATTACAGAATTCGCCACTTCCAACAATACACCGACAAGTGTTGCGGATGAAATAAAAAAATATAAATCATTACTTGATGATGGTGTAATTACTCAAGAAGAATTCTCAGCCAAAAAAAAACAACTTTTAGGAATTTAATTAAAATATATTTTAAAAATTATTTTACATTTCTTTAACTAAATTAAATTGATTTGAATTTTCACGCTTCTTTACAGCATTGTCTATATACTTTTTGTAATTGTAATTTTTAATAAATTCATCAAAAGAAACAAGAGAAATGTAAGAATCTTTTAACTCATCATATACATTAGTGCATTGATGTAATTTATACGAATCTTTAATATTCATCATATTCTTTCTTACTAAATTTTCAAAATTTTTAATCGCTGTTAAAGGACAATTTTTAGAACATCGACAACAATTAAAAATTCCCATTAAATAAGATTCTGCTTCTTTTGTATATAAAGCAACAACCCCATTTGTTCTATTATTTTCTCTATCCTCTAAGGAATATCGCAACTCATCATATAACCAATCATCAATTTGATTATTACCATTTCTATCATAATTAATTGCATTTGGTGTAAGAATACAAATTGTTACAGATGTCTCTTTTAATTTACCGTAAAGGTATTCTTTAATAGTTTTTTCGGTTTGATTAGATCTATCTTCGTTTTCAGAATAGTTATTTATTGCAACAGTATCATCAAATAAATCATCCAATTCTTTCTTGTAATTGTTTCCATCACTAAATCTAAAAGATATAAACACATTTGTTGCCATTAGTATTGTTTAAATAAATAATAAAAATTTTCATTTCTAAAAGTATTCTCTTTTTGGTTAATAAAAGTGTCATTTTTCCAGTAAATATCAATTTTATTAATATTTGAATAAAAAAATCCAAACAAAATTAATATTAATAACGGAATATAAAAAATATTCAATGTCTTCGAAAACATTGAATTAAGCCAACTATTTTTATTTTTTCTATAGTGTTCTGCTTTTAATGAGTAGTCAATTTTTTTGTCATCTTTAATCAATCTAACCTCATCATAAAGTGCACGATAACATCTTTCTGTCGATAAAAAATAACCATCTAAAATCCAAAAAATTAAAATTATACAGATGGAGAATATAAAACAAAGATCATTTGAATCTTTAAACATGAAAGTAAATAACCCAACAATCAAAGTTATGGTCCACCCTTTTAACATAAAAAGATTATTACCCATACGAGTTACAATCGCCTGAATAAATTCCAAATGTTTTTGTTTATTAGTCATATAATTAACAGACACCATACTTAATATTTCAAAGAGATTCTATCTACTACCTATATAGTCAGTCAATATTGCAAAATATATCAAAATTTCATTTTGCAATTATTCCGCGGAGTAAAGTGTTATTTTTCTCACCCCAACCTTAAAAGTTGCACTCATGGATTATAAATCAAAAAAAATCCCCTAAAGCAGGGGATTTTTGTATAAAGCGGGCCCTAGTGAACTATGTCAGCAACTACTATCAACATAATCCAGGCTATAATTGCCTACTAGGATAGCTTTTCATGAAACATCAGGCCCCTTCCCTTTCTTATACGATTCCTATCTAAAAAACCATATTTTAATTGTGTTTTTTTACTATCCCTTACTAAGGATCCAAATCTTGCAAGTAATCTTTATTTTCCTTATAGATAAACACGACCACTTATTACTAAGTCGATTAGATAGCTTTGAGGGGGTGTGGGGAGAGTGTAGTTAGATTTTAAGGAAGTGATATTTTCAAAAAACCAAAAATTTTAAAACATGTGAATAAATTATAGTCAATCAGTCACCTATTGATTCCAGAATTGCTTTTGCAGTTAACTCTCCAAGTCTTGGAGGCACTGCATTTCCAATTTGTTTCGCAATATCACCAAAATTGCCTATAAAAATAAAATCATCTGGAAATGTTTGTAGTCTAGCTGCTTCCCTTAAACTAATGGCCCTATCCTGTTCTGGATGTCCGAATCTACCTTTTGTAATCATACCGCACCCTCCAGTCATGGTTGGAGATGGAGCGTCCCATCTCATTCGACCATAAACATCTTTATGTCCTGTGGTATTTTTATGACAGGTAAGAATTAATTTTTCTGGCCATGAAGTACGATCACCACCATTTTGTGGTGTATTTTTTATTCTTTGAAGGTTTATTTCTGCAAGTGATGCTGAACGGTGGAGCTTATCATAATTATATGTTTCTCCTGCCTCGATTTTCGGTAAATCACCAATAGTGTTCTTAACCGTCATCCAAACTTTTAAAGTAGATTCTTTTTTAGCAGGATCGGCATGTGTTTGAGATAGAAAAACTGGTTCTTTTTTTCCTTTTATACCGATAATGACAACTCTTCTTCTGTGCTGTGGTACTCCATAATCAGCGGTATCGATTACATCATATTTCAGTTTATAACCCATTTCTTTAATGTCCCCCAACACATCTTCAAGGATATTTTTGCCGATACCTTTAGCTAATCCTGGAACGTTTTCCATTACAAAAGCAACTGGTTTAACCTGTTTAATTATTTTAACCACTTCAAAAATAAGTTTGTTTCTAGGATCATTTCTTCTCTGGCTATTTCTTCGGGCATTAGAAAAACCTTGACAGGGAGGGCAGGCAATTAATACGATTTTGTCCTTTTTGGAGAGATTTCCAGCCTTCATAAGGTATTTACCGTCAACGTCACAGATGCTTTCTTTTATAACTTTACAATCCTTAAAATTAGCTTCAAATGATTTGCCTGCTATTTCATTGTTGTCAACGGCTACCCGAATATCAAAACCCATGTTTTTAAATCCGAGAGCTGAACCTCCACACCCTGAAAATAGATCGATTACTTTATAGTTACTGTTCACATCATAAATATATAGCATTTCCTAGTGTAATTTCACAGACAATTTTATTTTGATGATAAATCTAAAATTATTCCGAGGGTAATTTTACATGGTTTGATGTTACAATATTGCAATAATCAAGATGAATTGGGAAAAAATTGAAGAATCCATTTTATTGTCATATCCTTTTTTCCGGAACTTAAATAGCAAAACTCAATTAACTTCCGGAGTACATCCTTTTGTGTTGTTGAATTCCTACCTATGTATAAAATCCATTGAAACTTCACTTCCAAAAAAATTGTTAATAATTCTGCCTTTTAAAGCAGACATCGCCAAATGGGTATCTGTTGTGACAACTTTAAAACTTCTTAAGGAAGATTCCCTTGCTAACCAAGACATTAAAATAGAATATTTACCTGGGCAAAAACTACTTATCAATGGAGTTGTAGTCGAGTTTGTTGGAGAAGAAAATAATCCTTCCTACGGTTACCGCTTTATCATACGTTACTGGAACGATGATAAAAAACACCCTGGATACATTACGGACCATATACCTTGTGAAAATAACCAGATGTTTGAGATGGCAGACCAGAATTGTGAAATTAGTTCATATTCTAAGGTTGTAAAAGCATTGTTAGGTCTTGAAGAATCAAGTGTAGTTACAAATGATATTCTTGGAATAAATTTTAGAAATACAATATCTAGATTTGAACGTAATGTAATCTTGGTATCTGGAATTGGAGAGACAAAAAGATTTGCGGAAATGAATACTGTTAACAATGTATTGGTCAGTGAGTTATTTCCGTGGGGTAAGTTGGATTACACGGGCGACACAACAGCATTATTTTATAAGGAAAAAGCAAAACCAAACTGCATCATTAGTTCCAATATGTTCGGAATCGAAGAATATATATCAAAAAAAGGAAAAAATTATGGAATTATTATTGATGGTATCGATAAATGCACTGACAATCTCCAACAATTAGATGATTTGATCGACTCTGGAAATAGGATTGTTGTATTTTGCGACAGAAATGAACTCGATGAAGCGAATAAGTATTTAATTAATAGGGATTTCCTCGTTTGGTCATGGGATAAAAAGATGATTGCAGGGTTAACTTCAACTTTGTCTATTGGAGACATTAATAAGTCTTTCAATACCCAGTTAAAAAATTACTCTGAGTTGGGTATTAAGGTATTAAAAAGTAATAACCCAATAATTGAAGAATTAATCAATATTTCGTCTCCTGTTTTAAAAATTAATCCAGAAGATTCAGGTCTTATTAATAAATTTAAATTCAATCTACTCTCTGCGATTAATGAAATAATTAGATTGGGATTTATACCCGACAACGAATATTTAACTAGTTTTCTAAAAAAATTGGAGGAATTAAAAAAAGAATACGGATTAATTAGCAACATGGCCAGCAATGATACTCGTGTTGGACTTACGAAAATTTTAGACATGTTAACAAATCTGAAAATTAATGATTTTGCTCACCCAGAAAGCAAAGCAAATAAAATTATTTCCTGGTTTAACAACTTGAGTGGTGACGACAAAAATAAAAAATACATAACAATCTTTGATGACTTGAACCCCGCTCGACTTCACCAAGATCACTTCGCAAATTCAATCGATAAAGAAATAAAACTAGAAACGATAGCTTTTGAAGATTTTATTATCTCCCACAATTTTGAAGAAGATGCCGTTATTTTTACCGGATGGCCAGGTAAAAAAAAGATGAAAATAATATCAAATATCAATGCGGCAAAAAATATGTTGTTTTTTCTGTATCCTCAGGAACAAAAATGGTTCAACTCATATATCAGAAACACCGAAAAATATAGCTTTGGAAAAAATGAACTTGATAAATTTGCGGAATATCTGGATGTACCAGTTATTGAAGAATTAAAAACAGCATTAACAGAGTACTCTGATCAAACGGAAAACATAATTGGAATTGATGACATAACAGAGGCACAAGATACCTTATTAATAAGCTCATATTTACCAGACGATAATGAATGTAACAATCCAATACCGTCTAAATTAGTTGTTTTTAATAGAGATTATTTCTGGTACTCAACTGAGAACCATCGATTCATTGTTATTACGGATTTGATTGCTAATTGTACTGATGGACAAATAAAAACTTCAAGACCAGAGGGTCTTCATGTGGGCGATACTGTTTTGATTAGGGAGTCAAATAAAGATTTAATCAGGGAAATTGCTGAAATTGATTTAAAAAATAGAGATGAAGAATGGGCTATCGAAAAATCTAAAGTCTGGAAAGATGCACTGAAAACCGAATACAAAAAACAATATGAAAATATTTTTCGTTTAATCAGTGTGTTAAGAGAAGCTGGATGTAATAGACAAGTTCAAACCATTAAGCTTTGGCTCTTTGAAGATGACCGTATTGGTTTAAGGGATGAAAAGGATCTCGAATATATAGCGAAAGCAACTGGTTCAAAGGAAATGATTAATAACCTGGACAAAATTCGTGAAGCAATACATCTTGTCCGGGCAGCACATTTAAGAGCAGGTGACACACTCGCGAAAGAGCTTTTGAACCGATTGCCCGATGTTCTTAATGGTACAGGAAATAAAATCAGGTCAAGTATCGATCTTGGAGAATATGGTACAGCCTTTTTACTTAAGGTTATTGTTGTTGCCGATGACTATATTGATATCGAAAGTATTAAAGTTAATAAGTTACTAAATAAAAACAAATCAAATGATCAGACTCATACCTCCACTGTTGTCTTCAGAAAATAAAAGTAGCGGAGAGAGAAAACTATTTAATCTTTTTCTAAAAAGTGGAAATACTGATGATTGGACTGTTCTTCACTCATTAAATCTGAGTGAACATATAAATCAAATATGTGGAGAAATTGATTTTCTTGTTTTAGCCCCAAATTTAGGTATATTTTGCCTTGAGGTAAAGTCTGGGAACGTAACATGTCATGATGGGCTATGGATATATCGGGATAGATTTGGTGTTGACCATAAAAGCACCAAAGGTCCTTTCGTTCAAGTCAAAGATAATATGTTTAGTTTGATCGAGTGGGTTAAAAAAAAGACTTCTAATAATCCAAAATTAATAAACATGTTATTCGGCTACGGAGTAGTATTTCCCGATGTTTCATTCAACATCGATAGTATCGAGTATGATCGATCATCCGTGTTTGACAATATGACTGGTTCTATCGAATCTTTTATCACAACTCTAGCTGAAAATACCAAAAAAAAAGAAGAGAACTTAGGTAGAAAAAGATATTTACCATCACTAAAAGATATTGAAACTCTGGTCAGTATTCTAAGGCCTGAATTTGAAGTTTTCAGGAGCACTAAGGACATTTTAAATGATACCGAAGAAAAAATTAGTTCTTTCACGGAAGAACAATATAAATGTCTTGATTCTCTTAAAGATAATCCCCGTTGTTTATTTAATGGAGCCGCTGGAACTGGAAAGACGGTCATTGCCGTCGAATCCGTTAAAAGAAAAGTTTTTGATGAAAAGAGAGTGTTATTTATCTGTTTCAATTCTTTATTAAGTGAATGGTTAAAATCCAGATTCACAGACAGTGAAAAAAAGTTTGTCACAATCGAAACACTTCCAGGTTATATGGAGAAAATAGCAGCCATTCCAGAATATATTAAACGCGACAACTATTATTTTGACCACGTATTACCAACAAAAGCCGCAGAATTGATTGTAAAAGACTTTAGTAAATTTGACTATCTGATCGTTGATGAGGGTCAGGACAT
Organism: Candidatus Shapirobacteria bacterium; assembly: GCA_028704635.1. Lineage (GTDB taxonomy): Bacteria > Patescibacteriota > Microgenomatia > UBA12405 > UBA12405 > WARW01. The sequence goes on from JAQWFB010000001.1 coordinate 17,851, forward strand.
AATTAGCGAAGTAAATTTTGCTTTTCTTGATAAGGTCTTAAAAAATGGAATAGCAAAAGGTTTCTGGGAAATTTATTGTGATATGGACCGTCAGTCATTATTTGCAAAACTATCACCAAAATTAATGAGAGAAAAAATCTCAAAATGGTCACCCAATGGTTTTGTATCTTATAAACTGAACATCAATTGCCGTAATACTAAAAATATTGCCGAGGAAATTTCTCTGGTATGCGGGTTTGAAAAAGACCAACTATTGCCAGGTAATATTGAGGGAAATCTACCGGTAAACTATAAGTTTGTTGATCATGATCAGATTCCTTTTGAAATAGACAAAATAGTGGATTTTGTTTACTCAAAAAAGATTCCTTTAAACAGGATAACAGTGCTATCACCAAAAAAATATCAGCTATCTGAGGCCTCCAAGATAAAAAGTAAATGTACAGTTTTAGAACGTAACAATCTATTTTCAATACCAGTCGATTCAATAACATTTTCAACTATCGGAAAATTTAAAGGGTTGGAAAATTCTTTTATAGTTGTCACAGACTTTGATTCTATTGAAGAAGACTGTTTGGAAAAACTTTACGTCGCCATGTCTAGGGCAAAATATGGTCTATATTTGATTATGGGAAAAGAAGCCGAAAAAGATTATGATTCCATTGTTAGTAAAGTTAATAGCGTACAAAGATAAATGCCTTTTAAAGACCAATTAATCGATTTTCTTAAAAAGGGTCTAATGGGACCAAATCCAACAGAGGGTAATGTTCAGGAAAACGGCGAAGAAATAATAATAGGTAGCAATCCTTGTGATAGATATTCACTTGGAGTTCTTTTCCCGCAAAGTTCAAATACTCCTAAAAAAGATGAAATTGAGGATATTGGAAGTGAAGAAGCAACTGAAGAAGTAGTTAATCTCGCAAATTCCATGGCTCCTTCTGCTATGGGATTTAGTTGTGGATTAATATCCCCATTTAATGATCTGATAATAGAAATAAAGGCTGGGACTTATCAAAAAGTCGATGATTATGAGAGTTCTGGAAGATACGCTTTTTTAAGGCATCAGATAAATTATGAAATAAAAATCAGCAAAGAATCATTATCAGCATGTGATGGTATTCTGCATTTTCCCATAAAAAACGGTGATGAGGAAACAAAATTAGGTTTAATACTTTTGAGAAGAAAAATTGGATCCTTAACTCATGGAGAAGACCTGTTTACATTTTCTTTAGTCAATTATAATAACGAAGGACGTGATGAAAAATGTTTTTTCCAATGTCAGTTTATCGTTAAGTCTGTTGACGGAAAACCCTGTTTTGCACCTTACCCCGATATTTCTGAGGCTTTTGGCAACGACTATGACCGTCTTTTAAATGCATATCTGTATCGGGATAAAAAGACTTTCGCAATAGGGCATGGATGCTCTCCGCTATGGAATGACACAAAGAACGATGTCTCAGAAATATGTGCAAATGCAATACCTTCATATGAAATGAAACCAGTTATCCCTACAACTATTGAAGGTTGTTCACTTGGAATGTATGAAATGAGTGATGAAGGTAAAGTTGAAAATATTTTTGAAAAGATAGAAACACTTTGCCGTGAATATGAAAATTGGATTAATGGTCAACAAAGAATAATTGAAGTAGAAACAAATATAAAGTATAAAGAAATCGGTCAAAAAAACATCCTTAATTGTAAGATGTGTCTTGATAGAATGCGTGAGGGATTTACATTGTTGAAAACCGATTCGGTAGTATTGGAAGCGTTCCGTTTAATGAATCGGGCTATGTTGTTACAACAATTGCATTACAAAATTGATTTAAGGATTTGGGATGATAATGACGACATTGTCCAAGTGAAAATGCCTAAGTTGAACGACAAAAGCACCTGGCCTGACAAAGTTGGTAATTGGTATCCGTTTCAGTTGGCTTTTATCTTAATGAACTTGGACTCTATGTCTGATCCCAGCAGTAAATATCGGGAAATGGTCGACCTGATTTGGTTTCCTACTGGAGGCGGAAAGACTGAAGCATATTTAGGCTTGACTGCTTTTACTATCTTTCTAAAGAGATTGACTGATAAAAATGATGACGGAACAACTGTTTTAATGCGATATACCCTGAGACTACTTACAAATCAGCAATTTCAAAGAGCGTCATCCTTAATATGTTCATGCGAATACATTAGGTCATCAATTCCACAAAAATTGGGTGAAACAAAAATTACTATTGGCCTTTGGGCAGGTAGTGGTTTAACTCCTAATACTAGACCAGAAGCAGTCAGTAAATTTAAAAAATTGCTACAGGGACAGGATGATGTAAATTGTTTTTTAATCGATAAATGTCCATGGTGCGGTGCTCAAATGGGTTTTATTAAGAAAAAAAACATAAAAGCTAAAGGTTATAGGCAAATGTTACACCCGTCAACTGTTATTTTTCGCTGCTCAGACCAGGAATGTTTTTTTTCACATGAGGAAAGTCCTCTACCTTTATTAGTAATTGATGAAGATATTTATGATAATCCTCCATCGTTGGTTATCGGAACAATAGATAAATTTGCAATGTTAGTTTGGAAACCAGAATCTGTACGAAAAATATTTGGATTTAGGGATAACGGAAGAGTTTTGCCGCCATCATTAATAATCCAAGATGAATTGCATTTGATTTCTGGCCCCCTTGGGTCGATTGCTGGAATGTACGAAGTATTAATTGAAGAATTATGCTCCCAGAAAAATAGTAGTGGAATAATAAAACCTAAAATTGTTGCCTCTACTGCTACTGTTAGTAGGGCCAAAGAACAGGTGAATGCCCTTTATGGCCGAGACGTTTTTATTCTTCCGCCACCAGCAACTAAAGCAAATGATTCTTTTTTTGCTAAAGAAGCCGTCGATTTGCCAGGAAGAACTTATTTAGGCATCTATGCTCCATCGTTAAGTCATGCAACCGCTCATGTCAGAACGGTTTCTTTCCTATTGGAGGGAGTAAAATATATACCAGCAGATCCGACTGTTAAAAACTATTATTGGACTTTATTGGATTACTTTAATAGTCTTCGGGAACTTGGGCATGCCAAAACAAGGATATCAGCAGATATTCCAGAGTATCTGAATATTGTATATAGTTATCTTGGCCTGTTTCATGCTTCAATAGAGGAAAAGGCTAAACGAAGATTTATTAATCCAAGCAAATGTCCAGAGTTAACCAGTCGTGTAGACGAAATTTCTAAAGCTCTTAATGATCTAAAAGAACCATATTTATTGGAAAATTCTAAAGCATTGGATATTTGTCTTTGTACTAATATGATTTCCGTTGGCATTGATATTGATAGGTTAGGTTTAATGACTGTAGCTGGACAACCAAAGACAACAGCCGAATATATCCAAGCCACCAGCCGTGTTGGAAGAAGTAGTAAGGGACCAGGTTTGGTTGTAGCTATATTTAATACCCCTAAACCAAGAGATAGATCTCACTATGAAAATTTTCTCTCTTACCACTCAAAAATTTATAGCTTTGTTGAGCCTACCAGCATCACTCCATTTTCCAGACCAGCAAGAGAAAGAGCTTTGCATGCACTTTTAATCGGATATATCAGATATTTTGGTTCCACAGACAATCTTTTATCTCCAAAAAACATTAGTGATCAGAATATATTTACCCGTTTTACAGAAATGATTAAAAATAGAGTTATAAAAATTGACCCAGATGAAATGGAAGGATGTTTAACAGAAATTGATAAATTAAAACGGCGTTTGTTTAGATTACATGCCGAAAAATACTACGGTAACGGTATAGAAAGATGGGCAAATTGTCTTATCTATCCCTATGGTGTAGTTCCTCCAGATTCTGATACAAGAAACAGAATGTGGCCCACACTTCAGTCGATGAGAAATGTAGACCTGACTTGTCAGATAGAACCAGATACTTATTATTTAGATCCTCCAGATGTCACAATATAGAAAAAAAAGACCAGTAAGACAGGGACAACTTATATCACCATGGGGTGTAGGACAAATGATACCTTTTCCAGAAGGGGACTCTCTCATGATAGCTGGACTTGATGCTTGGCAGGAAAAATATGGACATCCAGGAGAAGAGAAATACTTTGTCCAGGAGTTAAGATTGGAGAAAAGATTAGGGGTTAAACATTTTAGATTACCCCCTAATTTTATAGAGGAAGAAAGGGATCAGGCCAAGACCGTGCCTGCGATCAGATTTCCACAATGGCACTATTGCAAACACTGTGGTTCTATGGAGAAGTTAAGTATTTTTAGTACCCAATTACCCCACTGTAAAGGATTGCCATATGATGATATAAGTTGTCAAAATACACCTGAAAAAAGAAGGCTAAAGATGATACCAGTCCGCTTTGTAGTTATCTGTCCTGATGGACATATCGATGATTTTCCATTTATGGAATGGGTGCATAGTAAAAGTAAAATGGTAGAAACCCCAGATTGTCGGTTAAGATACAAAATTAGAAGTGCTGGAAGTTCACTCGGTGCCATCAAATTAATCTGTAGTTGTGGAGCCAAGTCCAGTATGCATGGGTCATTTAATAAAGGGGGCTTAAAAAATATTTTAAAATGTAAAGGGTATAAACCGTGGCTAGGTAAAATTGAAGAATTCGATTCCGAACCGTGTGATAAGGAGTTGACTGTTGCTCAAAAAGGCGGATCAAACGTATATTTTCCAAATGTAATAAGCTCAATTTATATTCCCAGCGAATTTAGACCTGAGATTCATGAAAAATACCTTGATGAATATTGGAGTTACTTGACTGGGGTTTTAAAAAATGACGTATTAGATTTTGAAAGGTTTAAAAACGTTGCACTTAAAAACGGATTAGATCCCCAGGAGTTTTATGATAATGGGTTAAAACGCTATAAGGAAGCCACTAATTACGATGAGAGCCTTACAGAAAACGATATCGAAAAGGAAATTAGAAAACAAGAATATATTTACCTCACAGGAAATAAAAATATTGACAACGATTATTTGACTCAAAAAACGTCACCTATTGATGGTTATAGTAAATTAATCCAAAGTTTTTGCAACCAAATATCTCTTGTTCACCGTCTTAAGGAAACCAGAGTTTTTACAGGATTTTCAAGATTAAACTCTAATGATGGTAAAACTTTATCTCAAAGAAAAAGTGAATTGTCATTAAAAAAAATTGATTGGCTTCCAGCTATAACTGTTAGCGGTGAAGGTATTTTTCTAAAATTTAAAGACAGCCTAATCAAAACGTGGGAAACAAATGCTCTTGTAAAAGAAAGGGCAGAAATTATTAATAACAACTTTGCTAATTATGCCCGCCAATTCAATTTACCCGAAAGAACAGTTAGCCCTGGATACATAATGGTCCACACTTTTTCCCATATTTTAATTAATGAACTTAGCCTTGTTTGTGGATATGGAAGTTCGTCTTTAAGAGAGAGGATATATTTTAATGAAGATCAGGGCGAAAGTTATTTTGGTTTGTTGATCTACACAGCATCTGGAGATTCTGAAGGATCTCTTGGTGGCCTAGTAAAACAGGGGTTACCCAGTCGACTAAACGAAATGATAATGTCCGCCTTAAATAAAGCAAGTTGGTGCTCGGTCGATCCAATCTGTATTGAAAGCCGTGGTCAAGGATTGGGATCGTGCAATTTAGCCGCATGCCACAACTGTGTCCTTCTACCAGAAACATCCTGCGAACAATCAAATAGATTACTCGACCGTGCCATGTTAATCGGTACATTGGAAAACCATGAGATTGGTTTCTTTTCTAATATGGAATAACATAAAGTAAATCCTTTATTGAGAAGTCTTAATAAAAAATGACAAATCGATATTTTAATCAGTGTGCCAAACAAATCATTTAAAAAAAAAAACGGTTCATCACGAACAAATATAACCACTAAATAATAATCTCCGAACAACTATTTTGTGTATGATAGTAAAGTAGTAAATTACGTTCTTATTACTTATCCTCATAATCCTTTAATGTGTACTCTTCTTGATATTCTTTGATTTTGTTTAAAATTTTATTTTGACTGTCTACGGCGTAGACTTTTACAATTCCCATCGTACCAGGAGATGGTGCTCCTCCACCTGATAATTGTGATTTAACTACTATATTATTTCCAATCACCTTAACTCTAATGTCAGTTCCATCTTCAATTAAAAGATTTGTATTATCATCGACTATAGTTGATATGGATAACGTTTGACCGTGACAGCTTGAACAACCTTCTCCATTTAAAAACAAAGCTTGTAGGGTTAATTTTCCAACAGTAAATATTTGACTTTTTAAAATTACTTCCCTATATTCATTAACTTTAATTAAAGTTTTGTTTTGATTATCTACTTCGTAGACTTTTACATTAATTGCGTCTTCTCCTGTTCCCACCATGTCTGATTTGAATCTAACCTCAATAGTATTTTTGTCTACTCTAACATTGATTCCATAACCTTTTTCTTTTAAAAACAAATTATCTTTATCAAAAATATATAGTTCCTGGGAAACACTACTAGAAATAGGTATCGTCACTAAACTTTCTAGTTTTGACTCATCAACAACTAATTTAGTTTTATTCAATTTCCATAGACTCTGATTACCTACCAACTTTGAAATTAATGAATAGCTGTTTAAATATTTACTATCTTCCTTAGACAAGGTGTCATCACGGCGTGGATTGATGTTTTCCTTAATCTCTCCAGTTATTGGATTCACTATTAAACGGTAAGAAGCCGAATAACTTCCACGGTCTGGTTCATTGTTAGACAACTCAATATTTATTCCATCTACTACCTTGGCCGAAATTAAACTAGCATTGGCCTGACCCTGTTGGAATAGTTTGGGATAATTATCCTTTCTTACAGTTAAATCAGGCTTAAAATTGTTCTCACTTTTATTACCCTCAGTGGGATTAATAAAAATAGAACCTTCTGTTAATTGAATTATTAAAACTCCTTTAGGAGTATCTAGGGAAACACTATAATCCAATGGTTTGCTTTTATCCTCAGGAACTACAGTTTTTGAATTGTTTTCAATATCAGTAATAACTTCTCTTGGAATGTGTCGACTTATCTTTTCTCTGACTTTACTAAAAAAACCAGCAACTAAACAAAAAACAAAGAATAGTATTAGAATTGAAAATAATTTATTTTTAGTCATAGCTTAATTTACTCTAATCATTTCATTAACTACTAGTTAGTTAAAATATACCATTTTTAGGCTTAATTATTAACCAACAGTTAATAAACTAATTCCAGTCAAATTGTTACCTTCTATCAATGGAAGACCGTAAGGTAACGAATAAAGACTTAAAATTTGGTAAGAGACTTCAACGAGTCAGAAAATCGGCTGGTTTCACTCAAGAAAAACTAGCAGAGGGGACAAGACTAAGCACAACCTTCATAGGATTACTTGAAATTGGTCAAAGACGACCAAGTATGAAAACACTCCAAAAAATCGCATCAACATTGAAAGTAGATGTAAAAGATTTGTTTTGACCGACTAGACTTTATTAACCACTGGTTTATAATTAGGTTAATAATGATATTTCCAAATAATAGTTGGCTAGAAAAACATTGGTGGCATAGACTAGCAAAAATCTTCAGAATAATTTTTTCTTTATTTTTTATTTTTGTTGCGATATATTATGTCGCTTTTGTTCCGGTTGTTGATCCTGCCATGAACATTTCTATTCCAATTTGCGCTGGAATATCAATATTAATTGCCATCTTTGGTTTTCCTCTTTTGTATAAAATTTTACTGTATGTTTTTGTAAGTGATTGGAAAACAAAAATTAAACCCGATAAAAAAAGTTCAGAACAAACTAAAGCTAAATGGAATCATACGATAATGTAAGTTAAAGTCTACCCGCGTAGACAATTACATAAAATTTTAAACAATCAATTATTGTTCGTCTTAGTATTGCTGGCAACGAGACAATCATAAATCTTAAATAAGTTTAGGTCGTATTAACACCAAATCTGGCTTCACTAAATGACCTAGAATCGTTGGAATATCATTAATCGAGTATAATTAGGTTAGATTAATATTGATATTAAAAATGGACAACAATGTTAGTAAACTGGTTGTACTAATAACCAAGCAACGAAAATTTATTGAGAGTAATTTTGAGAAATATCGGGAAGAGATTTGCAATCTTGGTGATGACAAAATATTGGAATTTCTTGGGAGTACCGAAAGTGAAATTGCTTTATGGGAAAAGAGAGTCATTAGGGTGTTAAAAACTTTTAACAAACAAAACTACCTAATCCGTTTTAGTCATCCAAAGGATATTAAGTCATCCCACAACGCCTATATTACGGAAGCTATCGATTGCAAAGTCATGGCTCAACTTAATGAATTAAACGATATTTTAACTGAACTCGAAAATAATAATTTACCAATAAAATCCAAAAAAATTATTCACCAGATTGAATACACTGAAAATCGTGAAATTTTATTAGACGGAAAAGTAATTCATCGATTCCAATCAGATTCACCAGGCGAAAATCTTTTTAGCTACTTAATTAATAATCCAAATAAAGTTATTGAATTAAAAGAAATTGAAAAAAACGAAGGTAGAGATGATATTTCTAAAGGAATTCATCAAAAAATTAGAGACTTAGGTTTCAAAGGAAAATTAAAGACGATGTTTTTTCCAGGATTAGATGAACAAAAAATCCAATTTATCAACCCAATCACCAAAGCTTACTTAAACGAGAATCACATCTTTGAAACTTAACCAATATCGATAATGTGAAACAGTGTGAAATGATGAGAAATCCCTAAAGTAGGGCATAACTGATTATACAATCTGTTATGTCAATAAATTTAAATGAAGATTGGCTCAATAGTGAGCTTAAAAAAGAGGTACTCGATCTCTTTCAACCTTTGTATAAACACCCATTGACTGAAACTGAAGTAACAAATATTGCCAACACTCTCGCCAACACAGCCGAATTATGGATTAAATTCAACTGGAGGATCGATCATGCCAACTAATAACTATAGAACCAAGGATCTAGCTGAATCAGCCACCCTGCTTACCTTAGGACAAAAAATTATTGATGTTGAAAGAATAGACCGTATTTGCTGGTTTGTTTTTGCCGATTCAAAAAAATGCCAAAAAATAGCTAATCAATTTTGGTATGACCAATGTCTCGTCGATGCCAAAACTTATTATGATTCGATTGTCAGGTTAAAAAATAGAATATTTTCTAGCTAAGAAGACCAAGCAGACAAATATGATTAAAATTAATAAAAAAGGCTGCACCTGGATTCCAAACTATTGGATTGTCGGTGATGACATTTCTGACGCCGCTTTTCGAACTCTTTCAATCATTAGAAGTTACAACTTTGATCAAATTTACCCATCCGTAAAAAGAATTGCTGAAAGAAGAGGTAAGAGTAGAAGTACCATTTTTCTCCACCTTAAAGAACTAAAGGAGAAGAAATATATTACAACCAAAAGATCAGGATACTCTACTTCAAATATATACAAATTCAGTAGTCCAGAAAATTGGACTAATGAATCAAACCCGACATCAAATAATGATACTTCTATCGTCCAGGAAACTGGTCTTCAGTCGTCCAATAATCCAGACCCTAATAATAGTCTTAATAAAGAATTAAAAAATAGTCAAAATCCTTTAAGGGGAGAAGAATTAGAAAAGGCTAAAGAAAATCTTTTTAATAAACTCCCATGGGTAAACAAAAACAAAAATCATCTTAAAAAGTAATATAATTTTATTAGGGAAACCAATAATAAAATCTCAAATTTTTGGAATATTCGGTTATATCAATTAATATCAATATGAAAACAAATCAAGACAATTCGTTAAAGTATTGCCAATACTGTCGAAAATCATCCGAGAGTAAAGAAAAACAGGCCTTATCGATTCCTGATCAAATCAAGGTTTGTGGAGAATATGCTGTCAAAAACGAACTAAATATTGTTGCAAAAATAGAAGAATCAAAATCTTCTTACAAACCCCATATCAGACCTGAATTCGATAAAATTTTAAAAATGATTGGCGATAAAAAAATTGATGCAATTCTGACATGGAAACTTGATCGACTATGCCGTAATCCAGAAGAAGGTGGAATTCTACTTCAATTACTTCAAGACGGAAAAATAAAAGAAATTAGGACACCAATGGGAGATATTTATACCCAAGAAAGTGATCATTTAATTCTCCAAATTCATTTTGGAATGGCAAATCAATATTCACGAGCAATCAGTCAAAACGTTCGTCGTGCTCTCGTATGTAAAGCCGAAAGGGGAGAGTTTACTAAACCTGCTCCACTTGGCTATGAAGGAATCGGTGAAAGTAAAAGTCGTTTGATTAAACCTCATAAATTTGAAGCACCACTTCTAGTTCAAGCTTATGAATTAGCTAAATCTGGTCGGTACTCACTAAGTAATATTCAAAAATATTTAAAAGATAACGGTTTAAAAACCAAAAGAGGGAAAGATTTAAGCAAAAGCCATTTATATCGAATCCTTACCAGTTCAATTTATTATGGTGTTTTCAACCATAATGGCATTGCTTATCAAGGTAACTATGAACCACTTATCAATAAGTCAACCTTTGATGAAGTTCAAATCGCTTTGGGTGTTAGGTCTAAGCCCAAGAAATTAATTTGGGAGTCGGTTTACAATGGCTTATTCTTCTGTCCAGATTGTGGCTGTGCCATAACCACTGTAAACAAAAAGAAGTTAATTAAAAAAACTAATAAATATGAAACTTACACTTATCTAGTGTGTACTCATCGAAAGGGAAATTGCCAACAAAAACCAATATCTGCAGATGATTTTGATAAACAAATTATGGCAAAAATCGGGCCACTTAAACTTACCGAAAGAAAATGGGAATTAGCATTAAAACTATTTCGAGCCAAAAATGCCAATCAAAATCAAACCCAATCTAAATTTATTGATAACCTTCATTTGCAACTCAAGATTCATCAAGAAAAATTAAATCGACTGATTAATATGAGAGCAGGAGACGAAATTACTGCTGAAGAGTTCAAAGAACAAAAATTAATTATCCTTAATGAACAAACACGAATCAGTGAGGCAATCAATCGATACAACGAAACCAATCAAAATTGGTTGGAACTGTCAGAAAACTTCATAAATAAGGTATTCTTAGCCAAAAAAATATTATCCGATGGTTTACCAGAAGAAAAAAAGAAACTGATTGATGAGGTCGGTCGGAACTTATTTCTAAACAATAAAAAAGTGGAACTTACCTTAAAAGAACCATACATAGCCATGACAAATCCAGCTATTTCTAATAATATGCGGGCAATGTGGTCCGAACTTGGAACTTATTTAGATAGGAATGATACAATCAAATATGAATTGTCCACATTGTTTACATAGTTTTCACGATAGTCCTTCAAGATTAAAAACAGGTGGTTGGATGTATTATGATAAAACAATTTGGAATTTTGAATATCAAGAATGCCCAGAATGTAAAAAATTAATAGGAAAAATTCTCATATCAGAAGATGATGGAATAAAAGAAATAATGGCATATCCTAAAAAAAATTCGCGAACAGTATTGCCTGACTTTATAGATAAACAATTTTTAGAAGACTACAACGAAGCATGCTCTGTAATTAATGAAAGTCCCAAAGCAAGTGCAGCACTTAGCCGTAGATGTTTGCAAAATATATTAAGGGAAAAAGCCATGATTAAACGCTTTGACACAATACAAGGCAAATATATAACAGAAAAAATAACTCCATCTGATTTATCTAAAGAAATTCAACAAGTACTAGATATGGGCAACCTTACCTCCAATATAAGTGAAGGATTAGATGCAATTAGGGCGATTGGTAATTTCGCAGCACACCCAATTAAAAGTACTAATACAGGAGAAATTTTTAGTGTTGAAACTGGAGAAGCTGAATGGAATTTAGAAATACTTGAAAGTTTGTTTGACTATTACTTTATTCAGCCAAAAAATATTCAAGATAAAAAAAATGCATTGAATATTAAGCTCAAATCAGCCGGTAAACCTGAAATCAAATAAAATATATAATGTGTATAAAATTCTCTTTTGATAAATTATTGACAAAGATTTTATAAAATGTAAGACTTTTATAATAAAAAGTAGAAAAGATGATTATATTTGATATAATTCGACACAGTATTATTTAAAAAATAAAAAAAATGCCTACCAAAGAACCAAGAGAAATTGTTAATTCAGCTTTAACTTACCTACAAGAAGTTACACCATCAATTCAAAGAATTAGTGATGTTCGACTTGAAGAATTAGCACCAATAGAAGACGGTGTTAATTGGAGAGTTGTTTTGAGTTATGATGCTGTAGGAGAATTTCCTTTTGATAAAAAAAGAGAATATAAAGAATTTATAGTAGAGTCGAACACTGGTAAAGTTCTTTCAATGACAATCAAAAAAGTTTAATTATATAGAGTGAATAATTTAAGTAGCTTAGAAGAAATTTCGCAATTCAGAGCAAAACATTATTCGGCTGAATTAATTATAGATACAAATATCCTTTTGTTATTACTAGTCGGAGCATATGATAAAGAATTTTTAACAAATTGTGGTTTAATGACTGAAAATGGCAAAAACTACAAAATAGAAGATTATAATGTTCTAATAAAGATAGTTGCTCGTTTTCTTAATAAAATTACTATCACTCCTCAAATTACAGCAGAAATCTGGTCTTTATCTAAAACAAAAATACCATCAGTAATATTTAACAAATATTTTTCACAAACATTAGAATCTCTTAAATCTTATCAAGAAAAAAATATACCACTTTCTGTTATATTACAAAATCATCAACAAGTATTAGAATTTGGATTTACCGATATTGGTTTGACTGAAGCCGCGAGAGAAAACAAAGCTATTATTCTCACTGACGAATATCCTTTTTATGCCACATTCAGAGAGAAAATACCCATAATTAAATTTAGCAATATAGTAGCACAACACCTTATAAATAATTAATTATTCACTTATTTAAAGTAATTTATAAAAACACAATAAAATACTATAAATAGGGATTTTTATTTTGGATAATTTTATTTAATCTCCAATTTTTTCATTAATTTCTTCAAGCTTTTTATATACTTCTTCTAAAACTACATCTAGAGATGTCGTTTGACCAGCACTTCCAGCATAAGCAGTTACTATTTCAATAGCTTTTAAAAATAAATTAGATTTTGAATATGACATATTAAATCTCCAACAAATTATTAATTAATATAATTCTAACAAATTTGTATTTTCCTACACAAGTAAACCAATTCAGATGAATCTTTAGGGTCTTCTTGATGAAAATTTTCAAGTTTATCAACTAAAAACTTGTGTAAGAATTTACTGTTTCTAATTAAACTTAAAATTATTTTCGGGACAAACTTACTTATCGTTGTAATTTCATTACTTGAACTAACTCCTTTAATTTCCAAAATTTCAAACGAATTTCTTTCTAATAATTGCTTCATCTCTTCCAAAGTAAATTCTTTAATATGAAATTTATTCAATCCTAAAGATTTATCTTTATTTGGAGTTGTTAAAAACAATAAACCACCTGTTGTTAAAGACTTGGATAAATTTGATAAATAAAATTCATAATTTTTCAAATGTTCCAGCACATCCAAAGAAATTACTAAATCATAATAATTAGATTCAAATTCTGTTTTATTAAAATCTTTAATTCCAAAATTAAGTGATTTACTTTGATTTTTATCTTGGCAATAATTAATTGCTTCTTTGTCAATATCAAAAGCATCAACCTTTTTTGCTCCTAAAGATAAAAGAATTGGTTCTGTTAATCCATACCCACACCCAGCATCTAAAACACATTTATTTAATGCCGAAGGTATAAGAGTGGAAACTTTATCATGATATTTTTTCAACCAATATAATTCAGAATTATTTGGGTTATATCTTTCAGTTGAAGCTATCCCTTTCTTTAAATTTTTGACACCTTTCATAGTTAATTATTTTATTGAATAAATTTACCTTACTTGTCGCTATTTTTAATATAAATAGGAAATATATTTCCTGTTGAAATAATGACATTTATGTCAGATTTTGTCAATGACAACTAAATATCAAAAACTAGGTGAGAGAGTAAAAGAGTTAAGAAAAGACAGGGGATTATCCCAAGAACAGTTAGCCGAAATGGTTAAATGTGATGTTAGAACTATTGTTGCAATTGAAGGTGGTAAAAGAAATCCAACATTAGACACAATGAATAAAATTGCCAAAGCTGTAAACGCCGATATAAAAGATTTATTTTAGTTTTCTTTAGGTTAAATTATTTTTTTCTCACCCCGACCTTAAAAGTTGCACTCATGTGAGGCGTAGCCGAGCATGAGATAATGCGACTTTGGGTTGGGGTGAAATATATCAACCATTGGAATTAGTAAAGACTTTATGGAGTTTTTGGAGCTCATGGAATCACCGATAATGTGATATTATTATCTTAATTATAAATTCTGCTTTTGTAGAATTTAGACGTTCTTTTAATAATCAGGACATTTTTATAAAAAAAAGATACGTAATCGTAGCAATATAAAAATATCTGATTCCCAGACAAAAGGGTACTAAATAATGTCGGCATTTGATACTTTACAAGCCTTGTACATTTCCCAAAACACAAACGGTGTAATCGATAAACAAACAGACTATAGAATTCAATCTAAACTTTCAGTCCATATGTTTATTTATTGCGCCTAAATCTGCAAAAGTCCTAAAAACGGACTTTTGTGATTTCTCCAAATCAAACTCTAAAAATAGAAAAATATTTTCAGACAACTTATTGCCAGAAATTAACACATCAAGAAATCGAAGAGATAACCCAAAGTCTTAAATACCTTGGTAAGGCAATAGTCCGTTTTCATTTACTAAATGAAAAAGAAGGACATAAAAAACGATAATCAAATTAGACTTTTTGAATATAAAAAAAATGAATTTCCTGTTCTCCTTCAAACTGAAACCGCCTGCGGTCAGTTTGAAGAGATAGATTGTAGCGATAAAAACATTATTCTTCCTTCTGAATATAAGCCTAATACTGTATTATCCTTGACTCTTAATAGATCATCTCAACAACCAACTAGAAAATACGATACAACCATGTCTCAACACATTCGTGATGTCAAAGAACAAATGAAAAATCAATTTTTTAGAATGTCTCATTATCCTTGTAATTTTAGTAGTGATAAAAAAGCATTACTTTTTATTGGTAACGATGGAAAAGTAGAAAATGTTAGATATAAATTTAAAAGTTGTAATTCATGGACTTGTCCTCGTTGTGCTCCTATTAAAGCCAAAGCTATTGGTCACCAAATTTCAGAGATAGCTATTACCAATAATTTAATTTATTACTTAACACTAACTCTTGATCCAAAAAAAATATCTCCTGAAGATATTTTAGATTCTAGAACTCATAAATTAATCACTGGATTTTTTAATCATTTTATTACAACTATCAAAAGGAAGAAATTTACTTATTTTCGTGATGGTAAGACTTACAGATTTGATCTTAAAAATAAAGAAGAAAAACTTAAATATATTTGGGTTATTGAATTTCAAAGAAATGGTTTAGCTCATATGCACATATTACTTAATAAATTTTTACCAGTAGAAATTATTAGAAAGGTTTGGACTCATGTTGGAGGTGGTCATATTATGAAAATTGAAAAAGCAAAAAATATCCAAGCTGTTGGCAATTATATTACTAAATATATTTTTAAAGAGTTTGAAAATATTGACCAAGTAAGAAATACATTTCACTTTTTTGAAAAAAGATATTCTATTAGTCAATCATGTCAAAAACCGCCTAAGGTAACAACAAGAATGTTTGAAAAAGATGTTGATAATTTTGATATTAATATCAAAATGAAAGAATTAAGATTAGATTGGGTTTATAATACTCTTAACCCTCCCCCTATAAATAATCATTCTGACTTATGAAATATTTTGCTTATTGTCGAAAATCAACCGAGGATAATTCTCATCAAGCTCAATCTATTGAAACACAAAAAAGAATTCTTTCGGATTTTGCCAAAAATAATGATATTGAAGTAGTTGATTTTATTATTGAAACAAGAAGTGCAAAAAATGACGGAAACAGGCCAGAGTTTGAAAACATGTTAAAAAGATTCGAAAAAAAAGAAGCTGAAGGACTCTTAGTTTGCCACATTGATCGTATTAGTAGAAATTGGATAGAAGCCGGACAAATTAGCAAACTTCACGATTTAGGATTAATCAAAGAAATTCGTACTTCTCAAAAAACATACAGTACTTCCGCAGATATGTTTATGATGGGAGTTGAAATGGCTTCATCTTCTTATTATTCAAGAAATCTTTCTGAAAGAGTTAAGGAGGGGATTGCTACTAAATTATCAAAAGGTGAATATTCCGCACCGGCACCATTGGGCTATAAAAATAATCATGGAAATATTATTCCAGATTCTAAAACCCAACATTTTATCAAAGAAGCATTTGAGCTTTACGCAACAGGAACTTATTCTATTAATCAAATAGCTGAAAAACTTTATTCTGAGGGCTTTAGAACGCGTAGAGGTGGCAATAAAGTTTACAAGTCAGTAATTCATCGGATTCTTAATAATCCAGTTTATTATGGCGTGATGATTAATAAAGGCAAAAGATATCAAGGCAATTTTAAACCATTAATCTCAATGGCTTTATTCAACAAGGTTCAATTTCTTTTAAATGGAACTCATCACACTAAAAAACAAAAACATAATTTCTTATTCAATAAATATCTAACCTGTGAAAAATGCGGTTGTAGAATTACTGCCACGCTTAAAAAAGAAAAACATACTTATTATTACTGCACCAACGGTAAACATAATTGCGATCAACATTCTAAATATTTAACAGAAAGTCTTATCGATAAATTAATTGGTGATGTTATTTCTAACATAACTTTAGACAAAGAATTGGCTAACTTATCATTAAATATGTATGCTGATGAATTAAGAAAGAAAAGTTTAAATAAAATTGGCGAAAGCCAAATTATCCAAGAACAAATAGATAATTTGAAGAAAAAAGAAAATAGGCTTTTAGATATGTATTTAAATCAAGATATCGCCAAACAAATTTACGAAACTAAAAAAGCAGAAATTGAAGAAAATTTAGAAGATTTAAATACCGCATTAAAAAACTCGAAAAACAGTAACCCTGAAATCACTTTGGAACTTTTAGAAAAATTTAAAAACACCGCTGTTTCCCTTAAAAAAATGTATGACACTGGCGATAGAGAGATAAAAGAGAATTTATTAAAATCAGTACTTTGGAACGCTTCTATTGAAAATGAAAAAATAGGGAAAGTTACATATAAAAAACCGTTCGCTTACCTTGAAAAAATGGTAAAAACGAACGATTTTTCGCTAATGCGGGCCCGATGGGATTCGAACCCACGATCTTCCGCGTGACAGGCGGATGTGCTAGACCGCTGCACCACGAGCCCATTGGTCTAAGTATCCTGATAATATACCAAAACTTCCTCAAACAAACAACAAATTGATTAATTTGTTCTATAATTAACATATGAACAAAATTTACAGTAATACTGAGGTTGCTGAATACTTACAAAATATTTCTACTGCTTATGAAATTAAACGAAAAAATATTTTCAAAACCGTTTCTTATCAAAACGCCGCTGACACTGTTGCTACCTATCCAAAATCTATTCAAGAAATTTGGCAAAAAAATCCAAAAGACTTAGATAATATTCCTAATATTGGACCAAATATTCTCGCCAAAATCGACTATTTATTTAAACACAACCAACCTCATCCAGCCGTTATTAAAGCTTTTAAAAATATTCACCCTAGTGTTTTTACTTTTACCAAAATTGAAGGCATTGGTCCCAAAATTGCCTATAAGCTTAGCAAAAATTTAAAATTTTCAAGTGATCCGGAAAAATCTTTAACTGAATTAATTGAATACGCTCAAAACGGCAAAATTAGAAATATCCCTAAATTAGGCCAAAAATCAGAACAATTAATTTTAACCCAAACTCTAAATTTTTTAGGTCTTGGAAAACGAATGACCTTAAAACAAGCCAAAAAAACCGCCCAAAAAATTATTGATTATCTTCATCAACAATTCCCCGAAATCGAAATTATTCCTCTCGGCAGCCTTCGCCGCCAAGTTAAAACAATAGGGGACATTGACCTTGCTGCTAAAAGTAGTGATACCGAAAAAATATTAAACAATTTTGTTGAATACCCAGAAAAAATTCAAATCATTAATAGAGGTGATAAAAAAGCCTCAATTTTAATTGAAAATTATGTTCGAGTCGATTTAATGGTTCAGCCATCAGAGAATTTCGCTTCTCTAATTCAACATTTTACCGGCTCTCGTCAACACAATATTAATTTAAGAAAATACGCTTTAAACTTAGGCCTTTCAATTTCTGAATATGGTATAAAAGATCTAAAAACAGGTAAAATTAATACATTTGATAATGAAGAAAAACTTTATAACTTCTTAAGGCTTTGCTATATTGAACCTCAAAAAAGAACTGGCGATAAAGAGATTGAAATCGCTCAAGAATGTTATAATGAATCAATTAAAAATTAATAAATAAATGATTTACGTAATTATTCTCGTCCTAGCTATTGTTTTTTTACTTTTCAGTTTCTACAACAAATTAAAAACCACTCAAGTCAGAATTAAAGCTTCCATTCAAGAAATCGGCAATCAATTAAAGCGCCAAGCCAATTTAATTCCCAATCTTGTCGATTCTGTAAAAGGTTATATGACCCACGAAAAGGGGATTTTTGATCAATTAACCGAAGCTCGAAAATCAATTGATCAAGCAGTTCAAACTAACGATCCAAAAGCTATGGATAAATCTCAAGAATTGATCAATAAAGCTCTTGGCTCCATTAAAGTTGTTATGGAAAGTAATCCAGAAATTAAGGCTTCAGATCTAGTTTCCAATTTAATGAACGAACTCCGCGACACCGCCGATAAATTAATGTATGCCAGACGAACTTTAATTGATCTTACTGCCGATTTCAACACTACTATTTCCACTATTCCAGGAATGTGGATCGCCCCACTTTTTGGTTTTAAAGAAGAAAAAGGACTAAGTACTCCAACTGATATGAATCAACTTGAAGTTTCTAAAGAAGAAACCAAAAATCCAGAAGTAAAATTATAAAAAGATTTTTATGATCAACGTTTACGAACAAGTCTCTATAAACAAATTTAAGTCGGGTTTAATTATTAGCCTATTTATAGGTTTTATTTTAGGCGCCACTTATTTAATTTCCCAAGCTTTCGGCTTTGGTAATGAATTTATGATTTTTGCTTTAGTTATTTCTTTTGGCATGTCTGGTGTTAGTTATTTTTGGGGCGACCAAATTGTCGTTTCTCTAAACGGTGCCAAACCAGCCAACCGTAAAGAATTTTTTGATTTTTACACTGTCACTGAAAATTTAAGCATGGCCAATAGAACTCCTATGCCAAAAGTTTATGTCATTGATAGTCCAGCCATGAATGCTTTTGCTACTGGTCGCGACCCTGAACATTCGCTAGTTTGTGCTACAACAGGTCTTTTACAAAAATTAAATCGCACCGAACTCGAAGCTGTCATCGGCCATGAACTTTCTCATATTAAAAATTACGACATTCGGTTAATGATGATCGTCAGTATTTTAATTGGCACACTTTCGATTGTCGTTAATTTTGCCACTAATTCCATGTTTTTTGGCGGTCGCGACAATGATAGCGACAACAACAATCCTTTTATCGCCATTATCGGTTTAGTTTTAATCATTTTTGCCCCAATAATCGCCCAATTAATTCAATTAGCAATTTCTCGTCGTCGCGAATTTTTAGCCGATGCTTCAGCAGTAAAATTAACTCGTCAACCTCAAGGACTTATTGATGCTCTTAAAAAAATATCCACAGATTCCAGTAAATTAGAAACAGCCTCCACGGCTACAGCCTCCCTTTATATCAGTAATCCATTTAAAGGTAATAAAGTTGCCAGTCTTTTTTCTACCCACCCCCCAATAGAAGATAGAATCGCCACTTTAACTAAAATGCTTTAAAATAACCCATGGGTAATTTTGTTCATCTTCATGTCCACACTGAATATTCTCTTCTTGACGGCCTCACTAAAATAAAAAAACTAATCCCTTTTATTAAAGAAATGGGAATGGATTCTATCGCCATCACTGATCACGGTAACATGTATGGTGCCATTGAATTTTATAAAGCTTGCAAAAAAAACGATATCAAGCCTATTATTGGCTGTGAAGTTTATTTAGCACCCAACGGCCGACTCGATAAATCAGCCGCTAATCGCCGTAATCATCATTTAATTTTATTAGCCAAAAACGATCAAGGTTATCGAAATTTAATGAAATTGGTCAGTATTGGGAATCTTGAAGGCTATTACTATAAACCTCGAATTGATTGGGAAATTTTACAACAATACAAAGATGGTTTAATTTGCAATAGTGCTTGTGTTGAAGGGGAAATTGCTCAATTAATTTTAGATGATAATTACGAGAAAGCCAAAAAAAGAGCCAAAGAATTTCAAGATCTTTTTGGAGAAGATTATTATTTAGAAATTCAACGACATCCAGGACTAAAAGATCAAGACCGAGCCAATGAAGGCATTATTAAAATTAGCCGAGAGTTAGGCATTCCTTTAATTGCCGCTAACGATGCCCATTACCTCAAAAAAAGTGATGCTTTTGCCCAAGACGTTTTGATGATGATCAACACTCAAACCACTCTTAATGATTCCAAAAGATTAAGTATGTTTGATGTCCCTGATTTTTATATCAAGTCACCAGAAGAAATGCAACAACAGTTTTCCGACATTCCAGATGCTTTGGAAAATACTGTAAAAATCGCCGAAAAATGTAATTTAGAAATTGAATTAGGCAATTGGTATTTCCCTAAATTTAAATTACCAAAAGGTAAAAATGCCGAAGAAACTTTAAAAGAATTAGTTTATAAATGCGCCGAAGAACATTATGGCAAATTAACTCAAGAAATAATCGATCGTCTCGAATATGAATTAGGAGTTATTAATCCCAAAGGTTATGCTGCCTACTTTTTAATCATGTATGATTTTATCCGTTGGACTGAGGAAAATGACACTCCAACTAATACTAGAGGTTCTGCTGGTGGTTGTTTAGTCGCCTTTACCTTAGGTATTACTTCTGTCGATCCTTTAATCTACCAACTACCTTTTGAAAGATTTTTAAATAAAGATCGTCCTTCACCACCAGATATCGATCTAGACATCGCCGACGACAAACGACAAGGAATGCTTTATCACATTGTTGAACAATACGGTAAAGACGCTGTTGCTCAAATCTGTACTTTTGGTCGAATGATGGCCAAAGGTGCCGTTCGTG
This sequence comes from Candidatus Shapirobacteria bacterium, assembly GCA_028704635.1. Taxonomy (GTDB): domain Bacteria; phylum Patescibacteriota; class Microgenomatia; order UBA12405; family UBA12405; genus WARW01. The sequence continues at coordinate 39,259 of JAQWFB010000001.1, forward strand.
ACACTGCCCGTGTCCTTGGTTATGAATACACCATTGGCGACAAAATTAGTAAATTAATTCCCATGGGTTCTCAAGGTTTTCCCATGTCTATCGACAAAGCTATCGATACCACCCCAGAATTAAAAAACCTTTACGAAACCGATCCCGATTCCAAAAAAATTATCGAAGCCGCCAAACAAATTGAAGGTATTGCTCGTCACATCAGTGTTCATGCCTGTGCTATCGTTATTTCTCCATCTGCCATCACCGACTTTTCTCCAGTCCAAACAGAAACCGGTGGCGATAAAACCATTACTCAATATGAAATGCATGCCTGCGAGGAAGTCGGCTTAATTAAATACGATATTTTAGGAATTCGAAATTTATCCTTCTTAGGACAATCAGTTTTAAATGTTCGCAAATATCAAAATATCGACATTAATTTAAGAAAAATTCCTCTCGATGATAAAAAAACTTTTGAGATGCTTTCTCGTGGCGACACTATGGGGGTTTTTCAATTAGCAGGCGAGGGGATGACAAAATGGATTAAAGAGTTAAAACCAAATCGAGTCGAAGATTTAATGGCCATGGTAGCTCTCTATCGTCCTGGACCAATGGCTATTATCCCCGAATATATTGCCCGTAAAAACGGCACTTCTAAAATAACCTACATCGATCCAAAAATGGAAAAATTTTTGGATAAATCTTATGGTCTTTTGGTTTATCAAGACGACTGTTTGTACACTGCCATCGAACTAGCTGGTTACAATTGGACCGAGGTAGATAAATTTAGAAAAGCCATTGGTAAAAAAATCCCTGAAGAAATGGCCGCTCAAAAAGAAAAATTTCTTCAAGGTTGTATTAACAACGACTACACCGAAGAAAAAGCTAAAGAAATTTTTAGTTACATCGAACCATTCACTTCATATGGTTTCAATAAGGCCCACGCTGCCTCCTACGGCATGCTTGCCTATCGCACCGCCTACATGAAAGCTAATTACCCAGTTGAATACATGTGTGCCCTTTTAACTGCCGAATCTGGTGACGCTGAAAAAATCACTGATGGTGTCAGTGAGTGTCGCCATCTTGGCATAATTGTCGGACCTCCCGATATTAATAAATCATTAAGTGGTTTTGAAATGGAAGAAAATTCCGAATCACTCGAAAAATTTGCAATTCGTTTTGGTTTAAGTGCTATTAAAAATGTCGGTGAAGCCGCCATTGAAAACATTATCAACGAAAGAAATACTAACGGTCCATTTATTAGTTTTAGTGATTTTTGCCTCCGTGTTGATTCTCAAAAAATCAACAAAAGAGTTTTAGAAAGTTTAATCAAGGTTGGAGCCATGGATCAATTCGGCGAAAGAAACGCTATTTTAGCATCGCTTGAAAAAATTAGAATTGACTGCGAAAAATTAAATTCTAAAAAAAGTAACGGACAATTTAGTCTTTTTGATGCTCCTACTGATGACAACACTAAAATAATTGCTCCGCCAGATGTTTTTATTCAGACCACTCCTATGACTGAACATGAAAGATTGGCTCTAGAAAAAGAACTTCTTGGAATTTTTGTCACTGAAAACCCCATCAGCAAAATTCTGCTCCCTTTTCAAACACTCGGCCTTCCTAAAATATCAGAAATTCTCGAAAAAGATACCGATATTTCTGTTAAAATGGCCGCTTCTCTAACTAAAATCAAAATGATACGTACCAAAAAGAACAATGCCAAAATGGCTTTCCTTTCTCTCGAAGACGAAACTGGAAAAATCGAAGCCGTTGTTTTTCCTAAAACTTTTGACGAAATTGAAAATATTTTAGCCGAAAATAAGGCATTTTATATTGAAGGTAAAACCAATCTAAGAGAAGGAAATTTATCAATTTTAATCGATAATATTAGTTTAAATCCTCCTAAAAATTCCTCAAAATATGATTTTGTTATTACCGTTCATAAAAATGCCAGTCAAAATCAATTAATGGAATTAAATACTCTACTTAAACAAAATCCCAACGGACATCGCGGTTTAATAATTCTTCCAAACGGAAAAAATATTCCGCTTAATTATGGAGTAAACTATAATGAAAATCTTCAGCAACAAATTGACAATATCTTCTTGTCAAATAAAAATTAGATTGCTAGACTACCAAGGTTTACTTTGATATAATTCAAAGCACTAATTTAATAAAAATATGGCTCTAAAAATTACTTACAAAGAACAAAACTTTTTCGTTGGCGACTCCGTTAAAGTCAACTATAAAATCAAAGAAAAAGATAAAGAAAGAGTACAAGCTTTCGATGGCGTTATTTTAGCTGTCAAAGGAATCGGCGAAAATAAAAATTTCATCGTTCAAAAAGTTGCTTCAAATGCAGTTAAAGTTGAAAGAACTTTTCCTGTCAATTCACCTTGGATCGATAGTATCGTTAAATTAAGAGCCCCAAAAAGCAAAATTCGACGAGCTAAACTATACTATTTGCGCGCTGATAAAGTTCGTAAAACCGCTTAACAATCTGGGTCTTTAGCTCAGTCGGTAGAGCAGTTGCCTTTTAAGCAATTGGTCGCGGGTTCGAATCCCGCAGGACCCACCAATGCACCTCTATGGCCTAATCCTAGGAATCTGTTTTGTCATCGGTATCACTTATTTCCAAAAAAATAATAAAATTATTCCCAAAAATAAAGAAAATATTTTCCTTATTTTTCTTCTAATATTCGGAATTATTGGCGCTCGAACTTATTCTATTATTCAAAATTGGCATTATTTTTCTCAAAACCCAATTCAAATCCTAAATCTCCCCGGTGGTGGACTTGGAATTTATGGCAGCCTAATTTTCGGAATTTTATTTATTTTTCTTTTTTCTCAGAAAAATAAAATTGGTTTTTTAAAAATAACCAATACTCTTGTCCCCATCATTCCTCTTTGTCAAAGTTTCGGTCGCTTCGGTAATTTTTTTAATCATGAAATTTACGGCATTAATAACCAACCAGTTTGGTTTTATGAATCAGTTTTATTATTTATTTTATTTTTAATTTTTCAAAAAATAAAAACTCACCAAACCGCCATTTATTTGATTTATTATGGAATCATTAGATTTTTCCTCGAATTTATTCGCCTCGACACCATTCCTATTTATTTTTTAACATTTGCCCAAATTTTAAGCCTTTCTTTTATTTTAATTGGCTTTATAATAATCATGTATGAAAATTCTAGTAATAAACCCAGGCTCCACCAGCACTAAAATAGCTGTTTTTGAAGATAAAGAACTTATTTTCGAATTAAAACTTGATCACACTAAAGATCCAGAATTCCAAAAAGAATTTAGTAAACCCGGCAATGTTATGGATCAATATAATTATCGTTTCAAATGTGTCGCCCAAGCTCTAAAAGAAAATGATATTATTCAACTCGACGCCATTGTTGGTCGCGGCGGAATGCTTCCTCCTGTAACCTCCGGTACTTATTTAATCAATGAGAAAATGATTGACGATTTAAAAAATCGTCCTCAAGCCAACCATGCCTCAAATCTTGGTGCTCCAATTGCTTTTGAATTAGCCAAAAAATTTAATATTACTCAATCATTCATTGTTGACCCTGTCACCACTGACGAAATTGAATTAAAACACAAAGTCACTGGTATACCAGGAATCCAACGTTACGCCGGCTGGCACGCTTTAAACCAGAAGGCTGTATCTCGTAAATATGCCGAATCTGTAGGTAAAAAATACGAAGATTTAAATTTAATTGTCGCTCACCTTGGTGGTGGTTTTTCTTTTGGCGCCCACAAAAAAGGACGAACCATTAATGTCACCAATGCTCTTGCTGGTGAAGGTCCAATGAGTCCAGAAAGATCCGGTCAAGTTCCAGCTCAAGGCCTAATCGATTTGTGTTTTTCTGGTAAATACACCAAAGAAGAGGTTATGAATAAAGTTCTTGGTGGTGGTGGTCTTTTTGCCCATCTTGGCACTAAAGATGTTCAAGAATTAGAGAAAAAATATGACACTTTAAATAAACAAGACAAAGATGTTGTTGATGAAATGATCGCTGGAGTTTCTCGATCGGTTTGTTCAATGATTCCTGATTTTGAAGGTGAAGAAATTGATCAAATTATTTTAACCGGTGGTGTTGCTTATTGGAAACTTTTAACTGATAAAATTAAACAAGACGTTTTTGCCACTAAAATAGGCGTTACTGTCTATCCAGGTGAAAAAGAACTTGAAGCCCTTCGCGATGCTGCTATCCGAGTTTTAACTGATGAAGAAAACGCCAAAGAATATTAATCTACCAGTTTATTGGTTTTTTATCATTAAAAATCAAATAGGCATTTGTTTGGGAAAATGGCTTTGATCCAAAAAATCCATTGTAAGCTGAAAAAGGGGAAGGGTGAGTTGATGTAATCACTAAATGTTTTGATTGATCAATCACACTTCCTTTCTTTTGGGCATATCCGCCCCACAAAATAAAAACTAAATTTTCTTTTTGATCCGACAAAATTTTTACCACTGCGTCAGTGAATTGTTCCCAGCCTTTATTTTGATGTGAACCAGCCATATGTGCTTGCACTGTCAAGGTTGCATTTAACATCAATACTCCCTGTTTTGCCCAATTTTCTAAATTTCCATTTTTATTAATTGTTTTTTGTCCTAAATCGCTTTCTATTTCTTTATAAATATTTACCAAGGATGGAGGAGTTACCACCCCATCATTTACCGAAAATGCCAATCCATTGGCCTGATTCACACCATGGTATGGATCCTGCCCTAAGATTACCACTTTAACTTCATCAAAAGGTGTTAATTCAAAGGCGTTAAAAATAAATTTTGCTGGTGGATAAACTGTTGTTTTTTTATATTCCGATTTTACAAATTCCGTTAATTTAGAAAAATACTCCTCACCAAATTCTTTTTGTAAAACCTTTTTCCAACTTGGTTCTATTTTTACTTCCATAAATACATATTATACTCAAAAATAAATATTCATTGGATTGTTATAATAAAACAATCATGACAATTATTTATTTAATTCTGTTTTTTATAATCGGTTATTTTGTTGGCAGTATTCCATTCGGCTATTTAATCGGAAAAGTTAAAAATATTGATATCCGTCAATCTGGCAGCGGCAACATTGGCGCCACCAATGTTTATCGTAAATTAGGATTATGCCCAGCAATTTTGGCTGGTTCTCTTGATTTTTTCAAAGCTTATTTTATTATTTTACTATTTTTTTCATTCAATAATATTCCTTTAACTTTAAAATTAATTTTATCGATTTCGCCAATCATTGGACACATTTTTCCTATTTGGTTTAAATTCCAGGGAGGAAAAGGAGTCGCTTCAACTTTCGGACTTCTTACCGCTATTTTTGGCTGGAAGTTTATCATTTTATGGCTTATTGTTTGGATAATTCTATTATTAATCACTCACCTTATGAGTTTAATTAATTTATCCATGTCTTTAGCGCTACCAATTATTCTTTGTTTACATTTTCAAACCATACCTGCTTTAATTTTCGGAATATGTCTTACTTCTACTATTTGGTGGACACATAGACAAAACATTAAAAGATTATTAAAAGGAAATGAAAACAAGATATACTTTTATAAGTTAAATAAAAAATGAACGATTTTTGCACCAACATTATTAATAACCTTAGTTTTACTCAATCACCATGGATTAATGCCTTAAGTCTTTTTTTAGTAGGCTTCCTTCTGTCAATATGGATTAAAAGTATTTTCCTTTCATTTCTAAAGAAGATTCAATTTAATACTGCTTTAGAACGAATTGGTTTTAATGAATTTGTCCATAATATCGATCAAAAAATTCAAATAGAAAAATTTATCGGTTTTCTCATCCAATTTTTTCTTATATTAGTTTTTCTTATGTTTTCTTTTGAAATACTTCAACTTCATACATCTTTTAATCTTTTAGACAAAATCATTTCTTATTATCCTAACATTCTCATTTCCATAATTATTTTTATTATTGCCATTTATGCTATCGATTTTTCCCAAAAAATTGTTATTGGTACCAAAACATCAAAAAAAATAACTTATTCCCGATCATTTGCTAAAATAATCGATTTGTCTATTAGAGTTTTAACAATCCTCGCCATACTTTATCAACTGCAAATTATTCCTCAGCTTATTATCATTATCTTTATTGGTATTGTTCTTACTATTAGTCTTTCTGTCGGTACTTCTTTTGGTCTAGCAGCTAAAAAACCCATGGCTCGTATCGTTAAAAAGCTTGGTAGTATTTTTAAGTTTTAACGATAAAATTCATGAATCACCAAACTATTCAAAAAATGTTGATTGGTGCCTATCAAAAGGTCTCTAATAAAAAAGAAGCTATCAATGCTATTAATATTTTCCCCGTACCAGACCAAGATACTGGTGATAATTTAGCCTTTACTTTGCAAGGTATTTTTGACGCCACCAACAAAAAAACCTTCATTAATATGATCGATTTAAAAAACGCCGCCATTGATGGCGCTATTTGTAATGCTTCGGGAAATGTTGGCATTATAACCACTGGTTTTTTAAATGGATTTTTGTCCAATTTATCAGATAACATTTCTACCGCAAATTTTGTTCAAGCTTTTAATTTTGGACTATCTTCGGCTTATAATTCTATCCAAAACCCAAAAGAAGGAACCATTTTAGATGTCATCAAAGGTGCAAACGACAGTCTTTCTCAAGAAATAGATTCGTCTGATATTAAAAAAATATTAAAAAATACCATTGTTTCCGCAAAAAAAGCCTTAGATGATACTCAATTAAAAATGGAGCTTTATAAACGAGCTGGAACTGTAGACGCTGGTGGATACGGATTTCTCCTTATCCTTGAAGGATTCCTCGAAAGTTTAAATAAAAAAACAAATTATCACGACACCGATAAAAAACCCGTCATCCAAACTGGCAGTTTTTTTCAAATTATTTCCCACCGCTACGAAGTCATTTCATTATTAGAATCTCTAACTACCAACAAAAAAACAATCATTAAGCAACTAATCAATTATGGTGATTGTCTTGATATTATCGAAGCCAATCAAAAAATAAAAATTCATATTCACACCGATACACCGGACAATGTCGTTGAATTAATTTCCACCTTTGGGTCAGTAGTTCACATGCGAACCACTGATATGACTCAACAAATAGATCAAATAAAAAATTCCAAAAAATCGGTTGGTTTGGTTGTAGATGACGCTTCTGGCTTAGATATCGATTTTGCAATTAAACACGATATAGTTTTTGTTCCTTTTAAAACATCTTGGGAAAAAGTAGACAAAAAATCTTCTTATAAAAATCTCTCTATTTACCAAAAAATGGAACTTTTTAAAGATAAAACTGAAGAATATGGTTGGCCTAAAACTTCACAACCAACATTACAAAGTTTTTACAATAGTTTTAAAGAACAATTACAAAAATATAATTATGTTATTTGTATTACTGCCTCAACCGTTATTTCCGGTTCATACAATTCCGCAATTCAAGCTCGTTCATTATTATCGAATGAAGATCAAAAAAGAATCATTATTCCTGATTTAAAACAATTTGGACCTGGTCAATCATTATTAACCATAAAAGCTGTTAAGTTAATTGAACAAGAATATACTTATAAACAAATTGAAAAACAATTAATGTCTTTTACAAAAAATATTGACACTTTTGGTACTCCAAAAAATATAATTTGGATTACTACTGGAGGAAGAGTTAATGGAACAATCGCCAAAATAGCTCATTTTTTTCAAAAAATAAAAATTAGACCAATGTTTTTATTAACCACTAAAACTATTTCTCTCAAAAAAATATACTTTGGAGACAAACCTTTATCAACCTTATTTGTTCACTATCTTAATCAAAAATATTATTCATCAAACGGCCCATTAAAATTAGTTATTCAACATGGTGATGATGATTTGGAATTAAAAAAAATTAAGCAGATGCTCGACCCAAATCGTTTTAAAATTATTCAAGAAACAATTTTGTCACCAGTTATTGGTATTCACACTGGCCCTGGCACTTTTATTATTGGAATACTAAAACCATCTAAAAAATGAATTATCTTCAAATTTGTTTAATCGCCTATCTTTTTGGTAGTTTTCCAACTGCCTTAATTATTGTCAAATTGTTCGCTAAAAAAGATGTTCGATCAGAAGAATCCGGCAATATGGGAGCCATGAATACCTTACGAATGGTCAAAAAAAACAAAGGATTAACACTGGCCATTATCGCTTTTCTTATAGTCTGGTTAACCGACTGCGCCAAAGCAATTTTTGCAATAATAATCACCCAATATTTAATACCAAATTCAGTTTTAGTTATCACCTTGGCTTCATTTTTTGTTGTTTTAGGACATAATTATCCAATCTGGCTCAAAGGTAAAGGCGGCAGGGGAGCCTCATCTTTAATGGGAATTTTAATGTATTTAAATTGGCCAGTTTTTTTTTATTGGCTCATCACTGTTTTTCTTGGGTCAGTTATTACTGAACTAATTATCAGAATTATAAAAAAACAATCTTTCGTTTTTAAAACTATTTTTAAGGCCATTTCTGACCAAATAGCCGGCCGACTCATAGGTGAGATTTTAGCCGTTTTTATGGTTTATTTTGTTGATCGTCAACTATTTTATCCAGTTTTATTTACCACTATTTTAATTATCTATCGACACAAAGATCGTCTAATTAAACAATTGATCCAAAATTAACAAAAAAAAAGGCTGTAGATTTTATAAACACATTTCTGTGCAAAATCTACAGCCTTAAAGTACCCTTACTCTGATTTTTTTGAAATATTTTTTTTATTTATAAAAAGATTACGATAGCCAATTAAACCAATAATAGCAATCGCAGTAGAGGTATACATGACCAATTGTCCTGGAATTAATAACCAGTTAACACCACTAGCTGAAATAAAAAGCATTATTAATCCGACATATTGAGAAAAAGTTTTTGCTTTACCCCAATTACTAGCAGATACTACCTCATTATTTTTATCTTTGATAAGTAATCGGATAAAATCCACTAAAAACTCTCTAGAAAAAACAATCCAAAGTACCCAAAAAGTTAACAAACCAGACTCATTTGCTATCAATAATCCTGCGACCATTGTCAATTTGTCAGCTATTGGATCAAATGTAGCCCCAAAATCCGTCACCTGTTTTAAATAACGAGCAATTGGACCATCTAATAAATCTGTTAATCCAGACAAAAAATAAATTGCAGCAACTAACCACCATGCATCCTGTATTTTCCACGCCACTACAGTAGATACTAAAAAAAATGGAATTAAAAAGATACGAGAAACCGTCAACTTATTGGCAATATTCAACCCCTTTTCCTCCTCACTAATTTTAAAAATATTCAGATTATCAAAGAACTGTATCAATTAGATCTAGTGCGATACTAGTAAATCAATATAGTAGGCAATTTTAACACAGCAAAAAAAATACCCCCACTTTAAAACTTAGATTTATACCATAATGGTATAAAAATGTTTCTCAGTTAAGGGGGTTTATTAATCTTGTCGCTTCGAATTTATCTTAGGAATATGTACCCACCCAAACGCAATACTCATCAATAATCCAATCCAAAAAAATGAGAAGTTGATAGTAAACCAATGAGTTAGGCTTGAAGTAGCCCAAAGAATAATCCAACCTTGGATAAACATCATTATTGGTAGTGTTAAACATCCTATAAAACAGGTAGTAAATATGAAAGTTAAATATAACCAATCAAAGATTACCTCCACCAACCAAGCAACAAGTGCTGTCATTATAAATACTTGCCAAAGAGAAATTTCCACATTAAAACTAATCCAACCAAGCGAAGAAAAAACCCACAACCAACCTGCATTAATGAATAAATTACCAATAACCCGAAGTACTCTTGCAATTTCCATTTCACTCTTCCTTTCAAATTTGATTTTTGTGTGATTAATGTGCGAGAAACAATAAATAAATCAATAAATTTAGAATAACTTTTTATCCGATTTATCGATCTTTATTAGGTGAAAATATATCAAAATGTATACACTTTATCAAAATCACACAACATAAAAGCTTTTAATTTAGAATTATTTTTGTGACTCCAGTGGGAGTCGAACCCACGATTGCCTGGATGAAAACCAGGAGTCCTAACCACTAGACGATGGAGCCATTTAGTGACAAAGGTATTTTATCAAAACATATCGAGTTTTTCATCAAACAAATTAATTTCTCCCTTTTTTAAGGCGTTAGTCCCGCTATTGCGGGAGGAGATGTCTGAAGGACAGAGAGGTTTTGTTTTGATAAACTATCCTAATGATTTATATCTTCCACGGCGACAACCAACTTGAAAGCCGCCGATCATTCAGTGATTTTTTGGATCAAAACAAAAATATCGACATTCTTCGCTTAGATTCCAAAAACATTACTGTAGATCAAGTAAATCTTTTTCTCCAAGAATCATCCCTTTTTAATAGTAAAAAAATACTAAGCATAAGCAATTTATTCTCCACTAATAAATCAATAATTGATCAAATCAATAAATTAATTAATCAAATTGAAAATATCGATGTTGTTATTTGGCAAGACAAAACCATAACTCCAACCCAACTTAAAACTTTTAAAACTGCCCAAGTTAAAAACTTTCCCCTCGACAACAAGTTATTTTCTTGTCTTAATTCCATTAAACCAAAAAATATCACCAAAGTTATTCCACTTTATCATCAAGTTATTGATTTTGGTCTTTATGACCTTTTTCTTTATTTTTTGAAAAATAATTTTCGAAAACAATTAACCTCTTATCCAAAATTTGATTTACAAACCACAAAACGAATTTATCTTCAATTAATTGAATTGGATTTTAAAAACAAAACAGGGGAATTAACCATTCCTAAAGAATTAGCTTTAGAACGCATCTTGGTTAATTTAACCAAATAATTAAAATGTTAAAATCCAAATATGGATCTAAAAGAATTATTTTACACAAAAAATATTATTAAACCTTGGGGAGAAGAAATAATTTACACTCCAGAAAATTTAAATTACACTTTTAAACAAATTAAGATAAACAATGGTCACCGTTTATCTCTTCAATCACATACCGAAAAAGTGGAAACATTTGTATTAATAGAAGGGGAGGCTGATTTGATTGTTGGACCAGATTTAGATCATTTAGAAACTATTCATATGGAAATTAAAAAAGGTTACAATGTTCCAATTGGAACAATTCACCGAATGGCTGGAATCAAAAACGCTATCATTCTAGAAGGCTCCACTCCAGAAACAGGCACCACTATTCGCTACCAAGACGACTACAGTCGCCCCAATGAAACCGAAGAAATTAGAAAACAAGACAATCGAGGCTGGAAAGAATAGTTTGATTTATTTTGATATAGTCAATTTTTACCCTAAAGACAGGTTAATTTAAAAAAATAGGTTTAGTTAGCAATCAAACGTATTGTCTGCTAATTACATAAACGTCTCTTTCTTTTTATTTAATAAATCTGTATTATTTTATATATGAAAGATCAAGACATTTTATGGTTTAAAGAAATTGGTTTTGACGATGTAAATCTAGTTGGAGGTAAAGGTGCAAATTTAGGTGAAATGTATAATTTAGGAATTCCAGTTCCTAATGGTTTTGTTGTACCGGTTAATGTTTACTTTCAATTTATCAAAGAAAATAATCTTCAGCCAAAAATAGCCGATATTTTAAAAACAACTGATGTTGATCAACCAGACCAACTTCTACATGCTTCCAAACAAATAAGATCTATTATTAAAAAAAGCCCTATCAATCATCAAACCGCTGTTAAAATCATGGCGGCTTATAAAAAGCTTTCTGATTTTGGTGGTTTAAAAGATGTTCCTGTAGCTGTTCGTACTTCAGCTACAGCCGAAGACACCGCCGACGCTTCATTTGCTGGACAAGGTGATACTTTTCTAAATGTTACTGGTGAAACCAATGTTCTCCATCGTGTCCGTGATTGCTGGTCCAGTCTTTTCACTCCCAGATCAATTTTTTATCAAGTCAAAAAACATTACAACCATTTTAAAATTGGTGTCGCTGTTCCTGTTCAAAGATTAATTCAATCTGATATTTCTGGAGTCATGTTTACTGTTAATCCTGTCACCAATGAAAAAAATCAAATTATTGTCGAAACCATTTGGGGTTTAGGTGAATATATTGTCCAAGGAACCGTTTCTCCTGATCAATATATCATCAATAAAAACGATTGGTCTGTTATCTCTGAAAATCATGTTGAACAAAAAACCGAATTAATTCGAGCTGAACATGAAACTAAAGAAATTATTGTCCCTAAATTTAAACAAAATAAAAACAAAATTAATACTACCATGGCTATTAAAATTGCCAAAATCGGTCAAAAACTCCATGAACATTATGGCAAACCTCAAGATATTGAATTTGCTATTGATAACAAAGGCAAACTTTTTATTGTCCAAACTCGTCCCATTACTACTGTCGTCTCTAATCAAAAAACCCTCGATATCCAAACCACCAAAATAATTCAAAAACCTGACCTTACCGGAGAACAAGCCAGTCCTGGCACTGCCTCTGGCACTATTATCATTATTAAAAGTCCAAAAGAAATTAATAGAGTCAAAAAAGGTCAAATTTTAGTTACCTCTATGACTACTCCCGATTTTGTCCCAGCTATGAAAATAGTCAGCGGTATTATCACCGACAAAGGCGGACAAACTTCTCACGCCGCCATCGTCAGTCGAGAATTAGGAGTTCCTTGTGTTGTCGGCACCAAAATCGCCACTAAATTTTTAAAAGAAGGAGATATTGTCACCTTAAATGGAACAACTGGAGAAATTTGGAAAGGAAATTTAATTGATAAAAATGCACCAGTAATTAAAAAACAATCATCAACTGCCAAAACAGCCACTAAAATTTATGTTAATTTAGGCGAACCAGACTTGGCCGAAATGATCTCTAAAAGAAACGTCGATGGTATTGGTCTTTTACGAGCCGAATTTATGTTAGCCAACATCGGCATTCACCCAAAAAGAATTATAGCCGAAGGTAAGGAAAAAGCATACATCAATAAACTTGCCAAAGAAATGGTTAAATTTTGTAAAAGTTTTAGCCCCAGGCCAGTTATTTATCGCGCCACCGATTTTAAAACTAACGAATATCGCTCTTTAAAATGGGGTAAATTATACGAACCAGAAGAACCAAATCCGTTAATGGGTTTTCGTGGCGCTTCTCGTTATATCAGTTCTCCTGATGTTTTTTATATGGAACTCGAAGCCATCAAACAAGTCAGAACTAAATATGGTTACAAAAATCTCTGGCTAATGATTCCTTTTGTTCGCACTCCACAAGAATTGGCTGATGTTAAAAAAATAGTTATCAGTGCTGGACTTTTACGCTCACCCTCTTTTAAATTTTTAATGATGGCCGAAATTCCCAGCAATGTCATTCTTTTAGATAAATTTATCGATGTTGGTATCGACGGTATTTCCATTGGCAGTAATGATTTAACCATGCTCACTCTTGGTCTCGATCGCGATAATAATGAAGTCGCTAAAAATTTCAATGAAATGGACCCCGCTGTTCTCTGGTCTTTAAAAAGATTGGTCACTAAATCCAAAAAACGCGGCATTACCTGTTCAATTTGTGGACAAGCCCCAAGTAATTATCCTGAATTAGTAGAAAAACTAGTTAGATGGGGAGCCACCAGTATTTCTGTTAGTCCCGATGCTATCGATGCCACCCGCGATGTTGTTGCCTGGGCTGAAAAAAGAAATATTAATAAAAAATAACTGTCATTTCACCTTTTAATTCTTTATTGACAGTCGATAAAACTTCTTCAAATTTTTTCGTCATTTCTCGAGTGATCGCAATTTGAACATCATTTCCATAAACTTTTTTAACCTGTTCTTCCAATTTTTTAACTCTAAAAGGGGATTCATAAACAATTTTAGCCCCATCAAATTCTTTATATCTTTCCAATATTTTTAATCTTTCGCCATCCTTTTTTGGCAAAAATCCCAAAAACATAAATCTTCCCGATGGAATTCCCGATAATACTAAAGCATTAATTGCCGCACATGCCCCCGGTAAAGAAGTATAAGGAATGCCTAAATTACGGCATTTTTTAACTAATCTCCACCCCGGATCAGAAATAATTGGTGTTCCCGCATCAGTTGCTAAAGCAACTTCATTTCCGTCTTGTAATAATTTAACCACCTCTGGAATTTTTTGTTCTTCCACTTCGTCATAAAAAGAAATTAGTTTTGGCTTATTTTTTATTCCCAATTTAATTAACAATAATCCGGTGTTTCGAGTGTCTTCACAAAGCAAATATTCCACTTTTTCTAAAGTCTCCAAAGCCCTAACCGTAATATCCCCCAAATTCCCAATCGGCGTTGCAATTATATATAACATTATTTATTATACCGCTTAATTAAACTGTCTAATCACTGCCACCACTTTTCCTCTAATTTCCACATCTGTCACATAAATAGGGGACATGGTTGTATTTGCTGGTTGTAACCGAATTCTGCTCGCTTCTCGATAATACCGTTTTAAAGTGGCAAATCCATTTTTTAACACTGCCACTACAATGTCGCCATTATTAGCATTTTTTTGTTCTCTAACCACCACATAATCACCACTCAAAATTCCATCATCAATCATCGAATCTCCCTTGGCTTGTAAAACAAAAGATTGGTCTCCTGGTTTTACTAAATTTGAATTTACTCCAATCGTTGCATTTGGATCAGTATATGGCTCAATTGGCTCACCACAAGCAATAAAACCCAAAACTGGTAGCTCAATAAAAGATGCTGCTATTTTTTCAGTTTCTTCTTTAATTTTATCTAAAACTTCAATCCCTCTAACCGCCCCACGATATCTTCTAATTAATCCTTTTTTTTCTAAAACCGCCAAATGTTCATGAACCGTTGCCAATGAAGAAAGGCCTAAATGTTGAGCAATTTCTGTTAGTGTCGGTGCATATCCATATTTCAAAATATTTTGTTCAATATAATCTAAAATTTGTTTTTGCCTTTTATAAAGAATTGTTGCCATAGACAAATGATACGCGAACAATACCCGAAGTCAATGATGTAAATTAAAATTTATCATTTTTTTTGACAAATGACCGTTTTATCGATAAAATCTCTCACTTTTATTAAACAACCAAAAAGCTGAAATTTAATAAAATAAAATCCGTTCCTTTAAAATCAATAAAACTCAAAAAAAACAAAAGGAAGAAAGTGAGGTAAAAATAATGGATATCGTCGAAAAAATCTTTGATGACTGTCTACTCCAAGAAAATGATGGTTTTAATAATTGCATTAAAGCCGAAGGCATCACTAATCTAGCAATTTTCAATCAAGACCGTTTACAGCAACATAAACCCGAAATCGAAACAATGTTAAATGGATTACCTAAAGATTTTAAAATTCCGGTTGAAGACAATCATTTAACTAAATTGCATTACACACTAGAAAAATTGCTTCAACTTGGTATTGGCATAGGCAAGGTAAAACCTCCTATTTTTCTTAAGAAGAAATCGGAAACATTATCAAACGAACATGTCTATAGTATGGCTAGTAACCAATAAAAACAAAACATTTTATTTTGAGTTTTATTGCCCGTCCTATTTAATACCGACAGGTTTGTGTAAAAACAAATTTGCCGGTATTTTTTTTTGTCAAAAAAATAAAGCCATCAAATGTTATATTAGACTATCTCTATGTTTCTATTTTTTTTAATTTCCTTTCTATTTTTTTCCGTAAATCCCGCTAATGCTGCTGACGAATTTAAAACCCAACAAAAAATAATTTATCAAATCGATAATCAAGGCAATGCCGTCGTTAATCAAGAAGTTCAACTAATTAATAATTTTTCTGAAATTTATCCCACTGTCTACCAACTAATTTTATCCGGTCCAGCCCTAGAAAATATCACCGGCACCGATAGTCAAGGAAATATTATTCAAAAAACTGACCATCAAGATGATCTTAATACTATCGACATCAAATTCAATAACAACAATCTCGGTAAAGACAAAATCACCAAATTTAATTTAAATTACACTATTCCCAAATTAGCTACTCAAAAGGGGAACATTTGGGAAGTTTCTGTTCCAGAAAACAAAAACATAAAATCTAACGATACTAACGAAATAACTGTATTGGTTCCCAATTCTTTTGGAAATCTTTCTTTTTCCTCGTCAAACCCCAAAAATTCAGTTCCTTTAAATAATCAGACTCAAATATTTTTTAATAACTCCAATCAAAAAATATTTTTAATTTTTGGTAATTATCAACTTTTTGATTTTCATTTTAAATATTTTTTAGAAAATACTACTAATCAACCACAAATTTTAGAAATTACCATTCCTCCAGAAACCGATAATCAAAAAATAGTTTATAAAGAAATATCACCTCAACCTTTAAATATTAGAATCGATACTGATGGTAATTGGTTAGCTCAATATAAATTAACCAGCAATCAGGAATTAGAAATCAATGTTTCCGGCCAAGCCAAAATTATTCCAAATAACATTAGCTCTTCAATTAATGAAGACAATTATTTGAAAGAACAAAATTTTTGGCCCATTAACGATCCTTCTATCAAACAAATCGTCAGTTCTCTTAAAACCGTCAAAGATATTTACAATTACACTGTTAACACTCTTAATTATGATTACAATTCAATCAACGCCTCCGAACGTAAAGGTGCACTAAACACTTTGCTCTCACCAAACACATCAATTTGTACCGATTTTACCGATCTTTTTGTAACACTGGCTAGAGCTAAAGGTATTCCCGCCCGCGAAGTCGAAGGTTTTGCTTACACTAATAATTCCAAAATTAAACCAATTAATGCTAATGCCGATATTCTCCATGCCTGGCCTCAATACTACGACCAAGATAAACAATCATGGGTTTCTGTTGACCCTACTTGGGAAAAAACTACCAATGGTGTTGATTTTTTTAAAGACCTTGACCCCAATCATTTCGTATTTGTTTTTCATGGTCTAGATAGTGAAAAACCACTTCCACCTGGCGGTTATAAAAATAATCACAATGTTAAAACTATTGAAGTTGAATTTGCCACTCAAGAATTACAGGCCAACCACGAAAACCTTAAAATAATTTCTCTAAATAAAAAAATCTACCAACCCACAATAATTAAAATTTCTAACCAAAATAACAATTCCATTTCTGATTTAAAAATCAGTATTCCCAATTTAAATTGGCAACAAAAAATTCCTATTTTACCGCCATTTTCATCTATTGAGATAACTTTGCCGAACTATCAGTTTTTAAAAGTTTTAAATCCTGCCAATAGAAATATAAAAATTAAAGTCGAATCATTAAACACCACCTCTAATCAAATCTCTATTTCTAATCCTAAATATTACTTAAATTTAATTATTTTTATCGGTTTAATCATCACTTTACTAGGTCTTGGCGGTATAATATTAAACAGTAACAAAAAACATAAAAAATGAAAAAAATACTCAGATATATTATTCTCTTCAGTTTTTCCATCGTCACCGCCAATCTTATTTGGCAAAATTTTTATTTTCAACAAATCCCATGGACTATCGTCAAAGTCGCCATTATTTTAACCATCTTTGAACTTCTATTAAAACCCATAATCAAAATTCTCTTGATTCCAATTAATATCTTAACTTTAGGTTTATTTAGAATTGTTATTGACACCCTTGGTTTATATTTAGCTGTTTTCTTTATTGCCGATTTTCAGATAGGAAATATATACATCTCCCAGTATAATTACCATGTCAATAATTTTTGGGCTTATTTACTAAGTTCCTTCACTGTTGGTACAATTTTATATATTTATAATTCAATTTTGCACAAGAGCAAACCTAAAAAATGAAAACTACTTTAGTTATTATTCAAATAATATTATCCATTCTTTTAAGTGCCCTCATTTTTCTTCAATCAAATGGTGACACTGAATCTCGATCAAATATTCTTTCTGCCACTACAGTTGAAAAGAGGGGATGGGAAAAAATTATGTTTAATTTCACTATTTTTATCATTGTTCTTTTTCTAATTTCATCAGTTATTCAAACTCTTTTATAAACCATCTTGCTTAACAAACTTCATTTTAAAATTGCCTATTTTGTCTCTTTTATTAAGAGAAAAATTTTGCTTATTTTAATAATAATTATTGTTGGTCTTTGTGCCATTTTTTTTAGAAAAGAAATTATTAATTTTATTAATCTTCCTATTTTTAAAAAAGAATCCATTGGTATTGAAGGTCTTTATACTTTAAAAAATCTTCCTGACAATATTGCCAATCAAATTAGCTACGGTCTAACTATCAATTCTGAGAATGACAAAGCCGTTATCTCTCCTATTGTCGAATCATTAAATGTTGAAAATGAAAACAAAGACTACGTTTTTACACTTAAAGATAATATTTTTTGGCATAATGGAAAAAAACTA
Organism: Candidatus Shapirobacteria bacterium; assembly: GCA_028704635.1. Classification (GTDB taxonomy): domain Bacteria; phylum Patescibacteriota; class Microgenomatia; order UBA12405; family UBA12405; genus WARW01. The sequence continues at coordinate 57,681 of JAQWFB010000001.1, forward strand.
ATCGCCAGTGATATTGATTATTCATCTATTTCCGGAATTAAAATTAGTATTTTAAACGAAAATCAGATTAAGGTTAGTCTTGAAAAAGAGTTTTCTCCTATTCTATCGGTTCTAAGTAAGCCTTTGTTTAAAAAAAATACTATCGGTTTAGGTCAATATAAAATTAAAAAATATTCCCTCCAAGAGGGTTACTTAAAAACTCTTTATCTTACACCAACCAAAGACAATCTTCCCAAATTAATCTATTATTTTTATCAAGATGAGGCCGATTTAATTAATGCCTATAAATTAGGCGACGTTGATCAAATAAAAATTAGTTCTCTTCCAGAAGAATTATCAAAGTGGAGTAATAGTAAAATATCTCAAAAAATTGAAACCAATGAAAAATATTCAGCTCTTTTTTTTAATACTCAAAAAATTAACAACAAACAACTCCGTCAAGCTATAGCCTATGCCACCCCAAAAACTAAAGATCAAAACGAACGATGTCTTGGTCCAATTTCCCCTGAATCATGGGCATATAATCCCAGCGTTAAGGAATATAATTTCGATACCACTCGGGCTAAAGAACTTTTTCAAAACAATAAAATCGACTCCATTAATTTAATTGTCGGTGATCGAAGATTATTATCAATTGCTGAAGATATTAAAAAATCCTGGGAAAGTATTCTCGGTTTAAAAACCAATATTTCTATTATTAATCAAATCGACACCGAAAATTTTGATGTCATTTTAACCTACGGCAGCATTCCTCATGATCCAGATCAATATCTTTTTTGGCATTCAACTCAAATCGGAAAAAGTAATTTAACTAAACTCAATGATTCTCGCATTGACAAACTTTTAGAAGACGGCAGATTTGCCATTGACCAAATAGAAAGGAAAGCAATTTATCAGGATTTCCAAAAATATCTTCTAGAAGAATCTCCTGCTATTTTTTTAGCCTACCCTAATACTTATACAATTACTCGAGTAAAATAGTAAAATAAAATATGACAGAAGAAAATAAAAAACCAGATTATATCGGCAACACTATTGTTTTTATTTTACTCGGATTATTATTATATGCCGGCTTTATATCTTACAAAAGCATTGACTGGAATGTTTTAAACAGGCTTGAATCAGAAAACCTAATTCTTCCTACACCAATTCCTACCTCAATCGCCACTAATTCTGCCACTACTACTGGATCAGCAACTTCCACATCTTCAAGCACTAAAAAATAGGTTATTTCTTTGGTGGCCTTTCTAATTTTCCTAAAGTTTTTATTTCTAATTTACCAACAAAATTATAAATTTTATCGATTTCTCTTCTAATAAAATCAACATCTTCACCTTCGCTTTTTAATTCTCCTAAAACTAATTTAATAGATTTATCATAATCATTTTTAAATTTTTTATTAATATCCTCCCAGCAAATATTCTGCAAAATTTCTAATAATTTTTGTTCATAGGGAATTTTGCCAATTAACATTAAAAAGGCAATCATTGGATAACTTAAAGAATAAGTGTAATAAGCCGAATTATCATTTGACATCATACCTCCAGTATTAGGATCATATTTAACATCGTAAAATTTATCACCAGACGGCAAATAACATTTAGCCTTATTGCCATTTATTTCCATTCTGTCATCAGCAATCACTGTCAATGCTTCATAAATTTTTGAAATATGCGGTTTTTTCCAAATCATAATCCTGTTATCTTTCTAATGGAATATCTTCTCCGTCAGAAGTTATTTCTCTAACTGATGTCGGCTGCTGTGACTTAAAATGTTCTAATAATTGTGGTGGTTCCTGTGGTGGACCTTTTCTTTTTGATTTAATTTTTTCCACAATTTTCGGACCAAAAACCGGCCCAATAAACATTACTAAACCGAGGATCACTAGAATAATTGGCAAATAATCCGCAAACGATTTCGATTTTTTAGAGGAATCAACAGGAGTTTGTGTGATTCCTTCGGACACCATAGCAGCAGTCGGTTCTAAGACCACAGTCGGTTCAATTACAGGGGCCGAAGTTGGCGTCGGTGTTAAAATCTTAGTCGGCGTCGGTGTAGGTGTTAATGTAACCGCCAAAGTCGGTGTTGGAGTAAGTGTTGGTGTTGGAGTAGAAGTTGGAGTAAGAGGATCGTTAATTTTAATAGTTCTAGAAACACTAGTTAAGTTTAATTCTGGAACATAAGCATATAAATAATAAGTTCCCGAAGATGCCGAAGTACCTACTCGTAAACGCATAGTTAAATTATCATTACCGGTAACATAAGGCATTACATTAATGTCTGTACCACAACCATTTGGCCAATTACCGTTATATAAATTTTCTACTAAACACGACGTATTTGTAGAACTTTCAGTTTGACCACCATAAACCCTAACGTGATAAGTATTTCCCACTGAAACATTATTTAATTTAACATTAATATCAAATTGTTCACCTCGCCTTGCTTCACTTGCCCCCCAACTATCCCAAGAAATACTCGGACTATCGGCCAAAACAACCGGTTTAAAAATAAAAAATAATGAAAAAAGAACACTCCAAAACATAATTGATTTTAACATTAATATTTACAAATCACTTCTAGTTCCATGTCTAATTTCAATTTTCCCTTTTTTTAAAGTTTCCAATAACTTCGTTGGGTCATCCAATTTAATCATATTAAATCTATTTCCAATTCTATTTTTAATATGTGCATCACTATTGGAATAAGCGGGAATTTCCAGTTTAAGAACAAATTTTTTAGCCAAATTATGCCAAACACGATAAAGTTTTCTTTTAAATTTTTTTTCTATGTCATCATTATGAATCTCTGCTCCATGAATTAAACCTTTTTCATAAAGCTCTGCCAAAAAATTCCCTCTTAAAGACATCATTCCTGTTGGTATTTTTGGATGAGCCGCTATAATCAATGCGCCATTATCCACAAAATATTGCAATATTCCTCTAATCGTTTTTTTTCTGGCAATAACCGAACAAGTTTTCTCTTTAATTTTATATTGTTTTAATTTTTTTTCTATCAATTCTGAATCCAACCCTAAGACTAGTAAATGCCCCGATAAAAATGATAATTCACAACCAGAAATAACATAAATACCATATTTTTTCCTTATTCTTTCAAGATTGAATTTATTAGGAACATTATGGTCAGTTATTGCTATCACATCCAAACCTCTTCTTTTTGCTGTTTTCAACATTTCTTTGGTGATATTTTTTCCGTCACTTTTAGTAGTATGCATATGCAAATCAAACCTTAGCCATTTTCTTTTAGAAACCATATTTTGTATTTTACACCTTTTTCTTTCCCTTCTTTCCCGCCAATCCAATAATCCAAGAAATAAATATTAAAGCAACCAATCCTCCAATAAGTACCATTAATGATTTGTTTTCTGAAAAAATTCCAATTTCAAACCCTTGTTTAAATTCATCTCTAATATTAGTGTTGTAAAGAGTGTTTAATACTAATGTGTATTTACCTTTATCTAATAACAATCCTTCAAATGTTTTATTAAAGACTCCTTCTGTTTGTATTGTTGTATTATCAGCTGATCTATAATATTCTTTTCCTTTTTCATCAACTATAGTAAATGTCATTTCTACTGGTGTATCTTTATTTCCAAAACTAACAAAAGTTACTCTAGCAGTTAATTCAGATACACTAGTAATTTGTGTTTTATCAACAATTAGGGCGATATCAAAAAGTCGATTACTAATTTCTGAAGCAGGAACAAAACCCTCAGCAACAGTAACCACGGCTCTTGTTTCACCAACAGGAATACTTGATACCTCATTTGACCAATCACCTGGCATACAGTCATTAATAGCTTTTATCTTAAAGTAATATCTAGTTCCACCAGATAATCCTCTGATTGTATAACTAGTGGTATCAGCATTTCCTACGTTTGGATTACCATATTCAATTGATCCAGAAGAAGTTCCATAAGCTACTAAATAATGAGTAAATGGATTACTTGCTTTTGACCAAGTTAAAGTAATACTATTATCTCCATTTACTGTATTAGTAATAGTTGGTGCACTTCCTGGTTTAGTTGCAGTACAGGCTGGTGCTGCCCAACCAGTAGAGGTTGTAGAGGTTGAAGTAATAAAAGTTGAAACACATGTTGGTCGCCAATCCGTTTTTACATCGCAATTTGCACAATCAAAACTAATTCTTCCTGCTGTCGAGCCAGATGTCCCAATTGTACCAGTAAATTTACCGCTAGAGTCAATTTTTGCCCCAGAAAAACTAATCCATCCTAATGTTCCAGACCAAGCATATCCACCTAAAATTCCAGAACAATTATTAGTTACACCGCTAGTAGATGGAGATAGATTAATCCATCCATAATTAGAATTCCAGGCATATCCAGTTACGGTTGAATCAGTAACAGAAATATTTCCTCCATTGGCCAAAAAATTAATCCATCCCATATTTTCTCCCCAAGCATAGGCACTACTTCCAATAATACTTCCCGACGACGCCAAAACTTTAATCAAACCAAAATTTAAAAATAAACTAACAACTAAAAATATTGTTACTAATATTTTTTTCATGTTTAATTTTCCGGTGTTTCAGTGGGCGTTTTAGTTGGTATCTCAGTTGGTGTTTCAGCGGGCGTTTTAGTTGGTATCTCAGTTGGTGTGGTATTTTGATCACTATTACCAATCAGCAAGGGAGCAAATTCTATAACTTTTTGAGTTGATGGACGATATAAAATTGCTTTTTTTGCATTAGCATAAATCAGTATTTTGTCCCCATTCTCTGATTTTTTAAAAAAATCTTGGTCTTTTAACTTTTCTTTATCAGTTACTGTCGCCAATGTCGGTGTTTCATCTACTGGCAAATCCATAAATTTACTAATTACTGTAGTAAGTGATTTGATTTCATCAGTTGAAATTTTATTCGGATTTTCCTTAATTTCTTTATATTGCTTATAAAAATACGCCGCCGCCGCCAAAGAACTAAAAATTAATATGACAATAAAAATTGTAAAACTAACTTTGGCTATTTTTTTATACATGTACATATAAAAACATGTATAGATTAAAAAATTATTAAAAGTTTTACTATCTTGCATCACCTAGTACCTGGTGTATAATCAGCTTATAAAATGAAAGATACTAATGAACAAAATTCACAGCTGCGTAAAGGCCTTCTTGAATTGGCGGTTATGTTGGTAATTAAACAAGGTTCTGTTTATGCCAGTGATATTCTTAAAAAACTAAAAGACAGTCAATTATTAGTAGTTGAAGGAACTTTATATCCTTTATTAAGCCGTCTCAAGAACGAAGGCGACTTGGAATATGAATGGAAAGAATCAAAAAATGGTCCTCCTCGAAAATATTATCATTTAACCCAACAGGGGATTAATAAACTATCAAAATCAATGGAAATTTGGTCGAATTTAAACAAATCAATTATTTCTTTAAACAAAAAATAAAATGAAAAAAACCATCAGTGTTAATTTAAATCGACAAATTTTTTATTTGGATATTGATGCCTATGATAAATTAGAAGAGTATCTCAATTCCATTAAAAAATATTTTAAAAATCAAAGTTCTTTTGAAGTAATTGACGATATTGAGGCCAGAATTGCCGAAAAATTTGAGGAAATTATTAATAAATCTAAAAAAGCAATACAAATTATTGATGTTGAAAAAATTATTGAAGAGATGGGAACTGTTGATGATATTACTGGAGAAGACGAAGAAATAGAAACTAAAACCGAAACTGAAAAGATAAAAAAGAAATTATTTCGTGATCCAGAAAATAAAATTCTAACCGGTGCCGCTGCTGGATTTGGTTGGTATTTTGGAATCAAATCTATTTTTATTAGAATTGTTCTATTAATTCTATTTTTCAATCCTTCCACAACATGGCTAGCTGTTATTTTATACATCGCTTCTTGGTTAATTATTCCCGAAGCTAAAACTAATTGGGAAAAATTAGAGATGAAAGGCAAGCCCACCACTGTTAATGAACTTCAAACTGCTGTTGAAGAAAAAACTTCCAAAGTCGTTTCTAATATTGAAGCTAAAACCAGAAATATTATTCAAAAAATATTTTCTTTTTTTAGTAATGTCATTAAATTTTGCTGGATTTGGTTTTGGAAAATAAGCGGTTTTTTCGCCTTAATATTCACCATTTTAACCATAATGGCAGTGACAATCGGAATGATTTTTGTCTATCTTTATCCAAATATGCCATATTTCGATTTTAGTTTCTTAAAAGCCATTAGAGCTCCTTGGTTAGAAATCGCTTATGTTGCCCTCGGTTTAGTTATATTAACTCCCTTTATCTTTATAATTGATCTAGCCGACAGCTTAATGAGATTAAAATGGCGCGTCTCCGTCCAAAAAATAATAATCTTATTAATTATCTGGATAGCATCTCTAGTTGTTCTTTCTGGTATCGCCAAAATAAATTATCCCCAATACAAAGATAGTTTAAATAATTCCATCCAACATTTGAAATATATTAATTACATCGATGAGTCAAATTCTGAAATTCTTAAAATCGGCAAAGTTTCTGAAATTGATATTTCTTCGGTTAAAGAAGTCAAAATTATTGAAGGTAATGAAAATGAAGTAAAAATCATTGGTAGTCAATATTCGATTAAAGAATTAAATCAAAATTATCAAGATGGAAAACTTATCATCAATGGCAAATCAGAAAAATGGTTTAATTGTCATGATTGCTCCGGTTATACCAGTACTGTCAGAGTTGAAATTAAAACTAAAAATATCAATTCTCTTAAATTAGATAACGATATTGATGCCTGGTATTTTCCAAATGGAAATAACATCAACATCGAAGTTGGTAACAGAGTCGGCCTTAAAATCGAAGGTATTTTGAATAAAGCTTCAATAAAAGTTGGTCAAAATTCAGTGATCAATATGCTTGATACTAAAATTACCGAGATCAATACCGACCTTTACAATGGTGTAATTAAAACTCAAGCTAAAAAAATTAAAATCACTGGCAATGAAAATTCAACTTTAATATATCAAGGCTCACCCGAAATTATTAGTGATAAAAGTGATAAAACCAATAAAGAAAAATATATTTTATCTGAAGATTACGACAAAATAGAAAAGGCGATTATGGATACTCTTATCAATGTCGATGGTATCAAAAAGAAAATAAAAGATTTTGACTGGACCAAAGAATTTGAAAAACAAAGCGATTATGGTTTTTATAATATCTTTACAGCTGTTAGGTCTATAGAAAATAATAAAGTTTATATTATTTGGTTAATCGAAAAAAACGGAACTATTAGTCAAAAAACTTTTACCAAAATAGATAATTGGGAAGAAGTCCACTATTTAAATTTAGTCAACGATAAATTTTTAAGAATTAATGGACAAGTTTATGGTCCAGATTTAAAAGAAGAGACCAAAGAATTTTATATTGATAAAACAAAAGGTATTTTACAAATTAAACCAGAAACAAATCTAGAAATAGAAGAATAATTTTATGAAAAAAAATAAAAAAAAGATAATCATTATTTTAATTATTTTAATTATTTTGATAATAATTGGTTCTTTTATATTTTTTAATGTAAAAAAATCCAAAAATAATTCAAAAGGTATTACTACCACTGTTCAAAGTAAAAATTTGCAGGAAAAAATTTATTTATCGGGCTCTCTAAACGCTTCTTCAAAAGCTAAAGTAAGTTTTATTAGCGATAGTAAAATTACTTGGATTGGAGTCAAAGAGGGTGACGAAGTTAAAAAATTTCAAGGCTTAGCTAAACAAGATACTAGTGAAGTTGAAAAATCATTAAAATTAAGTCTCAATAGTTATCTATCTACTAGATGGGATTTTGACAAGACCACTCAAGATAACAAATATTTAGACCAAGCCGATAAAACTATGGCTAGAGATATGAAGCTGTTAGTTGATAAAGCTCAATTATCTTTAGATGATTCTGTAATTGATGTTGATTTAAAAAATATGGCTATTAAAAAATCATATTTATCCAGTCCAATTAAAGGAATTGTCACCAAAGCTCCAACATCTCAAACTGGTTCTTATCCAAATGCCGATGATTATTTTGAAATAGTTGATCCAGCTACTGAATATATTTCTGCTATGGTTGGGCAACAAGATGTTATTAAACTAAAAGTTGGTCAAAAAGCTAAAATCACTCTCGATTCTTATCGTGAATTACCATTTGAAGCTACTGTTAATTACATTTCTTATAACCCAGTTGACACCACCAACAACAAATATGAAGTGAAATTAATCTATACTCGCCAACCGGAAAAATATAATTATCATCTGGGAATGACCGGAGAAATAGAAGTCTTATTATCAGAAAAAAATGACGCTCTCGTTTTACCTCGCCAATATATCTCTAGTGATATGGGAAAAAGATTTGTCACTATTACCAACAATAATTCAACTGAAAAAAGAGAGGTAACTACTGGTATGGAAAATTACGAAGAAATTGAAATACTTTCTGGTCTAAAAGTCGGCGATACTGTCAGTTACTCAAAATAATTTATGACCAAAACTAATTCCATTATCGAGGCCAAAAATATTATCCGTACTTACGGACAAAAAGATGATATTTGCAAAGCTTTAGACGGTGTTTCTTTTACTATTAATAAAGGTGAAAGCGTTGCCATCATTGGTAAGTCTGGCAGCGGCAAATCCACTCTAATGCATATTTTGGCTTGTCTTGATAAACCCACCTCAGGTGAATTGTTAATTAATGGAACTGATGTTTCTAAAATGTCAGAAAAACAGCAAGAAATATTAAGAGGGGAAAGTTTTGGTTTTGTTTTTCAACAGTTTTTTTTAAATCCCAATGACACTGTTTTAGAAAATGTCATTTTACCTTTAAAAATTAACGGTCAAGATAATCGAAAAATTAGAGAAGAAAAAGGCATAAAAATACTTGAAGAAGTTGATCTCTTAAATAAAAAAAATAATAAGGCCAAAAATTTATCCGGCGGTCAAAAACAAAGAGTTTGCATCGCCAGGGCTTTGGTAGGAAATCCTCAAATAGTTTTTGCCGATGAACCAACAGGAAATCTTGATAGTACTAACGGAGAAACAATTGAAAAAATTTTATTTGGGTTAAACAAAAAGGGGATTACTCTCATTTTAGTTACCCACGACCAAGAACTTGCCCAAAAATGTCAAAAACAAATAATGATTAAAGACGGCAAAATTGTCAATAAATTATGAAAATAAACGATATTATCACCACTGCAAATAATAACCTTTTTAGAAACAAAACTAGAACTATATTGACAACTCTGGCAATTATAATTGGGTCTATCACTTTATTAGTTGCCGAAAGTGTCGGCAATGGTTTTGAACAATATGTCTCCAATAATTTAGAAACCGGTTCATCTCAGATTTTTAGATTGACAAAAAAAGGTGCAGATAAATATAAATATGGAGAAATTACTAAATTTAAAGATTCAGATCAAGAAGATGACACTCAAGTTTTTAGGTCATCAGATATTGGTTATCTCAAAAACACTTATCCCTCTATTATTAAAGATGTTTTTTATCCTCAATATCTTAGTTTAGCTTCCATTTCTCGAAATGGTTATGAAAAATTTACTGGTTCAGCAGGTGTAATTTATCCTGATAGTTCGGCAAAATTAATTAGCGGTAAAACTCCTGAATTTAATCAAATATTAATTAGCCAAGAATATGTTGAGCCTCTTGGTTTTTTAAACGCTGATGATGCTGTTGGTAAAGTAGTCACTATTAATGTTTGGGATAATAACCAAAAAACATCTCGAGAATTTTCTTTAGTTATTTCTGGTGTCACTCATAAAAGTGAAAGTACTTATCCGCTTCAAATAAGTTACGAAACCGCCACCCATATTAATCAAATAGTTTCTCCTCAATCTGTTAATCCTCAGTCGTCAAATTATTTACAGATATACACCAGAGATTTATCGGAGACAGAGTTGGCTGAATTTAAAGAAAAGTTATCAAATACTGGAATTGAAGCCTCTTCTTATGAAGATCAAAATAAACAAATGTTTCAAATTGTAGATATTTTAAGAGCCGTAATGCTTGGTGTCGCTGCTGTTTCTTTAGCTGTCGCCACTTTTGGAATTGTTAATACTGTTTTGATGGGAATCCTAGAAAGAACCAAAGAAATCGGTTTAATGAAAGCTCTTGGTGGCAGTAAAAAAATGGTCTTTCAATTATTTACTTTTGAAGCCGCCTGTATTGGTTTTTGGGGTTATATCTTTTCAGTAGTTCTCGCCATAATCTTAGGGTTAATTATAAATCCAATATCACACGCCACTTTCTTAAAAGATATTGACGAATTTACTCTATATGTTTTAACTCCTCTTTCAGTCATAAAAATATTCTTTGTCGTCATGGCTGTATCATTTGGCGCTAGCTTTTTTCCTTCCCTAAAAGCTTCAAAATTAAATCCCATCGACGCACTCCGATCTGAATAATAATAAAAACTTACTTTATTTTTTTTAAAAAATAAGATTCCTTTACCCAATCCATAAATTTGTCATCAATTTCTTTAGTTGATTTTATTTTAAAAACACCCAGCTTAGACCTAATTTCCAAATTTTCTTTCTTTGGTAAAATAGCCAAAAAATCATAATTACTAAAAAAATGAATACAACAGGGGAGAGAAATTATTTTACATTTTCCAATTTCATTATTAATTTTTTTCACCAAAAATTCAAACAAATCTTTTGCACTGTCTTTATTTTTAAAATGTTCTTCAAGAGAAATTTTATTACAACTATGCATCTGTCCTTTTTTTTCAAAAATTCTCCCACATTTTTTGCATTTCCACATAAATAATTATATTACTCAAATCTTAAAGCATCAATTGCATGAAGCTTAGCTGCTTTTTGGGCTGGATATAGGCCAAATATAATACCAACCGATATTGATATTATGGTGGCAATCACCACCCAAACCATATTAACAATAAAAGGAATTCCTACTAAAACCGAAACTAAATACGTGATTCCTATTCCCAAGATAATGCCAATAAACCCACCAACAGTAGTAATAATAGAAGATTCTACTAAAAATTGGCTAAGAATATCTTTACGCTTAGCCCCAATTGATTTAAGTAATCCAATTTCTTTAGTCCTCTCAGTAACCGATACTAACATTATATTCATCACTCCTATTCCTCCCACCACCAACGATATTGCTGAAATACCGGTAATAAAAAGAGTAAGCACATTAGTAATAGTTTCAAAAATATTTAATGATTCAGTAAAACTTTCCATAATGAAATCATTTTCTTCATCATCAGCAATTTTTCGATAATCTTTCAAAACTAACTCCACTTCATCCATAGTTTCTTTAATATAATCAGTATTTTTAACTTCAACATCAATCTCCACTAATTCATCAACTCCAGTAATTTGATGTTGTAGAGTTTCCAATGGAAGAGTAATTGAAGTATTAAAAAAACTACCAAATAAATTTCCACCACTTTTGGAAACACCAATAACCGAAAACCGCATTTCATCGATCTTAATTGATTCACCAACCGGATCAGTATTCTCACCAAACAATTTATCCGCCACCTCCGAACCAATAACTGCCACTCGACTATTAATATCATCGTTCGTCAAAAATTCACCATAAATCATGTTTGGTTTTAAAAGAGTTTCTCCTTCTGGAGTCATACCATAAACACTAACCCGAATAGATTCGTCATTTGCCGAAACTGCCTTACTGGTCATCGAAAATTCCACCACGTTTTGAATATTAGAAATATTAGCATCTTTAATGGCCGAAACGTCTCCAGTCGTCAATGGTTCTCCACCACCAGTTATCGCACTCATCATATTATTTCCTGGATTTATCTGAAAAAAATTTGTCCCGAAAGAACTAAGTTCATCAGAAACGTAAGTCACCACACCCTTTCCTACAGAAGAAATAATAATAACTGCCGCAATACCAATAATTATTCCCAACATAGTAAGCAATGATCTTAGTTTATTTATTTTTAAAGAATCAATCGCTGATTTTAATGTTTCTTTTATCTCCATAATTTATGGTTTATTTTTAACATCTGAAACAATTTTTCCATCAATTATTTTTATTTTTCTTTTAGCAAAATTAGCAATCTCTTCCTCATGAGTAATAATAATAATGGTGTGACCTTGTTTATTTAAATCTGAAAGTATATTTATAATTTCTAAAGAAGCTTTACTATCAAGATTTCCTGTCGGCTCATCTGCCAATATCACTGATGGATTCATAATTAATGCTCTAGCAATGGCCACTCGCTGTATTTGACCCCCAGAAATATGATTTGAAAGATTGTCAGCCTTATCAGCAATTCCCACACTCGAAAGCGCCTTCATAACCCTTTGGTTACGTTCTGATGGTGGTATTCCGCCATAAAGCATCGGTCTTTCAACATTTTTAAAAACCGTCATTTTGGGAAGTAAATTAAAAAATTGAAATACAAATCCTATTTCTTTATTTCTAATATCAGCCAATTCATCTTCACTGTAACTGCTAATATTTTTACCCTTAAAAAATTGAGAACCTTCTGTTGGATTATCTAATGCTCCCAATATATGCATTAAAGTCGATTTTCCACTGCCAGACGGACCAGTAATTGCCACAAACTCTCCTTCATTTATATCCAGGTCAATACCATGTAAAGCTTCATAAAAATCATTTTTACCCATTGGGTATTTTTTAAATATTCCCCTAAGACTAATCAAAAGCGTATCGTTTTTTTTAATCATTTATATTTTAAACATACTGGCTTTTGGTGTTTGTTCGCTGGTAAGAGAGACAATAATTTTTTGTCCTTCATTAACTCCTTCAATTATTTGTGTAAACTCTTTTCCTCTTACCCCAATTTTTATCGGTAGATATTGAATATTACCTTTATTATCCAAAATTCTAACAGCTCGACCTTTTTGATATGGTTTAATCGCAGTATTAGGTACAGCCAAAACATCAGTCAGTTCGCTAGTAATAATGTCCGCGTCAGCCGTCATTCCCGATTTTATTTTTTCGTCAGCATCAATCACAGAAATATATAAATTATATTTTGAAACACCCTGAACAACAGTTCCTTTTTCGTCAAATCTTTTCACCACTCCTTTATAAGTTTTATTTTCAATGGCATCAAATTTAACATCTGCTTTTTGCCCCACCTCAATTTTATTAATATCGTTTTCACCAATAGTAATCAGTATTTCCGTAGGACCACCACTTTTAATAAACAACACCAGATCAGAAGGGGAAAGTAAACTATTAGCCGTAACCATAGTACCCTCAATTACTGCTAAGTTAGTAATAACCCCAGCAATTGGAGCCACTGCCGTCGAATTTAATAAAGAATTATATTTTGTCTGAGCAGAAACCAAATTAGCCTTGGCGGTCAAAAGGGCATCGTAAGCATTGTCGTTAGCAACCTCAGCTGTAGTTCTAGTCTCTTTTTCTAAAAAAGTTTCATCACTATCATTATTTTTTACATCATCATGGACCCTGTCAACTGTAGCAGAAGAACTACGACGGTTATTTTCCGCCTGTTGTACTGCTGATTTAGCAGACTGATATAAAGCATAACCTTCGGCTTTTTCCTGTGGAGTGGCCGTGCTTTTTACACTAAACAATTTTTGTTTTTCAATAACTTTATCACCATTTAAGACATAAACTTTATCAATAATTCCTGTAGTTGAAGAATAGATATAAACACCCCCACTTGCAGTGACCGTACCAGATTCAGAAACTATACCTGTTATATTTTTTCTACCTACAGTTTCAAAAACATATTCATTTTTTTTATTTGAAAAAAAAATCACTCCAACCACAGTTAAAACTATCACCACCATCACAATAATAATCCAGATTGTTTTCTTCACTTTTTGTATTAAAACTAACTATTTAATTATACACATAGATATTATTAAAAATGATTTTTGTATCCTCAATGCTAAAATGTAAACAATGAACCTAAGTAATAAAAGCTACACAATTTTTATTGGTACCAAAAATTTCACTGAAAAATATTACAAAGATAAAAATGGATGGTTAAAAATATCGGCAAAAGGAAATAAATTCCGAATGACAGCTGAACAGGTCCTTAATCATTTATTACCCGCATTAGCTGATGTCAAGAAAAATTTGATTTTAAAAGTTGAACATCAAGATACCCCTTAATGAAAACAACCTCTCATTTTTTAGGAATAAATTTAAATAATAAATTATTTGCCGGACTATTCAAATCTTTACAAAAATATTTAAAAGAAAATAATATTGAAGATGTAATTAGTCTCCAAAATCTATCATCCTTACACATAACGATTTATTATTTTGGTGAAAATTTGGACGATGCAACTTTATCTAATTTAAAAAATGATTTATTAACCTTGAACAAAAAAGAAAATTTATTTCCCATTTTTATTGATGAAGTAAACTTTTTTATGCAAGAAGGACAAAATCAACTTTGTTATTTATATCCCTTAAAAGATAGAAAAATATTAGAAATAAATTCAATTTTAAAACTAAAATATCTTAACAAAATTGTCGATAATAATTATCCTAAATATGTTCCTCATATAACCATTTTTAAAATAAAAAATTTCGATTTATACCAAAAACATCAAGAAAATATATTGGCCATAATAAAACATTATCTTAAAGGAATCCGACGAGATAACGCTTTTAAATCCTTTAATCTTTTTTCAGTTAATTCAACTTTATCCCCAGAAAAGTACACCGTAATTTTTTAAATAAAAAATCCCCTAAAGTAGGGGATTAATGCGTGTTGCCCGTGCCGGTCGTGCCCAATTCTATCACTATAATCTGAACACTAACTACCAATTTGTTCAACCCAATCCTGAACATAGGTTTTTATTCGATCAATCTCATCGTCTGGTAGTAAACCAGAGTGCATAATAACATTTCTAGACATCTCAAGGTCATCAAACCTAGAAGTTAACCAAGCCTGATTAGGAACTAAATCAGAAAAATCTGACCAATTATTAACCACAATATCAGACAAATCACCAAAAGTTGTATAACCAATATCGTTCGTGGATCTTTGCGAATGATATTTATTTTTTAACTCTTTATTTTTTAAGTCCAGTACTCTTTTTTTTACTCTATCAGGAACACATTGGTTCCACCAGTCTTTACCACATCTTTCAAATAATCGATCAACAATTAATTCTCTCGCAGAATTTTCTAAACAATGGAAAACAATATAAACTGAAGACATTTTATTTGCATCAGAATTTATCCTGGGGTTAAAACTAAATTTTTCTACATCAATTCTTGGATTAATTAATTTTGTTTCACTTTTTAATATTCCATCAGAAATAAACTTATCCAATTGACATTGGACAAGCATTCCATCCATTACCATTTTCTTTAAATTAGAGATGGATTTCATTGTTCCATTAAGTTTTCTTTAATACTTTTAAAAATCGCATTATATATATTTATATCGGTAGTCGCAGGTAAATGAATTTGAATATTATAATGAAAATCCACCATTTCTTGTTTTATATACGGCTGTTTCGTTTTTTTCTCTTCCTCTGTATTTCTATCTTTTTTCTCAGTCTCAATTGGAAAGAGTGAATCTCTTTTTTCAAAATTAGCTAGTGGTAATAAAGATTTAAAGGTATTTAGATAACGAACGACAGTAGCATCATCCTTACCAGTAACCCTACCAATAGCTCCTTTTATTTCTGAATCAACAGCCTGATTAATATTAACGTTTAAAGCAAATAAATCAGAATATAAATCTCTTATCCTATCAGCCAAAACAACACCAAAATCTCCGCCGTCCTTTAATCTATTAAAATACTCTGTAGGAGCTCCATCTTGTGTCAAAAACCCCAACCTCTTTATCAACGGAATAAAAGCTCTGTCGTTAGTGCTAGAAAAACCCAATCTTCTTAAAAAATCGACAGTAAATCTTTGAGGAATCTCTGCTGATTTAATCTTCTCAAAGATAGCAGGAATTTTGTTGTTAGATATCATGTAGGGATATTCCATCATAATTTTAAAAAATATTAAACTGACGACATGATACACCAAAACATAAAATTAATAAAATTTTTCTACAGGTTTAATCCGTTCGCTGTTTTCAAAGACAAAAATTCAATTTCAAAGGTAAAATAGGTAAAATATAGAAACATCGGACACCTCAAAGCGCTCAATTTTGTTGCCCCGCATGGATTCGAACCACAATACTCAGCTCCAAAGGCTGATGTCCTACCATTAGACGACGGGGCACTAAGACAGGGGAATCATACCAAAAAAGACACCTCAAAACAAGCCAGAAAACCTTTTTTTAATAAATTTTTAATAAAAAAAATCATAATTTAAAAGGTGAATAAGATAATAGAAACTGAAAGAATTCCTATTAAACTTTGGCTTGATGATATTGATGATAAAACCTTACAACAAGCCAAAAATCTTGCTAATTTACCTTTCGCTTTTCACCATATCGCCATTATGGCCGACGCCCATGTCGGTTACGGCATGCCCATCGGCGGTGTTCTTGCCACTAAAGGTATGATTATTCCCAATGCTGTCGGTGTCGATATTGGTTGCGGTATGTGCGCCGTCAGAACTTCTTTAACCCAAATCGACAAAGAAAATCTTAAAAAAATATTAGGACAAATCAGAACAGTTATCCCTGTTGGTTTTGCTCATCAACGTAAAAAACAAGCTCTTTCAGAACTATCCAAAATAGATTCCAACACTCTTGTTTCAAAAGAATATGAACATGCTCAATACCAAGTCGGCACTCTTGGTGGCGGTAATCATTTTATTGAAATTCAAAAAGGTAGTGATGGTTTTATTTGGATTATGGTTCATTCTGGCTCTCGAAATTTAGGTAAAAAAGTTGCCGATCATTACAACCGCTTAGCCATTGAATTCGACAAAAATCATTTCCCTAATTTTGACAAAAAAATACAACTCGCATTTTTACCAATCGATTCTGCCGAGGGTCAAAAGTATTTAAAAGAAATGCAATATTGTGTTGATTTTTCTCTAGCCAACAAGAAATTAATAATAAATCGAGTCATGGATATTTTCAAACAATTTTTAATTCCCAAATTTACCAACAAAATAGATTTTGGAGAAATAATAAATATTGCCCATAATTACGCCTCTTTTGAAAACCATTTTGGAAAAGATGTAATCGTTCATCGAAAAGGCGCCACTAAAGCCAGTGTCAACACCATTGGTATTATCCCAGGTTCTCAAGGTTCAAACAGTTTTATTGTCCAAGGACTTGGAAATCCAGAATCTTTTGAATCTTGCAGTCATGGTGCTGGCCGAAAATTAGGCCGAGAACAAGCCAAAAAAACACTAAACTTAACCGAGGAAATAAAAAAATTAGAAAATTTAGGCGTGTTGCACACCATTCGAGGTGTAAGAGATTTAGAAGAAGCCGCAGGCGCCTATAAAGACATTGATATCGTCATGCAAAATCAAAAAGATTTAGTAAAAATATTAGTCGAATTAACTCCACTAGCTGTCGTAATAGGCTAAAATGTGCCGATGGAGGGACTTGAACCCCCACGCCTTGCGGCATACGCACCTCAAGCGTACGTGTATACCAATTTCACCACATCGGCAAAAAAAATAAATACTAAAATATTCTTTTGAATATTTAGCAAAAATTAAATTTTAAAAGTAAATAATAATTTTAAGTGGCCACTGAGGGACTCGGACCCCCGACATCTTCGATGTAAACGAAGCGCTCTACCAACTGAGCTAAGTGGCCCTCAGGGTCTGAAATAAAATGAGCGAGAGACGGGATTCGGACCCGCGACCTTCTCCTTGGCAAGGAGACGCTCCACCAATTGAGCTACTCTCGCATATTTATATATTATATCAATTTTGTGCCGAAGGTAGGACTCGAACCTACATCCCAGGTTTTTCAGACCAGTGCCGTGACCATCTTGGCTACTTCGGCTAGAAGTGTCCTTATTATAAAGGAATAAGGTCAAAAACTAAAGAATTAAGTGCCAAGGGTGGGACTTGAACCCACATGTCTTGCGACACACCGTTCTGAGCGATGCTTGTATACCATTTCAACACCTTGGCAAAGTAAAGTATTCTACCATTTTAAGGCAATTTAATTGTAAAATCAGACATGAAACAAGCCACACTTTTATTTTTACTAAAAGACAATCAGATTCTTTTAGCCATGAAAAAACGTGGTTTTGGCCAAGGTCGCTGGAATGGTGTTGGTGGTAAACCAGAAGAAAACGAAAACATATTAGACACTGCTGTTCGTGAAACCCAAGAAGAAATTAGTGTTATTCCTAAAAATATTTCTCAAGTCGCCACTCTGGATTTTTATTTCCAAAATAAATCAGAATGGAATCAACAGGTTTTAGTTTTTATCACCAATGATTGGGAAGGGGAGCCATCTGAGTCAGAAGAAATGAAACCCCAATGGTTTGAAACCAACAATCTTCCTTTTGATTCTATGTGGCCCGACGATCCATTTTGGTTACCTTCAATTTTATCTGGTAAAAAAATTCAAGCCGAATTTACTTTTGGTGATAACGATATTGTTTTAGACAAAAAAATAAATGAAATCTAATATTTCCAAAAAAGACATCGAATCAGGTAAAGAAATAATTGAAAAATTATCAAAATTAAATCCAAAATTATTACCCCATCACTTAAAAGATATTATTTCTGATTACCAAAAATTTTTACCTCATCCCCAAAAATACGGTCTTTGGTCATCAAATAAAACCAAACATCCTAAATTTAGCCAAAAATATGACAAAATTCTACTTTTACTTAACGGTGTCACCGCCGGCGGTAAAGATGCTATCCATCAAGAAATGGAAAAATTAGCTCCAAATTTGTTTTCTAAAGCAGTCACTGCCACTTCTCGTCCACCTCGTGAAGGCGAAGTTCACGGTCAAGATTATTATTTTTTCGAAAACCATAAAATTTTTAGACAATCACTTAAAAATGGTGAATTTCTTGAATATTATCAAAGAGGAGAAACTTATTACGGTCTTCCCAAAAAAAGTTTGGAAAATTCTATTAATCATCCCAGTCCAATCATTTATTCTCAACTTGAAATGAGTGGTTGGTCAAAAGCCGAAAAATACATTTCCGCTAATCATCCTAATATTTTTATTTTAAAAATTTTTGTTATTCCAGATATGAATTTTTCCGATTACAAAAATTGGTTAATTGAAAAAAGAAGTGATAATGATTTAGAATCTCGTCTTAACAAGACTGGTTGGGAATTAAAAAAAGCCCCAAAAAAATCCGATTTTATTATTATCAACCATATTGAAGAAAATACTGATTCTCTCACTCGCACCGCCCAAACTATTATCAATCAAATCACTGATTTATTAAAAAACCCAATTAAATAATTAATTAATCTTTTTACCGTGTTCAATTAAAGCTTCTATTCTTTGCCAAGTATAACCAGGTAATTCATCTTTCATTTTTACCATTTCACTTAAAGTTAACCATCTAATTTCTTCCTGATCTTCCAATGGTTGCGCTTCACCTGATTTGTAATAACACAAAAAGGTCATCATAATTACATGGTGACCGCTAATTCGAACAAAGCCATCGTTATAAATAAATTCAATATGATCTTCTATCTCTAATCCAACCTCTTCCATTATTTCCCGTTTTAAGGCATTTTCGATAATATCTTTTCCAATTTCATCATCTAATTTTCCACCAGGAAAACTCCATTGACCTCCAGCCTGTAGATCATTAAAACTTCTCCTCGCTAATAAATATTCATCACCCTTTTTAACTATTCCTGTAACTGCAACTACATGAGTTGTAATGTCATTTTCTTCCATTATTTTTTAGTTTTTTTAACCAAATTATTTTCCGGATTTTTATGATTATATTTTCCCAAAATTTCCTTACTCACCATTTCAAAAGCTTCCTCAATATCCACTCCTAGTTGATTGGCCAAACGACAAGTTCCAAAAAATAAATCACCAATTCCATCTTTAAAAATCATTTTATTTTTATCAACAAATTCAATTCTTTCCTCTTCATTTTTATAACGAAGATATTGAGACATCTCAATTAACTCTTCGTGTAAATGGTCAAATTTATCAATATTTGGCGTATCTTTCCAGTTATTTCTTTTAGAAAAATCTTTTACCAATTTTTGAGCCTCTTTAATGGTTTTCATTTTTTTTATTTATTCTTATTTTACCAATTGCCTTTTAAGATATCACTTTCATATATGATTCCATAATTCTACTAAATAAATCCC
Source organism: Candidatus Shapirobacteria bacterium (assembly GCA_028704635.1). Lineage (GTDB taxonomy): Bacteria > Patescibacteriota > Microgenomatia > UBA12405 > UBA12405 > WARW01. The sequence continues at coordinate 77,923 of JAQWFB010000001.1, forward strand.
AAAATTTTTATAATATTAATACTCAATAAAATTAACATCTAAAATTATCTGCGAACATAAACTTCCTTTAGAAGCTGCTTCCTTTAAAAGATTTAAATCCATTGTCCATTTTTGATCAATATATTTTGTATTTACCGTTTTAGCTTTAAATACTGACGGGGCTCTACCAACTAACTTTGATTTAATATCCATTAATATAAAATCGTAATCACCTCTATCAACTCTTTTAATCCCCATAAAACCAACTGGTTCTATTTCAGTGTTAAGCTTTTCCTTTCCTACGCGTCTTACTGCATCCTCTGGTAACTCATTACCTTTAATAGTAACTGCCGGTAAACCCCAAACATTCGGCAATTTATCATCATCCTCTGGTCTTTTAACAATTAAGAACTCTTTATCATTTTCAGGATTTATTAAAAAAATTGCAACCGAAAATTTTGTGTCTTTCATAATTAAAAAAAATCAAACCTTTGAGCGGGTAGGGGGAATCGGACCCCCGCCGAAAGATTGGAAATCTCTCGTTCTACCACTAAACTATACCCGCATTCAAACTCAATTTTACACCATACTACGGGTACCTTCAATCTTTTATTAATTAAGTAGAGTAAAATAAATTATGACGAAAAATATCATTTTTGGTCTATTTTCGATTTTGATTGGCTATATTTCTGGAAGAACCGGTCATTTAATCGGTGGACTGTCTCTTAGTCCTCACCACTGGATCTATGGATTTATTATAATGATTCTTGGATTAATTTTATATAAAAAATATTCTAAATATTATTTTTTAATTGGATTTTTAGGAATAGGTATTTTCATCAGTGATCTTAACGATTTTTTAAACCTTCAATTTTATGGCGTCGACACTGTTAATAAATTTATTTTTTGGAATATAGACTAAATTATGTTTAATAAAATTTTGACCACAATTAATATTTGTCTCATTATTTTTTTTGCCTACCTTTTCTCAAAAACCAATTCGACTTCTTATTTTAGACCCACCACCACTTCCTCTTACTACATAGAAAAACAAACTCTTTTTGACAATTTACCCCAATCAACCAATACCATTTATTTTTTAGGTGACAGTCTTACCGATGGTTGTGAATGGAACGAATTGTTATCAAACCCAAAAATAAAAAATAGGGGAATAATGGGTGACTCTACAGAAGGAGTATTAAATCGACTTAACCAAATAACTCAATCAAAACCCCAAAAAATATTTATTATGATCGGAATAAACGATTTACTCAACAATATTGAAACAACTAAAATTTTAGATAATTACCAAAAAATTATTACCACCATTAGGACCGATTCTCCTAAAACTAAAATCTATATCGAAAGTGTCTTACCTCTCAATTTTGAATTAGACAAAACCAAACGTCCAATAAATAATCAAAATATCTCTGATTTTAACAATAATTTAAAGAATTTTACCGATAATTCCAATATTTTTTATATAGACCTTTATTCTGCTTTTTTAAATTTATCTGGGCAACTAAATGAAAAATACACGTTAGACGGAATCCATTTAAACGGACAAGGCTATCTGAACTGGAAAAACGAAATCTCAAAATACATTAAATAAATACTGAGTCGGGGATACAGGATTCGAACCTGCAACCTCATGGTCCCAAACCATGCACGCTAGCCAATTGCGCCAATCCCCGTCGGTGCCGCTGGCGGGGGTCGAACCCACACGCTTTTTAAGAGCACAAGATTTTAAGTCTTGCGTGTATACCAATTTCACCACAGCGGCTAAATGTGTTCTTATTATAGCAAAAAAAATCCAATGTTATAATCTAACTTATGCTTAATCAGTCCACCTTTGTTCCAGTCGGTACTCAAGCCACAGTCAAATCACTAACCCCTGAAGACTTAAAAGCTATCGGCGTTGAAATATTTTTTTGCAATACCTATCATCTTTATCTCCGTCCCGGCGACAAAGCCATCAAAAAATTCGGTGGACTTCATAAATTTACCCGATGGGATGGCCAATTAATCACCGACTCTGGTGGTTTCCAAGTTTTTTCTCTCGGCAAAGATCACAACGGTGCTGGCGCTTTAGTCAAAATAAATGAGGATGGAGTTGAATTTCGCTCTCATCTTGATGGTTCTCTTCATATTTTCACTCCCGAAAAATCAATCCAAATTCAACACAATCTAGCCGCTGATAATATTATTGCTTTTGATGAATGCACTCCCTATCCAGCCACTAAAGATTATGCCAAAAAAGCTCTTGATCGCACCCATCGTTGGGCTGTCCGATCTTTAAATGAACATAAAAAATTAAATAAAAAATTAAATCAAGATATAAAATTATATGGCGTTGTTCAAGGTAGTTATTATAAAGATTTGCGCCAACAATCGGCCGAATTTATCTGTTCTCAAGATTTTGACGGTATTGCCATTGGTGGTGTTTCTGTCGGTGAACCCAAAAATAAAATGCGTCAAGCTGTTAGTTGGGTTTTACCCACCATTTTAAAAACCGGTAAACCAATTCACTTACTTGGTGTCGGCGAAGTCGATGATCTCTTTGAATTTTTTGGGCAGGGGATCACTTCAATGGACTGCACTCTTCCCACCAGAATGGCCCGCGGTGGTCAATTTTTACATCGTACCGGCAATACTAAACATGACACCAAAAACAAATTTAAAGACCAAATTATGCGCCAAAAATATAAACTCGACCAAACTCAACTCGACAAAGATTGCCAATGTCCCACCTGTCAAAAATATGACAAAGCCTATATCCATCATCTTTTTAAAACCCAAGAATTACTCGGCTATCGATTAATGACTCTCCACAATATTTATTTTATGACTCATACCACCCAATTAATTCGTGATGCTTTAAAAAATGGCACATTTGAAAAATTAAAAAAAGACTGGCTTGGTTAAATTATCTCGTATTTATATTTATTATTTAAAACAGCTCTGATTCTGCTATATTGTTCTTCAGTCGTTTTATTTTTTAAGAAATTCATTTTTTCTTGTATTTCTTTTTGGTCTACCTCATTTACAGTTCGATCATATTGAATATTATTCAAATATGAAAGCAAAAATAACAGATAATTTGCATACGATTTAGTTTCTCTATAAACATTCATTGGCGTTGATTTTCCAGACTCAAAACATTCAATAATATTTATCTCACCAATATTTTCTTGCATTTGGCCATCGACAATTTCTTTGATTTTTTCTCCCAATCCATCATTAATTTCCAATTCTTTTTCATCCAGAAGTTGCTGTATTAATTCAATATAATCTTCTTTTTTCTCAGTAGTTTTCCATTCATTTTTATATTCATCCAAATCAAAATGTATTCCCAATAAACGATAAATTTCTCTTGCTTTCACAAAATCTCTTTTATTCAAAACTTCTAATTTATCTATATCCCTAAAAACCGTACAAAAAATCTGAGCTTTTCTTTCTACATCATCGACTGGTTCCATCATTTCTTTTAAACTATGATTTCTTATTGTATAACCAATCACTTTTTGTTCATCATCAAAAAATTTTTTCAAAATTCCTTTCTCTTCCAATAAACGAATACTTATTTCACCATGATCCATAAACTTTCCATTATCATCAACATATCTATCATTATCATGAAAATGCCTACCCAAATCATGACTCTGGCAAATAAATTTAAACAGAGGAAGATATTGCACCAATTCTTCATCTTTATCCAATTCATAATTTTTTATTATTTCTTGGGAATTATTTGCCATATTAATCATATGTTCCGATTTATACCTTCCAAATCTATCTCTCTCCCATTGATCACCCATCTGATCAGCAATTTCTCGAGTCAAGCCATTGACTTGGTCAATCGCCAAATTAACTCTATCCTTCGCCGATAAATTTTCTGTTAAAAACAAAATTTCCTTCATAACAGTCCTATAATATCAAAATATTTTTCAAAATCAAATAGACCATCCCATGCTATACTTTTTTATGTCTAGAACAATATTAGTTACCGGTGGAGCCGGTCATGTTGGCTCCCATATTATTGAGCAACTTATTCAAAAAAACCCCGAGGATAAAATAATTTCCTTAGACAATTATTTTAATGGTAGTAAAAATAACCATATTTCTAGAGCCGAATATCGCGAAGGCCACACTAAAGATATTGATAAATTAATTCCCGAAACTCCAGATATAGTGTTTCATTTAGGTGAATATGCTCGCATCGCTCCATCTTTTGACGACATTGAACAAGTTTTTGATATGAATACCATCGGCACTTTTGCTGTCGTTGAATTTTGTAAGAAAAGAAAAGTTAGCAAATTAGTTTACGCCGCTTCCAGTACTAAATTTGCCACCAATGGAGAAGAACGATTTGCTAATCCATATTCTTTTACCAAAGCCAACAATGTTGATTTAATCAATAATTATGGAAAGTGGTGTAAAAAAATGTCCAACCCTGATTTTGAATTTAATTATGCCATTTGTTATTTTTACAATGCTTTTGGACCTCGCGAAAAAGGTGAAGGGAAATACAGTACTCTCATTGCCAAATTCCAGCAATTATATTTAGAAAATAAATCATTCACTGTCAACAAACCTGGAACCCAAAAACGAAATTTTACTTATGTTGGTGATTTAGCCCAAGGCATGATTCTTGCCGCCGAAAAGGGTAATGGTGATGGCTACACTTTAAACAATACTAAGGCTTATTCTATTATTGAAATAGCCCAAAGCTTTGGTGGACCAATTGAATATAAAGATGGTTATCCAGGTCGACAAGATTCCGGTGACACCCCAATTCAAGACAAAGCCCGCACTGAACTAGGTTGGAAAACCACTATTGATATAATCGATTACATAAAAGATTTTGTTGCCAAACATCCACGTCAAAAATGATATGATTACAATCATTTTAAAATAGTTTTATACAGTAAGTATCTATTAGCAGATATGTGACAAGACTGCTAATAAAAGTCATTTAAAAACTTTTACCTAAATTTCCATGAAAAATAGCTCAAAAACATTCTTAAGTATCAATTTTGGCTGTCGGGTTAATTCCGCTGAAACTAATCAGTGGTCCCAAATTTTAATTAATCAAAATTACATTCCTACTAAAACTAACCCCGACATAATATTAATCAATACCTGTTCCATTACTAAAAAAGGAGATTTGGAATCACTTGGAAAAGTTCGCTCTCTTCACCAAAAATACCCAAAAACAAAAATTTATGTCACCGGCTGCGCTAATCTTGAAAAATTAAAAAATATCCCAAATGTTTTTATTTACCAAAATAATCAAAAAGAAGAATTATTAAAAGATTTAAAATCTTCCTACACTCCAAAAATAAAAGATAAATTTAGTCACACTCATCGTTTTTTATTAAAAATTCAATCAGGTTGCACCCAATTTTGTTCCTATTGTATTGTCCCTTTTAAACGATCACAACTTTGGTCATTAAAAATTAAAGACGCTGTTAATACCGTCAATTCTGCTGTTAAAAACGGTTATCAAGAAATTATCATCACCGGAGTCAATCTTGATCAATATGAATATGATTTTTCTGATCTAATTAAAAATATTCTAGAACAAACTGATATAAAATTAATTAGTTTTGGTTCCATTCCTTTAAATTGTATTAATAAAAAATTCATCGAACTTTTTAAAAAATATCCCGACAGAATTTCTAATTTTCTTCATATTCCTATCCAATCCGGCTCCGACAAAATTCTCAAACTCATGAACCGCCCTTATGACTCCAAAAAAATCATAAATACTTTTAATAAACTAAAAAAATTACCTCTCTCTTTCGGAACCGACATCATCGTCGGTTTTCCAACCGAATCAGATCAAGATTTTAAAAAAACTCTTAATTTATGCCAAAACATTGGCTTTTCCAAAATTCACTGCTTCCGATATTCCTCTCGTCCCAATACTAAAGCCAAAATTATCCACGACACTAATTCTAAAATTTCCAAAGAGATTTTAAAATCTCGTTCTCAACAAATTCGAAATTTGGTCTAAACATCCTGGTTTACAAATCAATTCTAATAAACTAACATACACCTACATTTTTCCATGTTTTTAATCCAGACAAGAAACATGGCTAATTATTATCATTTTAAAAATAATTAAACTTATGGCCCCAATAGAAGGACGCTTCATTTCTCCAACTTTAGAAGAAAATATACTTGCCCAAAACGGTAAAGAACGACATTTTAACGTTAACGACTTAAGGGTTATCCTTAAAGGATATGAAACCGGTGGTGATGTTTCTTATAAACACGTCTCTCAAAAAAATTATAGAAAAATTCATGTTGAACCAGGTGAAATAATCGAAAAACAAGTTAAGGTTGTCGCCAAAGGCGGTGTTATAGAAAAAATTGGTATGAGATTTATTGGTAAATAATTATCTTCCAAAATACACTTCCATCTCATCAAAAACTGGAAAACTAAAAGATACTTCCTGTCCTGGAAATCTTGCATTTTTACCCCAAATATAGGCTTTATTGACATCATCTCTCATCTGGTTTGAAATCCTTTTCAAAACATCATCTAAAGTACAGGTATTTTTTAAAATCAAAGGTTGATTATAGTCTGCCTCTGCCGATCTTTCCCTTTTTAAATAAACTCTTACCAATCCTAGTCCTTTCCATAGTTTTTCTTTAAAATCATCCATTCCAATCCCTTTATCAGCACACATCAACACTAAATTATTTTTTTTACCCACAATTCTGGGATCAAAATTTTTTGCCAAATCAATTTTTGTAACCACTTCTACTGACGGCATATATTTAATTGACTTCGACATTGCATCTACCAACTTATCAATTCCTTCAACCTTTTCTCCAATTTGGATAATTGCATTTCCATATCCCATTTCTTTAGCAATTTCTATTACCGTTTCTTTTTCAAAAGATTTATATGGATCAACCACCTGAATTGACCCTTTATGAGTCCTGTGAATCGAGATTTTAGCCGGTTTAGTATTTAGTCTCATCCCTGAACGATAAAGCTCATCTTCCACCTGTTTTAACCATTCAATCCTTTTAATATCTGTCATTAAAACAACTAAATCACTAGCTCTTATTACTGATAACACTTTTTTTCCAAAACCTTTGTTTTTAGCTGCACCTTCAATAATTCCCGGCAAATCCAAAATCTGAATTTTAACCCCTTTATATTCCATCATTCCTGGTACCACTCCCAAAGTTGTGAAATCGTAATTTCCCACTCTCGATTCTGCATTTGTTACTGCATTTAATAAAGTTGATTTACCTACACTTGGTAATCCCACTAAAACCACCGAAGCGTCACCTGAATGTTTAATAGCATAACCAACTCCACCGCCACCACCTCCTTTCATCGCTCCACCATTTAATTCATCGTTAAGTTTAGCTAACCTAGCCTTCATGATTCCATGATGATGTTCCGTCCCTTTATGGTACGGCAAATCATGAATTTCTTTCTCTATCCGAGAAATCTGCATTTTAATAATTTCTTCCTTGGTCATTTGTTAGAATAAGATCTATAAACTATGTTTTTTATTTTCTTATTAATTTTTAGTCTTTTTTTTAATAGCCCTATTTTAGCATCTGACAACACCTTTGGTCTTCATCTTTCTCAAACAGAAGATATCCATTCTGCCGCCAAAATTATCAATTCCCAAAACGGCGATTGGGGTTGGGCCACTGTCGTTATTCAAACCAATAATTTAGATAAAAATACCTGGCAAAATTTTTTTGATAATTGCCGAAAAGACCACATAATTCCTATTATTAGAATTGCTACTATTGGTGAAGGGGAAAATTGGAAAGTTCCAGATTATTCCGACATCGACCACGTCGTTTCTTTTTTTAATTCTCTAAATTGGCCAACTCAAGAACAACATGTCATTTTATTTAATGAAATAAACCACGGATCTGAATGGGGAGGGGGAGTTGATATAAAAGATTTTGTCGACAAGAGTTCCTATGCCGCCAAAAAATTTAAAGAGGCTAATCCAAACTTTTTTATTATTTCTTGTGGTCTCGATTTAGTCGCCCCAGAAGAACCACCAAAATACAAATCAGCCGAAAATGTTTATAAAGAAATTATTTCACTAAATCCAAATTATTTTGATAATATTGATGGATTATCTTCTCATTCCTATCCCAATAATGGTTTTGTTGGCATTCCAAACGACACCGGTCAACATAGCATTCGTGGTTATCAATGGGAATTAGATTTATTAAAACAACTCGGTATCAACAAAGATTTACCCGTGTTTATCACCGAAACTGGATGGCCTCATCGCGAAGGAATCGAAAACCAAAATAATTTTTATACCGCCAAAACCACCGCCAATTTTTTAATCGAAGCTATTACCAATGTTTGGTCTCCAGATTCTCGAATTAAAGCCATTACTCCTTTTATTTATAATTATTCTCAAGAACCATTCGACCATTTTTCCTGGCTCGATGAAAATAATAATCTTTATTCTGAGTATCAACAATTAATTGACTTACCCAAAAAACAAAATGAACCAAAACAAATATTAAGTTATCAACTTGAAAAAATAACTTTACCTCTCTTAATTCTCGAAAAGAATACATATGATGGCGAAATTATTTTAAAAAATACCGGTCAATCAATTTGGGGCGAAAAAAGATTTTGTCTAATTTCAAAATCCAGCCCAAATATTACCACTTCAGAAATTTGTAGTGACAGTAATCTCACCCTTCCGGGTCAATATAAGATCTTCAAATTTAAATTTATTGTTAATGCAGTTGATAATTACGAAGGCCAAACTTATCTTTCCTGGGGTGATTTAAATAATTTCGAAATTCAAAAATTTGCTAAAAAATCCACAATTTACCATCCAAAAGACAATTTTATCCAAAGAATCATAAATTCTTTCAAAGCCTTTGTAATTCGTGCTATTGAAAAGAATTAATTTTATTTTCTACCCAATCTAAGATCTAATTTAAATGTCGAAATAAAAAATATTTTTATTTTAATTTTTTACTAAATCTAAAATCCATTTTGTGCCGAAAATAAAACAAAATCTTTAAATTTTAAAGTTTTTTTAAAATTCAAATTATTAATAATTCATTTAAGATGTGCACCATCTGGGACGATGTCGGAACCTACTTAACCTCCTCTATTGATCCTAAAGAGAAAGCTAGTCTTATTATTGCTTTCGCTCATTTTAAAAAGGAGGGAAAGCAATGAATCTGTTTAATTGGTTTGAATCTTTGACAAAATCAAAATCCATTGAATCCCAAAGTGCCAGCTTTATTTTAACAGATGAAAATAGTTTTTATCATCGTTTTACCCAGGATTTATTCCAAGCTAAACAAGAAGTTATTATTGAAAGTCCATATATTACACTCCCAAGATTACAGAGTTTAAAACCATTTTTTGAACAATTGATAAGAAGAGGAGTAAAAATATTTATAATTACTAAAAACCCAAAAGAACATGGTGAACAATATATGGCAGATCAATCGGAAATAGGAATCCGTTATTTTGAATCTCTTGGAGTACAAGTACTACTATGTCAAAATCATCATCGAAAACTAGCTATGATTGATAGAAAAATAATCTGGAAGGGAAGCCTAAATATTTTATCCCAACAAAATAGCCGTGAATTTATGGAACGTGAAGAAAATAAAGAAAAAATAAACGTATTGTTTAAATTTCTACAGTATGACAAAATTATTTTTTAAAAAAGACTGATATAATCCAAGAAAGAAGATATGAATAATCCAATTGTAAAAAAATCTGAATTAGTGATTGATGCACTACAATATGCCCATGATCACGGATTGGATGTTCAAAATGAAAAAGATGTCTATAAAATTTTAACCGTCCTTGATCCAAACCATACTCAAAATGCAGCTGAATTTATTGAGCTTCTTAAGACTTCCAATATTTTTATGAACATGACAGCAAAAGCAAAAGAACCTAAAAAAACAAACTTACTCAATTAAAATATCCTTCATTTACCAGTTTGTGTTTTATCTAAAAATTTTCTCGGATTAACCGGTATTCCAAAAACATTAATTTGAAAGTGTAGGTGTGGTCCAGTTGACCAACCAGTACTTCCCATTTTTCCAATTACATCTCCAATCTTAACTGTCTGTCCTTTATAAACCAATATTTTATCTAAATGACCATATAACGAAGTCACGTTATTACCATGATCAATAATTATATGTTTTCCATAACCTATAGCCGTTTGTCCGGCATAAGTTACCACTCCATCCATAAAAGGTGTAATCTCATCGCCAATTTTTCCCACTGGATTAGCAATATCAATTCCGGTATGAGAAATCTGGTAAGGAAGGTCTGATTTGGCAAATTCCAAAGTAATAACACCTTTTACAGGCCAAACCATTGACGAGTTTATAGTTGTTATTACTTTTCCGCTAGTAGGATCGTGAATTTCTACTGTATTAGTAGTTTCATTTAATGAAACTAATTTATCAGAAATAATATTAATTCCTGTTTGAGTTAAGATAATAACGGCAATTACCGGTAATAATAAAATTAAAAGAAATGCAGAAATGACTATCTTTAATTCTTTTCGGTAAGACCATAAAGTAAAAATGGTTCCTATGGGAAGTGCCATAATTAGCTATAAATCTCTCTAGGATCAGTAGTCAGTAATGGATGTTCTTTTTCTGAAGCCACTACCTTTAGAGCTACATGATTTTGATCGGCAATTATTAAAGCCTCACCTCGATCACAAGTTAGTAAAAATTGTTGTTCATAGCCACTCAAGTGAAACTCCTCGGCTACTTTTTTAATAGTAGTGGTGTCTTGTTTCATTAAAACTCGAAGTGATGACTGAGAGGCGATGGCTCGACCATATTCAGAACTTAAGAAATCATTGGCCTGTTGAGAAATTATAGTTACTCCTAAATAATATTTTCTGGCCCGTCTGACTAATCCGGAAATAAATCTAGCACTCTCTTCTTGTTGTAATAAAATCCAACCCTCATCAATCACTAAGATTCTTTTTTGTGGCTGAGATTTTACTTGGGAATTAACAAAATTCGCAATGGTTAACATCATAATCGGTCTCAGGGTTTCACTCAAATCTTTAATATCAAAAACCACTAGTCGATTATCCAATTTAATATTAGTTTGTGAATCAAAAACAGATGACAATGAACCCTTAACAAATCTTTCCAGTCGATTGCATAAATCTTTTTGTTTTAGTTTTTTTAGGGTTTTATAAAAATCCTTTAATAAAGGAAATTCTTGTTTCTTTTTGGCTTTATTTTTTCCGTTTAAAGTATAGCCAAATTCTTTATAAGTTAGAATAATCGCCTTATCCAAAACCGCTTTTTCTTCTGAGTTCAAACCACCGGCCATCAGAGAAATTATTTCAGTTAAATTTTGAATATGTTCGGATAAACTATTTTCACCGGTGACAGTTGTAGTTGAAAAATCAAAAGGATTAATCTTTTCTTTTGATTTAGCTGAGAGGTGAATATAGGTACCATCAACTGACGCTGCCAATTGTTTATATTCTCTTTCCGGATCCACCACGATTACTTTGGTTCCCTGCATTAATTGTCTTAATATTTCGACTTTGGCGGTATAACTTTTACCCGATCCCGACTGGGCGAAAATAATTGAGTTGGCGTTGGTCAAAGAAAACCGGTCGATTATTACCAGCGAACTGTTGGATTTATTAATTCCGTAAAGAATCCCTGATTCCTGAACCAATTCCGAAGAAATGAAAGGGAAAGTCAACGCCGCCGATGAACTGTCCAAATTCCTTTTTTGATTCAACAGGTTTTCGCCTCTAGGTAAAATGGATTGTAAACCCTCGATTTGCTGGAAGGTTGCCGTTTTTATATAAAACAACCTGGTCGACATTACCGTTTCCAACAGGGTGGTTAACTTCTCTAATTCAGACAGGTTTTTGGCACTGATTGCCATATAAATGGAAATCTGAAATAATTTTTCCTGTCCTCTTAAAATTTTATCTTTCAGTTCCACCGCCGATTCCAACGGATCGGTAATTTCGGAACTGACCACCTTGCCGTCCTTCAACATAGTTCTTTTGGTCGATTCCAACTCGGTAATTTTTCTGTTTAGTTTGGGTAAGGCCAGTAGGGGATCGACCTGTTCGATATGATAAGAAATATCGATATTATGATTAAAATTAATTAGCATCGACAACCAACCGGTGGAAGCCACATAAGGATACCCTGAAATGAATAGGGTTCTTAAATACCGGTCGCCGATTTGAATATGATTGGCTTCTTCCTTCAAGCCGGAATAGGAAATCAAATCGACCTGATCCTGTTCTCCGAAAGAAAAATTGACTGTCTTTTTCGTCTTTCCTTTCTGATTAAACATAATTGTTCTCCGTTAATTTTTTTAATGTTTCCGAACTTAAAGCTTGGGTTTTAATTTGGCCCGGATTATAGAAACTGTAAAATAAATCCAAAATTTCCAAACTGCCCAAAGGTCTGGCTTTCATTCCCATTTTGGCCAAAGCCCGGCTGATAATATCCGTCAACAACTTTAATTGTTCTTTAATTAATTGCCAGTCCTTATTTTTCTCCATCTGGGCATAGGGGACAACGATATAAAATTTTCGCGATAATATTTTATTCCCCGCCACTAGGTTACTTATGAAATCGCAATAATTATCAATCTGGTTTATATAAGCCTTTTCTTTTTCGGTTTTCTTGGATAAAGAAATTTCTTCTAAATAACGATCAATATCTACCTCTCTAACCCTAATTAGTATCTGTAATTGACAGGGTAGGGAATTTAAAAAGTTTTGAAAACTATCGATTAAAACATCTTGTTCTTCTTCACTTTTTAATTCAAAATTAATTGAAGAAGATTCTAGTATTACTCTATATTCTTCATTTGGCAGTAATAAAACATTATCTTTAACTTCTTTGATTTGTATTTGAGCTCGACTACTTTTCTTATTTTTTACCTTGTTCAAAAGCCACATTTAAACCTCCTTTATCGCTTAACTTAAAACTTAAACTATTATTTTTGTCATTTATAAAATGTAAAAATTTAATTGTTTCCGCTTCCATTAATGCCTGTTCTTTTTGGGAAATTATTTTAATTACATTTATCTCTTTTGCTTTTGTTTTCTTCTTTATAACTTCTATTTCCACTTCTCTTAAATAATTATCATTTTTATTAAAAACAAAAATCTTTGGTCTTAATTTAAACTGACTCAAAATTAATAACCAATTAAACAGGACTCGACCTTTAACCCTTAAAGCCAAAATTAAACAGATAATTGCCAAAAATAATATTAAAATTAGTTTGTAACCCACCAGTTTTATGGTCGGCGGTATCAATGCAAAAATCACCGCTGTTATAAACACCGGTACCATTAAAATTAAAATTTGAGTTAAATTCAAATTTCCCGCAATTTTATCCTCCACTGTGGTTATTTGGGCTGGAATTATAGTTGTTCTCATAAGTTAACTACCCTCCTTGGACTTTTAACTGTTTTAGCTACGGCTGTGGCTCTGGAAACAGAAGAAGAACCACTGGCAGTTATCACATTCACAATCTGGCCACCTAGTTTTTTAAGTTTGCCGTTACCGGTCACGTAAAACATCATATTCGTCATAAAACTTGGTACTTTTAGTAAAGTTAAAAATAGACCAATGGCGATTGATATGGAAATTAAGGAATTATTTGTTGCCTCAGGCAAAGCTAAAAATGACGCCGCCAGTTGCACAATTACTACTTGAATAAAAACCATAAAAACAGCAGTAAAGTATGATTTTGTCGCTACTTCAGCCAAGTCGGAAAATTTAGGGATCGTCCATAAAAGAAAAATAAAAGGGGATAGAACTGCCCCTAAGGATATAAAGATTAATCGGGTGATAAACATAAATAATAAAACAATCGCCACGATTAAAAAGATAATTAAAAATATTAAGGTAATTAAGGGTGTATTCGTGTTTATAAATACACTCGGGTTAATAATATTGACTATCCAAGCATGGTTTAACCCACCAGTCGAATTAAGCACTGCACTCACCAAAGCGTTACAAGTAATAATTACATAATTGGCTAAAAACAAAGACACATTAGCTCCCAAAAAGAATAATCCTAATCGGGGTAATATTTGTTTTAATTCAATTTCTTCAAAACCAAAAGTTTCGGCACTCATCAAATGAAGCCCTAAAAAGGCTGTCACTAATATAAAAAGAGAATCAACAATTCCTAAACTAACTAACCAAAAATTAACAATAGTTTTGTTTGATAATAAATCTGGTGTAGTGGTTAGATAGCCTAAAATTCCATCCGTAATTGGTTTAGTGGCACTCTCCACAATATTTTGCATAAATGCCGACACGGCATCAATTAACACTTGGGTCAATCCATCACTTGGTGCCACCGCATTAATCGGAGCAATATTAACTGTTTGAGTCGTCCCATCCGTTGTTATTCCTGACAAAGCATTGTTAAATAGGGAAATTATGACTCCGGCTCCTAACACTATTACCAAACCAATTATTGAATTCTTAATGGTTCTTTTGGCTGATATCAACGAATCCGGTTTCCCATTTGACGTCATATACTGATAACCGGCTTTAATCAAAAAAAATACCGCGGCTACAGAGGCGATGACGGTAATTATCTTTAATGTATCGTTGGTGTAATTACTTATGCCACTATCTATGGTTACGGCTAACACTTGTTTGGGAACTAAAACACTAATGCTCCAAAAGCTAATCATGAAAAATATGATTCTCTTTAAAAACATTTTTTCCATTTTATGTTATTGAGTTGAACTTCCAAAAGCTCCAGTTGCTAATTGAGTTACTATGGTTGAAATCACAAAAGCTCCCAAAACAATTACTAATCCAATCGCTGAATAGACAATGGTTTTCTTAGCTTTGTCTAATTTTTCTGGATCACCTGAACTAGTAATATAGCCAATACCTCCCCAGACAAAAAATCCAGCTGATACTAAACCCGCCAATGTCACCAATACCTGAATCACACTTTGCATAAAGGTTTGGATTTTAGACACATCAGCTGATGCCGCCAATGCCGGAGTGGATAAGAGGAGAAAAGAAAGAAGGACAGAAGAAAACACTATGGTTTTTTTCATACGAGTCACCTTATTAAATTTATAAAAGTGGCAGGTATAAAAAATGTTCTTAGCTTTAAAAGATACAGTTATTTACACTATTTTATAGTTTGATTATTATATATCAAAATTATTTATTCAAGTCAAATACTTATTACCTAACCTTTGGAAATTTATAGATAATGTTTATCTTTCACTCTTTGGATCAGTACTTCACCTCAAATTTTATTGTTTCCAAGGCAAAAGAGTTATAATAAACACATCTGATAAAAAATAAAACTGTATTAATTAGCTTAGGAATATTTTTAGTCATTATTATCGGTTTTTTAACTGCCTTCTTTTTATTATTTAGCTCTCCTCAGCCAAAATCTCAAAAACAAGAAGTTTTTACTATTGCCTTAAAATCTACCGAGCCAGCCATTGTCGATAAATTAAAGACTCAAGGATTTATTCGCAATACCTGGGCATTTAATCTGGCATTAACTATTAAAGGCAAACACAACAAAATCGAATCAGGAGGCTACTTTTTATCAAAGAATTTAAACATTTGGCAAGTTGTCGATAAACTTACTAAATCGCCCGATATGAAATGGGTGGTTATTCCCGAAGGTTTAAGAAAAGAAGAAATTGGCGAGATTTTAGCCAAGACTTTTAATTGGAGTAGTGAAGAACTAAATAAATGGGGTAATACTTATACCGCCATGAAATTTGATTATATTGAAGGAGTTTACTTTCCTGATACCTACCTTATTCCAGTTACAGAAAATGGGTTAGATGTCTCCAAACGTATGATTAGACATTTTGATGAAAAATTCGCACCATATATTTCCCAATTTGCCAAACAAAACATTGTTTGGACGACCGGTTTAAGATTGGCTTCCATTGTCCAGCGAGAAGCAGCCGGAAAAGACGATATGCCCCTTATCGCCGGAATTCTCTGGAACAGATTATTAAAAAAAATGAATTTAGAAATAGATGCTACCGTCCAATATGCCCGAGGTAAAACCGACAAAGGTTGGTGGGCACCGATTAAAGCCAGTGATATTACTGATATTGATTCACCCTACAATACTTATAAATATAAAGGACTGCCACCACATCCGATTAGTAATCCGGGGATTAGTGCTATTGAAGCCGTTTTAAATCCAACTGAAACCGATTGTTTATATTACTTGCATGACAATAATCGACAAATACATTGTGCCGTAACCTACGAAGAACACAAAACCAACATTGAAAAATATTTAAAGAATTGAAATTATTTAACACTTCCCAATATAGCTACTAATTTTTCCTCATAACCAGTTTCCGGTTTCACATCATTTTTAGTAAAAAACATTTGAAAAATAATTAGCTTATTGTTTTTATTAAAATAAACAAAATTACCCACCCGAGTAAAGTCAGTACCATTCAAGCTAACTACTTCTGGCTTTAAATCGGTATTTTCATTAAATTGACCAAAAGAATATTTATCATCATAGCAAATATAAGAAAAAATTGATTTTTTAGTACCTTCATCAAACACTGCCTGGGCTAGGGGAACCTGAGGCAAAGGTAATTTTGTTGATGATTTAACCCAATCTTTAGGTATTTTAAAAGATATTGCACAAACTTTATCTTGATAAATACCAGTACCAGTACTACTATTCGCAACAATATTATTTAAAGGCAAATTATTATTAGTAAACGATTTTTCTTTCTTTTTACCTAAAAATAAAATAATCACAATCGCAAGAATTAGCCCCAAAATAACACAACCACCTATCACCATAAATCTCAAATCATCCTTGCTAATTTTGTCCATCTTTAACCTTATTATAATACTTATTTCAAATGTTTAGACCAAATATTCTAAATTAGATTAAAATAATATATGATCGATAAATATTATTTCTTCCCCGAACGATTAAAAACTAAAATTAATAAGTTTGAATTTATGTATAAAAAAGACAATATAATTGGGCTTCAAATAGCTGATCTTTGTGCTTATCCATTAGCTAAACATATTCTATTTCCAGAAGAACCTTATATTCCATTTGAAATAATCAAATCAAAAATTTATTGCGGTAAAAATGGAAAACTTGACGGATATGGATTAAAATTATTTCCATAAAAAGCAAAAAATCCCATTAAGGGACCTTTTACCGACTGGGGACACCCCAATCCTGACTAAATAATAATACAGATGTTGTATTAATACAACAAATATACCCTAAGTTTTGGCTATTTATGCTACTTGACAAAAAATTATGACTAAAACCTTACAGTTTTACACATAAAAACTATTTTTAATTTAAAATTAATACTTATTTTAGAAAAATATAATAATCCGATTGTAAATCAAATATTTTTATATACACTTATAATTGGTTTTAGGTTTTAAACGCTTTTCTACGGGGTGGGAATTGGAACAACGGTTCTAATGCCGGTGTCTAGACCCTCAATCTGAACAATACGCCCGGCAACTCGAACAACAACATTGGTTTCCGTTGCGTGGCCCCTCTGCAGTAAATATTGTGGCCAGATCTTTGAATTTTGTATTCAAGGCCGTGCCAAAAATAATTACCAGCTTAAGACCAGGTGTTCTTTAAGAACCCGAAGATCAAATAATGGGGGAAAGGGGCAGGTACAGAAGATACTTGCTCCCTATCCTCCCCATTAAACCATGCCCATATATGATGAAATAATTAGTTACGAAAATCTCCTCAAGGCTTATTTTCAAACCAGAAAATGTCGTCGATCCAAACCAAATTTCCAAAAAATGGAAATGAATTATGAAAGCATTTTGTCAGATCTCCAATGGAAATTAAAAAATCAGCTTTATTATCCTAAATCCTACACTAAATTCCTGGTTTTTGAACCAAAAAAACGACAAGTCGCTGCACCCCATTGTCATGATCGAATTGTTCATCATGCCATTATCAATATCATTGAACCCTTAACCGAAAATTTTTTTATTCATAATTCTTATGCTTGCCAAAAATCAAAAGGCGGATTTAAAGCGAGATCAGAAATAGCCGAAGTTTATCGGCAAATGTATAAACAAACTCCCATATTTTACGCCCTAAAATGTGACATTAAGTCATATTTTGCCAGCATTAATCATCAAGTTTTATTAACCCTTCTTAAGAAATTTATCAGCTGTGAAAAAACCATAAGGCTGCTTCAAAAAATAATTAATTCCTATTCCGAAACCCCAGGTACCGGTATTCCCATTGGCAACTTAACCAGTCAATTGTTTGCCAATCTGTATCTCCATCCCCTCGACATTTTTGTCACTCAAATGGTTGGTGAAAAAAATTATTTTCGCTATATGGATGACTTTTTGATTCTTTCTCCTGACAAAGAATATCTTCTCAATCTAAGAATTTTAATGAAGGGATTTTTAAAATACTATTTAAAATTAAATTATCACCCCAAGAAAAATAATATCTTTAGAGCTGATAAAGGCGTTGAATTTGTCGGCTATCTTATCAAACCTGACTCAATTACTATGCGTAAAAAAACTATTAGAAAATTTAAAAAAGACATAAAAAGAGGATTAAATTACTTAAAAAATTAATCATTGAGAATAAATTAGACGAGGCCGACATTTTAAAGAAAAAGTTACTAAGTTCTAAAAGTTCCCTACGTGGATTTTTAAAAGACACCAACTATGAATCCAGAAATAATTTATTAAGAATTAATGGCATTATCATGCCGCCTGAACTCTAATAAACCATCAATAGACAACATTTCAACCCTTGACAATCGTCTAATATTCGTCTATTATTAGTCTAATGTTTAATCCAAAATATACTATCACCGATCAGTTATTAGCCAATATTACCAAAATTAATGCTTTGATTAGAGATCTTAATGATCGTCGTTTTCCTAAAGTAATTTTAGTGGAATTTGAAAAAAAGGCTAGAGAAATTTCTGCTCATGCTTCAACTAGTATCGAAGGCAATCCTTTACCCTTGACTGATGTTAAAAGAATTCTAAAATTAAAACCAGCAAATATTCGAGACACTGAAAAAGAAGTTTTAAATTATAATCAAGCTCTTGAATCACTAAATAAACTTTTAGAAACAGATGAATTAGAGATATCTTTAAAATTAATCTTAGATATTCATAAACAAATAACTGATGGTCTTTTACCTGCATTTGATTCAGGCAAACTTCGAACCAGACCAGTAGTGGTCAATGATCCAAGAACAAGAAAAGTTGTCTATTTACCTCCAGATGTAGAAAAAGTTAAAAGTCTCATTGATGATTTGATCAATTATGTAAACGAATCAAAAAACAATATTGATCCTCTTATTCTTGCTGGTATTTTTCATAAACAAATGGTTATTATCCATCCATTTATGGATGGTAATGGTAGGACGACTCGATTGGCTACAAAAGTTTTATTAGCCAAAATGGGCTTAAACACCTTTAATTTATTTAGTTTTGAAAATTATTATAACCAAAATGTTACCAAATATTTTCAAACAGTTGGAGAATATGGCGATTATTATGAATTAGTTGAATCCATTGATTTTACAAATTGGCTTGAATATTTTACTGGGGGATTAATTGATGAATTGTTTAGAGTTCAAAAAATATTACCAGAAATTGGTAACACTCCAGAAACCAGATTAGAAACTTATCATCTTAAAATAATGGAATTTATTAAGAAAAATGGCTTTATAAAAGATAATGATTATTCCAAGTTAACCGACAGAGCCAAAGCTACTCGTGCCTTGGATTTTCAAAAACTTCTCGATTTAGGATTAATTCAACGTCAAGGAAAAGGTAAATCTACTTACTATCTTTTAAAATAAATTTTATAATTTCATCATGCCGCCTGAACTTTAGTTGAACTTTGCCAAGCTGTTAAGAGTCTTCCAATCTCATTAATCAATTCCATAAAATGAGTATATCTTTTAACCGACAACATATTTATATCCTTTGACAATCTAACCTGGATTCTAAAAACATCCAAAAGTGTTGAAATTTGTTTTTGTTCTTCTTTTCGGTCATTTTTTGAATTAGCCACAATGGTTAATCGCAACATTTCCAAATTCGATTCCAATAATTTATTAGAAATCAAAAACCGTTGGCTTTTAGGAAATTTAGACACCACCATATTAGTGTAAAGATATAAGTCATACAATTTTTGAAAAATAATCAGGTGATCAGTCATAATTAAAATTTTATTAAAGATTTATTAAAAATTTATTAAATATTGTTATGGTTTTAAATCGCTTACCAGATCCCCAGATTTTTAGATAAAAAAAAAGGAAAGATAGCTACGCTAAATTACTGCAGAGGGGCCACGCAACGGAAACCAATGTTGTAGCCCGAGTTGCCGGGCGCATTGCTCAGAGAGAGGGTCCAGACACCGGCATTAGAACCGCTGCTCCAATACCCACCCCGTAGAAAAGCGTAAACGGTGCTGTCAGCATCAGCCACATCACTATAAGTATAAATTCTTCCTACTCCCTGATTAGCATTCCAGGACGGGTTAGACGGCCTAATCGCATCATATCCTACCGAACTTCCTTGACCATTGTTAACCAAAATTCTTGTTGTTGAACCACTGGCAAAATCAGTCCAACCAAAACCCACATCCGGAGTTCCCGAAGTGGCCGAATCCGGTTCATCTTTCCTCAAAACCGTATTATCTGTCCATTCCCAAACATTACCCGCCATATCCCAAATAGTTTCTCCATTAGAAAGAGTCAAAGTTCGTTTTTGAGTTCCACCCGATCCACACGCAGTATTAACATCTTTCGTCACCGTACCATAACAACCCTGGGAATCATCAGTTGATGCCTGAAGGGCAAAAGCCGGACCATTATCATTATGTCCAGAAGCCACAATCTTACCGCTTTGGCCAGGAGTAAAACCACAACTACCACCGTTGGAATCACACCAGTTACTGCCCATTTTTTCTAAATTACGGGCAATCGTCATGTACTCATTATTAGTTATCAAATGCCAACCCCGATCAGAACAAAGGCTTTTAGCATCAATTGCTGAACCATTATCTTGTGTCACATTAGCAATCGGATATCCCGCCGCCGATGATACTATTTGCCTTCCGCCAGTATTACAGGGATATGAACTATTTGGCCAAGTATTATAACCTGTATCTTGAGTAATATTTCCCACTCCATCGCTGTTATCATCACACTTAGCATTATATTTCATTACACAAAAATCACTGGTTCCATATAAAGGATCTCCTGGCACATGAATAAAACCAGTCGGACAAACCCTCTGGGCATTACTAGCTTGAAGCGAATAATTTTTTCCCAAAGTTATCGCTCCACCAGAAAAATCAGCCGCTACTTCAAATAAAGTCCTATTGTATGGGTAAATCATCACTTCATCAATTTTGCCATTAAAATAATTTGGGGTCGTTCCCGCCTTACCCACTAAAACCGCTCCTGGTGTTACCGACCACAAAGCCAAAGCTGGTGAAGAAATTAACCTAGCATTTTTGTAAAAATAAGCATTAGTTCCATCATAAGATACTGCCACGTGTGTCCAAGTATTAGCCTGAATCCCAGCTCCACTACTTGTCACTGTTGTTCCACCTAAACTACCAAAATTTAACTCGCCACCACTAGTCAATTGAAAAGTATAGCCGCCAGTATTTGGCTGAGAAATAATGGCATAATTCCCCAAAGATGTCACATAAATCCAAGCTGATAACGTAATTGATCCACCCAATTGAAATTTAGAGTTACTGCCCAAATCCACATACTGACTATTGGCACTGGTTAATTGCAAACCATAATTTCTCACCCCAGTAATCCACTGTGCATTTCCAGAAAAATTTATCAAAGCCGCCCGAGAATAATTTGGGGCTTTATTCATTGTTTGATACCCAGAACCATCATCAAAACCTAATTTCACCACTGGTTTACCCCTTTCTTGTGAATAAGCCAGCGAACCGTCATTTCTAGCGCCAGTTGTTAATCTCACTTCATCAACGGTTCCATTTAAGAAATTACTGTAAGTTGAGGCTCCAGTTTTAGTGGTCGCCAAATAAAAATTTGAAGCCGTATCGGCCAAAGCCCCACCCACACTAGCGGTAGTGCCTTCCCTTACCCCATTAACATAAATATAAATAGTACTCAAACTAGCATTGTAATATCCTTGCAATAAATACCATTGATTGGGCAATATTTGTGTTTGTCCCATCACTGTTTTAATATTGGCCGCCGTTCCATCCGTCGATACCTGAAACTTAGGAAAATTCCTTCCAGTCGAATCTGTTTCCACTGTTAATCTATAACTGCGAATATCCGTAGTTTCATCCCATTTTCCCAAAACTGTTTGAATCGTTCCAGAAACATTTGAAACCGCACTAAACTTCACCCAAGCTTCAATCGAAAAACTGCCAGTTTGGGAAAACTCAGTACTATCCAGTGCCATCGCATAATTATTAATTCCATTAAATTTCAAACCCCTTCCATATTTACCCACCCCTGTAGTCGGCAAGGAAGCACCGGTACTATAAGTAGCAATATTATTATTTCCCATTTTATCCTTAGTATTAGTACTAAGATCCGTCATATCTTCAAAGTCATATTGAACCACCGGAGTATCCCAAACAGCATATTGCGCCGCCGCCTGTCGAAAAGAAAAAAGCCATAATAATAAAGCTATTAACAAACACATAATTCAGTATAACAAAATTTCTCTCCGCTAATTATATCTTTATTTCAAAAAATGAAATTTTAGTCAAAATTTCAGATTTAATTCCTGATATTCTATACGTAGAAGATATCTAAAGTTTGATATATAACTAAACAATAATGAATAGAAACTCATTGAACCAAATAATTAAGGACAGAATATTTGCCTCAAACGGAAAAATATTTCAGGAATTAATTTGGAAAATTTTAATAAAAGTCTATCCAGATTTACAAACCCCTAAAATGCAACACGATCTTGGAAATGATGGCTATTCTACTAAAGAAAAAACATTTTTTGCTTGTTATGCGATCGAAGGAAATAAATACGACAACACCGAAACCATAAACAAAATTAACGACGATTATGATAAATTTGTAGATAATTGGAAAAATAGAGGTTCTTTTAATAAATGGGTGTTTATAACAAAAGATGATTTAATGGGAATACCACATCAAACTATTGTAAACTTAAATTCAAATAATGATGGTATTCTTAAAGAACTTTGGGGATTACCTCAGTTATTAGATAACTGCAATAATATTTCCGATAAAGACATACGAGTAATTTTCAACATTGAAGAAGATCCTAAATATATCTGTAACGGCGGAAATCAATTTAATCAACAAACGGACGGAAGTATTACTAATATATTTCAAAATTCAGAAAAACAAACTGACTTAGAAAGAACAATAATCGAAGAAATTTTTGAAAATGTTTTAAGTAAATTGAGTCCCTCCACATTACAAGAAAAAGTCTCAGACAAAAAACATTTAAATATAACCAGTAAAATAGCATTAAATTTTGTCGATGAAGCAGACAGAGAAGATGTTGGACAATATTTTTCGTATGCCTTGACTAAAATTGATGAGATAGAGAGGAGAATTCAATTAGAGGATTCCGAAACTCAAAAAGATATCGAATCATATATCTACGGTCTTTACAAGCAATTTACTAGAAAAAATATTAGTAATATTGAAATATTAGAGTCATTATTTAGGGAAATAATTCCTCCAAACAAATCTCACGACCCCAAATATGTGAATCTATCAAGAGCATTCGTTCTGCTATTTTTTGATGATTGTACAATCTTTAAAAAGACAAAGGAGGAAATAAAAAATGCTGTTACCAACTAAACATGAAATTTTAAAAAATAACGAGTTGGTTATCGGGGCAAAAATAATTAATTTGTTATCAAAAAAGACATCAGTTAATATTACTGACTTATTTGAAGAAACTGTAAAGATAGACTCAATATCTCTTAATCAATTTTATGATACATTAACGTTTTTATGGTTAGCTGATATTGTTATATTAGAGAAATTCAAAGTTCAACTTTTAAAACGATAATATGTTTTTACAAAAATTATATTCTGAGCCTAATGGTCTATTTAAAACAATTGAGTTTAAAGATGGAGTTAATTTTATCTTTGGAAAAAAGGAAAAGACATCCGATCCGAAAGAATCACTAAATGGGATTGGTAAATCATTAACCCTCGATTTTTTAGATTTTTGTCTACTCTCATCATTCCAAAAAAATCATTGTCCTCGACTATTTGATGCCTCTCAATATTTATTGGGATACCAAATATGTTTAGAGTTTGAAATTGATGATTCAAACTACATCATTAAACGTAATATTGAAACTTCTAGTAAAATAATCATTGGGCCGATTGGAAAAGAAAAGGAATTATCTTTAAAAGAGGCTAAAGAATATCTTTGTGACCTAATTTTCAAAAGAAATTATGGTGGTTATTATTCAAATAGTTGGCTAAGAAAATTATTACCGTTTTTTATAAAAATACAGAAACAAAAAAGCGACAGTTTTACCGACCCGATTAAATACATAAATGAAAGTTCCGTAGCTGAATTACTACAATATCACTTTTTTCTATTAGATATTGACAATAAATTGTCTAAATATAATTTTGAACTTCAAAATAATATCAAACAAAAAGAACCTGCACTAAAAGAAGTAAAAAGTATTGTGGAAGACACCTATGAACTACGTGATATCTCCGAAGCTTCAAATAAGATAGATATATTGAATAAGGATATTGATAAGTTGGAAAAAGCAATTTCTAACTTTAAATTATCAGAGGAGTATTTTGACGTTGAGAATGATGCCAACGGACTTACTAAAAAAATTAAGGATATTTGGTTTAATAATTTTTCTGATAGAAAAAAGATATCCTCTTATGAGGATAGTTTTAAATTGGATACTGATATTGATACTAAAAAAATTCATAATATCTACAAACAGTTTAATGAATTACTTGCAGGTAATATCCAAAAAACCCTAGAAGAGGCGGTTCAATTTAGAATAGATTTAAGTAAATCAAGAAAAGAATTCATTCTTTCTGAGATTGATGAATTAAAAAAAATTATTACAAAAAGAGAAATAGAGGTAGAAGAGCTTGAAAACAAAAGAGCAAAACTATTTACATTTTTGTCCTCAAAAAAAGCTATTGAGGATTTATCTGAAGCATACCTTGCTTTAACTCAAAAGAAAGATTCCTCAAAGGATTTAGAGGGTAAAATAAGGCTGTATACTGATTTGTCGAAAGAATTAGCTGAACTACGTGTTGAAGAGAAAAAAGTAGAAAAAGATTTTATTGGTTTTACAGAAGAATTCAACGGATCAATTTCAAAATTCAGAGGTATATTTTCAGATATATACAACGCAGTCTATCCTCAAAATAAAGACGAATCTATTCTTTCGATAAAATCTGCTCCAAATACAAACGCCAAACTTGAGTTTAATATCACTTTTCCAAGTATGTACTCAAAAGGTAGAAATCAAGGAAGAACATTAATTTATGACTTAGCTATGTTGATTTATATGGAAACAAATAAAATTAGAGGACCGAGATTTCTTGTTCATGATGGTATCTTTGATGGAATGGATAAAGCTCATTTTGTTTCTTTATATGAATACCTTGAAAATCTTAAGACACACTTAAGGTTTCAATATATTATTACTATGAACGAAGAGGGAACACTGAACGATAACTTTGGTAATACTGATGCTGTTAGTCCGGAAAAAATTGCCATCGAAGCTATTGTACTTTTAACTCCAAACAATAAACTATTGGGAAAAGATTTTAATTAAAGATTTTAATAACAGTTTTCAATACAATCTATTTCATAAGTTGACTTTTTATTTAGTATTTTAAAGGGGTTGCACCCCTCATTTAACAAGGGTTTCCGTTTCACTCCAATGAACTGCTCCGCCTGCTGGCGGATTGCCCTTGTTAAATTTCACCCTGCTTTTTAAATCACTTTTAATTTGGGCAGGCAGGTATCACTACCTACCCAAATTTAAAAATTATAAAAAGGAGAAAAACAAATGAAATTGCTAACAGTCGAGCTTATAAACACCTTTAAAAGAGTGGGGAGACAAGAAGAAGTTAAAGATCCCTTAGTTATTGCTAAGTTTTTTAATCCCACTGGTGCTGGGACTTGGTATGCCACTGAATACGAACCAGAATCCAAAATGTTTTTTGGTTATGTCTCTATCTTTAGAGATGATAATGACGAATGGGGTTATTTTTCCCTTGAGGAATTAGAAAGTATTAGAGGCTATTTTGGCTTAGGTATTGAACGTGATCTTTATTTCACCTCAAAACCATTTAGTCAGATTAAGTATTAATTATTTATTAAATATTAATTAAAAAATGATTAGAAAATTACCAATATTCAAAGGTTATACAGTTGATTTAAGGCTTCAAGAATTTAGAAAAATAGAGGCTGATAAATTACCTGAGTTTATCCCGTTATTAAGCGATAAAGGTGCCCGTCTGTTTTGGGAATTTAAACAGACTCATGCCGGTCAAAAAGAATTAGATCACTATTTAGGCCGTAAATAATAGAAAAATAAGAAAAACACCCCAGATGAAATTAATTTTTCTCTGGGGTATTTTTTTCTTCAAAAGCACTAACCCATCTATTTGATGGTTCAATGGATAGATAAAAATCAATTTCTTCTTGATCTTCTTCTTCCATAATTCTAGGGATAAAAGAATGTAAATACTTTTTAATTGAATCATTGGGGCAGAGGATTAGAATTTTTGGAAAAGGATGTTTAGTAACTTCTTGCCAAGTGTTGGCATTGTAATATTCTAAATATTGTTTAATTTTAGCCCGGATAACAAATCTGGGTGTGTCTTCGTCAATGATTTCCAAAAAATAGCGTTTGATTTTTTTGTTTTCCTTTGTGGCAATATAAGCATCTGGGTGTTTGTCCGGCAAATAATCGTAATTTATTAAATCAATTTTAGTATAGAAAAATATTTCTTCAGGCAGATGAGATTTTTTAAGACTTAAATAAAAATCAGCTGATAATAAACAATGGTTAATAAATTTTTGAGTTCTCTTTTTCTCTCCATAAATTCGTTTCATTAATTTGGCATCTTTTTCCAGTTGATCAATTAAATAATTTTTACTTTTGCTTTTTAAAAAATAAATTGCTGGTTTAATATTGTCACCTAATTTATTTGAGTAGTTTCTACCAATTATTTTTTTATCATTTAGATTTTTTAACCAGATATTAATCTGACTTATTTTTTTATGATTCAGTAGTTGTTGTATTTGTAATCTGTTTAAGAATCGAAATCTGTAGAGCAGTATTATTATTTCTAATTGTTTTTTAGTTATGTTGTTTTTATCCATTTTATTTTTTTATTCTAGAAACCATCAAGAGAGTTTATCTTTATTCACTCTCTTACTCTATAAGAGTAAAGAGACTAAATTTAAAATTGATTATCCCTAAATTCAGGATAAATATTAAAAATTTTTAATGTAGCGGGCTACACTAAAATTTCTTTCTTTTTAATTGACTTCTTTAATGGTTTTTTAGCTGTTTTAATTTTGTTTTTAACCTTTACTTTAGTCATTTCTTTTATTTCTTTTTTGTAAGTGATGGCATAATTTTTTCTTGATATCTCAATTAATTTTTGTAGTCTTTCCGGATTTCGATCTAAAACAATCGGGATAGTTTCTCCCGAAAATGGTTCTTCTGGTTCCACGGCTGATAATTTCATGTAAAACCTGAAACGAGGTAGATTACCAATATCTCCCTTTTTCACATAAGGGCTAAATTGGTCTAACATTAACTCTTCATCAATTGGACTAGCGGTTCTAAAACAAATAATAGTCCCAGTATTAGCTAAGATAACATTGACCATATTCCGATCTGATTGTTGGGCGGTTGATTGTTCGGCAATGGTCAATCGTAATCCAAACTTTCTTCCCCCAGATAATAATTTAGTAAATGAAGTGGTAGCAAAATTTTGAAATTCATCCACAAATAAATAGAAGGGTTTTCGATTGATTATCGGAGTTCTGACTCGTCTCATGAAGGCTTGTTGTAGTTTGGCAATAATCGTTGTTCCTAAAAGTTGGGAAGTATCCTCACCTAGTTTTCCTTCAGCTAAATTACAAATTAAGATTTTTCCAGAAGAAATAATTTCATCAAAATTAATAGTTGATTTTGGTTGTTCCAATATTCTTTTAGCTGTAGGGGAGAATAAGAATCGACCAATTTTAGCCGTCACTCCAGAAACCATTTTAACTGCCTGGTAACTTCCAGCTTTCCCAAATTCGTTTAACCAAAAGTTTTTTAAATTGGCGTCTTCTAATTTTGTCGTGATACTTTTTTGATAGTTTGGATTATTAAGCAAATCATAAACTGTAAAAATAGTGGCGTCCTTAACGGTAAAGGCAGTATAAATGGTATTCCTCAAAATGTATTCAATTCGATGGGAATCAGTATTTTCATCTTTAGAAAATATTCGTCTAAAAACTGAAATGACACTTTCACAAACTAATTCTTTTTCTTGTTCTAATTCATCATCACTAAGGCCTGATTTAAGTTCTAATAAATTGATCCCAATTGGATGACTAATATCAAAAGGATTTAAATAAATACAATCATCAAAGCGACTTTTGGGAACAGAATATAATAAATCTTCGGCAAGATCCCCATGAGGATCAATCACCGCCACTCCTCGGCCTTTTTGAATATCATCTTTAGCCATGTGAAAGATAATGGTGGTTTTACCGGAACCAGTTTGACCAATAGCATAGACATGACGAGAACGGTCATCATCAGTTAACCCAATGTCACTAACCACATTGGCATATTTATTCTTGCCAAAGACCACATCAAAATTGGAATTGTTTTTAACTGACAGAGGTGAGGGTAGTTCGGAACTATGACTAGTCACCATTCCTTCGGTTTTGGTGGTGACATTGTAAGGAAAATGATAAAGATCACTTAATTCTGAAATTGATAAAATTGGATTTTGATTAAGGATTGAATTTGTCGATAAAGATTTTTGTTTAAATTGTTTTATCTGATTTTTAAAATTATTAAAAATATAATTTTTAGAGACTAATGATTGATATGGACTACTTAATTGTCCTAAGGAAGAGATTAAACCATTAATTCTGGTTTTATTTTCTTCATCTTTATGAGTGATTACTAATAATCTGATGGAAGTTTCAAATAATGACCGGTCAATTTTATCTTTAATAATTCTAGCTAGTTCTTGTTCATAAGGATTTAAAATTTCTTTAGGAGAGGCAGATGATGTTTGAAAAATTGGCACTGATTTACCACTAGTATCAATTATGGCCGGAATAATACTGATCACAAACAAAAACAGAAGATGAACTATTTTTCCAATACCTTTAACAAAAAACCAAATAATAGATATTCCTGGTAAAGCTACTAATTTTTGTAAAGCATTTTTTTGAACAACTTCAGTTAGTGGTAATCCTTGGTATAGTCGTGTTCTTAACTCTTTAATTTCGGACATTATCCTTTGATGAAAGACATTCATGATTGGGCTAACAATTATTTGAAAAGAAATTAATTCATCTTTTTTAAGATTAGTCATATTTCCCGTTAGATAAGAGATAGGATCATTTTCTGAAAGTGTTTTTTGAGTTTGGAGTGGTAGGGCAAAATGACTCGATAATTTTAATTCAATCAATCTAACTGATTCAGTTGTTTGATTAATTTTATTAATATCCAGATAATCGTTAATTTCCTTAATTTTGATTCCGGGTAAATAGGATAAAAGATTATGTTTAATAATTTCTATAAATTTTGGATCAGCTGAGAGTAAATAACGGATACCTTCATTTTTAGTGGAGACAATTTCTAATGAGTATTCATTTTTTCTTTGAGTTATTCGATCTCTAAAACTTACCTGTCGAGATAGGGTATGGAGGAGAGTATACAATTCTTCGGTCGCATAAGCTGATTTACTAGTATCGGCTGGAAATATTAATTGAATCATTTTCTTACCAGTTCTTTTTTGGGAAAACTGTTTAAAAATCATTGGTACTACTGTTTTAATAATTCCTAAAATTATTTTTATTAATATAATCAGAGAAATTATCCCCAAAATTGGTCCCACTACTAAAATGATCGTCATCCACATTGGAGATAACGTTGATATTAAGGGAGTTAACCAGTTATAGAAAGTAAGTTTCCAAGAAATAGGTAAAGGCAGTGACAGAATTAAATAGAGGGAAAAGACATGAGTATTGGATAGAGTGTGTTGTTGAATCTGATGTAATAACTGAAGTTGTTGAACATCAACTGAAGTCATTTTGAGTCTCCATTAGGTTATATAAATACTTATATATAAAAATATGACAAAGTATATCACAAACACTAATAGGAGGTTGTTAAGGACTTAAGGCAAAATCTCAGAAGATTTAATCTTCAGTGCTTTACAGATATTTTCTATTACTGAAAAAGTAGGATTTTCTTCACCCCTCTCAATACCCGCATAATAAGTAGTTGAAATCTTACTCATTTTTGCCGCTTCTTCTTGAGAGAATCCCTTTTGTTCTCTCATTTTACGGATATTTTTACCAAATTCCTGTTGGCTTTTTTTATTTGGACTTGGAGTCATATTTTTAGTATAACACTAGGCTATTTTCAGAGTATTGTACTAAAATATTATGAATAACAACTATAGTTATATTTTAGCTTCATATTTTACTATATTTACCGCTTGACAGCTATAACCACAGTTGTTATTCTATAACTATAGTTGTAGTTAAAAAGAGTAAACCATGATAAGTAAAGAGTATCTTGATAAGTTTAAAAAGTTATATAAAGACAAATACAATATAACTCTTTCAGATGAAGAAACAACCGAATTAGCAACACATTTTATAAACTTAATGGAAATTCTTATTAAACCAAAATCAAAAACAGAAAACCAAATTAATAATCAGACTTGTATATCAGAAAGGAGACAATATGCGACTGGCAGAATATAACACTAAAAATATAAGCGAGCTTCCAAACACACCACATTACATGATGTATTGCCGAAAAAGCAGCGAATCTGATGAACGACAAATTCAGTCTCTACCAGATCAAGTAACTAACTTGACTGATTTTATTCATCAACGAGGAGTTGAATTAGTCGGAGAACCTCTACAGGAACAAAGAACCGCCAAAATTCCAGGCAGGCCGATTTTCAATCGTCTTGTTCAAATGATTGAGGACAGAGAAATAAACGGAATCGTCCTTCTTAACCCTTCCCGATTATCAAGAAATACTGTCGACACTGGACGCATCATTTATTTAATGGATCAAGGAAAACTCCTTGAGGTTATAACTCCTTATCAAACCTTTCGGAATAATCCCAATGATAAATTTATGCTCAATTTGCTTTGTACTCAAGCAAAACTTGAAAATGATAATAAAAGTGTCAATATTACCGAGGCCTTAAAACTCAAAGCTGAAAGGGGAGTATTCCCGGGTCGAGCTAGACCGGGATATAAAAATAATCACGAAAAACCTCAAGGACTCCGAGATATCTCCGCTCACCCTGTTTATTTTCCCTTAATGAGAAAACTTTTTGATCTTGCTTTAACTGGTAATTACAGCGTCCAATCACTAATTAGAGAAGCAAAAATTTTAGGAATCAGAAGTTTAAAATCCGGTAAACCGATTGTAAAAAGTTGGATGTATAGACTTCTTCGTGACCCCTTTTATACAGGGAGATTTATGTACAACGGAAAACTCTATCAAGGACAACACCCTGCAATGATTACTGATGCCGAATTTAATCTGCTGCAAGATATCTTGGATGGGAAGTCAAAAGCGAGACTACAAAAACATGATTTTGCTCTCAATGGAATTATAGAATGTGGCGAATGTCACTATTGCATTACTGCTCAAGAACACACCAAAAAATATAAAAATGGCACACAGCAAACTTTTGGATATTATTGTTGTACTAAGAAAGGTGAAACGAAATGTAGCCAACGCTACACCGCAACCAGTAAACTTGAAGGTCAATTTTTAGACGACTTAGGTCAGTTTAAAATTATGGATCAGGAATTTATAGATTGGGCTTATGAAGCTTTGGATGAAACGAAGGATAAGAATCAGAAGGTTAATAAAAATAGTTCTGAAGCTCTTCAAATCGCTTTAGATGGAGTTAATAGAAGAATTGATAATCTTATCGCTCTTAAGATATCACCAGAAAACGACGGCAGCTTACTTTCAAACGCAGAGTTTTCTGACAGGAAACGCGGACTTATGATAGAAAAAGAAACAATTCTTCAACAACTCGCACAATGTAATTCTAACGGATCAGATTGGACAAATGTCGCCCGCGATGCGTTTGATTTTGCATTACTAGCCCAAGAACGCTTTGAACACGGCGATTCACAAGATAAAAAAGTGATTTTCAAAGCCATCGGCGTGAACCCGATCTTACTAGATCAAGAATTACAATATCAGCCTCGATTTATCTTTTTGAAGATAAAAGAGGGTATTAAGAAAACCAATGACAAAAATAGTCGGCTTGAACCTCAAAAAACCCCATCAGATCAGGCTAATTTAGAAAATTACCTAAAAAGTTCTGTATGGTGCCGCAGAGAGGAGTTGAACCTCCATGGGTTTCCCCACACGGTCCTAAGCCGTGCTTGTATACCAATTTCAACACTGCGGCAAGTTTTTAATTAATGTGGGTCCGGCGGGACTCGAACCCGCGACCAATCGCTTAAGAGGCGACCGCTCTACCAACTGAGCTACAAACCCAAAAGACTGTGATATTTTATCATTTTTGTTTATTTTTTACCGTTTCCATTTCCGCAATCTCGCTATCGGTTATTTTTTTAAATTTTATTATTTCATCAAGATAAAAAAGTAGATCACCAAATTCTGATAAAAATTGTTTTCTAGTTCTCACCAACACCAGATTGTTTCCATTTTCTTTAACTTTTTTTAATAATTCTTTTTCAAAATCAACATCAACTAGTCTTTCAAAACTAAATTTAATACCCTTATTCTTAATCCTCTTAAAAAAACCATCCGTGATTAAAGTCTCTAAACTAACTCTTTTTCCTTCACCAGGACCATCATCATCATTTGCCCAATGTAAAAAAATTCTCTCATTAAATCCACCTTTTTTCATTATATTAACTTCTTCAATTTCCTCCAATTCTTCATCTGTTATTTTTTCAGATTCTATTATTTCATCAACCACAAATAATAGGTTGCCAAACTGCGACAAAAATTCTTCTTTGTTTTTTGAAACCCCTAAACTTTTCCCTTTTTCTCTAACTACACCAAACAATTCTCTTTTAACAAATACTTCATTTAAATTTTTTGGATTTAAAACCCTATTAACTTCTCTTTCCATTTTTTAACTTTTTTTAAAAACTGAAACATTGTAACACTATTATTCTTATTTTTTAAGCTCATCATCTTTTTTTTCATTAGTCCGATAACCATCATCAGATGTCCAGTGTAAGTATAATCGCTTTTTAAAACCGCCTTTCCTTGCAAAATTTTCTTTTCTAACCTCTTCAAGTTCTTTATCTGTAATATTCTTAAATCTTTTAATTTCTTCAACAACATACAGTAAATCATCAAATTCAGATAAAAATTCCTCTCTAGTTTCTGCTGCAATTAAACCTTCTCCTTCTTCGGAAACTTTCTTCAACAATTCCTTTTCAAAATCAATCTCATCTAATTTTTCTATCCTAAATACTAATCCTTTATTAATTAATTTATCACGAACATTATCTCGAATTAACCTATTAAAATGTAATTTTTCCATCTTTTAAGTACGCCTGGAGGGAATCGAACCCCCATCAATAGTTCCGAAGACTACTACTCTATCCATTGAGCTACAGGCGCAAAGCTAAGTATCCTCAGCAGGGATCGAACCTGCGACCTCCTCCTTAGAAGGGAGGCGCTCTATCCAACTGAGCTATGAGGACAAATAATTACCCTGTATTTTATCAAATTATCCCAAAAAAATACCCGTTATCCTTTTTTAATAAAGACAACGGGTGTACTACCGCTAAATTTTTATAGTTGCATAAGCAATCAATACTGAAATTTGAATTATTATCAATAATACAAAAACCAAGTTTGGTATTGATATTAAAAACGCTAATAATAAAATTATTAATTCCAATAGAGATGCAATTTTTGCAAACCAACGAGCACTCCCAATATTACGGCGAGCACAAATCATACCAGAAACTAGTTCTTTAATCATTGATGCCATAAGAAACCAAACTGGAATAAATTTAAAATCGACAGCAATCAAAATTACACTAAGATGACAAACTTTATCCGCAACTGGATCCAAAAACATTCCCAATTCTGAAACCGTTCCCGTTTGACGAGCTATTGGACCATCAATTAAATCTATAGCCATTAACATCAAATAAGTAACTATAAAAAACCACTTATTATCTATACCGACCATACTTCCAACGGTGAAAATAATTAAAATGGCTATTAATCTAAAAAGAGACAATAAATTAGGAACCATGAGAATAACATGCGGGCTTGTGTCTACTTTTCCATAAAAAATTTTTTTCAAACAAACACCAAACCAAATAATACTTTTGGAATTTTCCAGTCTCCACAAGATTTTTTGAAAATGATTTACTCTCGATATTTTATCGGGAGAAAACATTATCGCTCGATCAAAAAACTTAGCCAATTCAAACTTCGCCATAAAAATCTCTCCCTTCATTTTTTTAATTATAAAAGTGCGGCAAACGAAACGATTATACCATCAAAATTAGTTCTTTCGTGACAAATAGGCACCAGTTTCTGTATTTACTAAAATTTCTTCACCCGCTTTAATAAAAAGCGGCACCTGAACTGTCAAACCAGTATCTAAAATTGCCTGTTTTGTGGCATTAGTTGCCGTATCACCTTTAACTGAATTTTCTGCTTCTACCACTGTGTATGCAATTGTTTTAGGTAAACTAATACCAACCGGATTATCATTGTAAAATTTAATTCGATATAAAAGCCCTTCTTTTAAATAAACCTTATCGTCACCAACTATTTCCACTGGCACCATATATTGTTCAAAACTTCTTGGTTCTATAAAAACATAATTTGATCCATCAAAATAAGAATATTCCGCTTCATGTGTTTCTACTATTACTTCCTCAACTTTTTCTCCCGATTTATAGGTATATTCCACAATTCTTCCAGTGTAAAGATTTTTTAACTTGGTTCTATAAAAAGCCGATCCTTTACCAGGGCTAACAAAGGCAATATCAACCACCATATGTGGCTCGTCTTGAAAAAGAATATAAATGCCTTTTTTGAATTGTGATGTTGATATAACTCCCATAAACCTGATTTTAGCACAAAAAAATCCCGGAGTAACTTTTTAGAGGAGCCACCCCAGGATCTAGTTCATAATATATCAGATATTATCAATAAGTCAATATACACCCATTACACACATAAATTCTGTCCTACAGGATCAAAAACTACCGCTTTTAAGTTCCTCGATAAATTGATTTACACCATTCGCCCAAGAACCATTTGAACTTGGACAATATTTTTTCATCATCAACTCCGGAGTATTCAAGCCTTTATCAAAATATTCCCTTTTTAAATACTCTGCATAACTCTTAATAGCCAGTTCGTAACCATCAAATTTAAGCGTGCCTTTTTTATGAATTCCATAACCCCAACAATTATATGAACCTTCAGGTGCTTTTTTACATAAATTAGATTCCTGTTGGGCAATTGCTACAATCCAGTAATATTCAAATCCATAATCCTCTGATATTTGAAAAATCAAATCAGAATATGGCGCCATAGGTGAATTATATTTTTCCAAATATTTTTTAATTAACATCGGTCTAGCATCAGCCCCGCTAACAGTCGCATCCACAGAAATATTCTTAGTATCTTCCGCAGCCGATTCAATCACCACTTTTTCATTACTAAATCCCAATACCACATTATTTTGGTTTGTTTTTGATAAATATATTAATTCACTAAAACCCACCGCCAATGTTAATACTAGAAAAACAGGCAGCAATAATAACCGTTTGAAACTAAATAATGGTTTCTCAATCACTATTCTTATGTTATCATGGTGGCACTTATGAAAACAAACTCCACTGATATAAAAAAACAAAATAATAAAGTTTTTACTTTAAATATCGACATTAAAGTCACCGATATTAAAAAAGAACACCAAGAGCATTTAAAACAATTTCAAGCTAATTTTGAAACAAAAGGTTTTAGAAAAGGTAAAGCTCCTTTAGATGTCGTTCAACAAAATATTTCCGAAGAAAAATTATTTGAAGAAGTTGCTTCTCACATAATTTCCCATGCCTATGGTGAAAAAATTAAAGAACATAATTTAAAACCAATTATTCAACCTCAAGTTAAATTTATAAATAAAGACGTCGATTTTGACCATGATTGGCAATTGGAAATCACCAGCTGTGAATTACCAGAAATTAAACTCAATGAAAAATATTTAGCCGAAGTTAAAAAAGTAAATTCTGATAAAACTATCACCGAAGAAAATCAAAAAATTGAAAAAATTATTGATGCTTTAGTTAGAAACGGTCAAGTTGATCTACCAGAAATATTAATTGAATCTGATATTCAAAACCAATTGTCTCAATTAATCGATCAATCTCGACAGGCTGGAATCAGTGTCGCTGATTATCTTAAAAACAAAGGTATAACTCTCGAAAAATACAAAGAAGATTTAAAAACTCAAATTACTAAAGAATGGACTCTTAATTTAGCCATTAGTCAAATTGCTAAAGAGCAAAAGATCGAAGTTTCTGAAAAAGAAGTTACTAATATTGCCAGTTCTAATCCATCTCTTGGTCAAAATATAAATTTCATTTATTACATTTTGACTCAACAAAAGGTCTTCGATTTCTTGAAAAAATTGTTATAATAGGCCACTATGGCAGGTAGTTACGGATCAAAGCAAGATCCAAAAAAAAGCTTCAACAAGAACAATAACGAGATCTTAAAAGATTTTCCTAATTCTCCTGCTAAAAAAAGCGAACATAATCTTTTCGGAACTCTTTTTCCCGGTCAAAGCATTGAGGTTAATAAAAAAGAAACTACTAATATTAGCTGGAATCGAGAGTTTTTAACTAAATCAACTACCCAAGAACAGGCAATTTTTGTTAATCAACATTCTAAAGAAGTCGAAAAAGCCATTAATGATCTCCGCCTTGAAATTAAAAATCTAATCAAAACTACCGAGAATCTTAATCAAGAAATAATTCAATCAGCCGAACAAAATGTAGCTGATTTTAGTGAATATCAACTAAATTTTTTCCAAAGAATCAAAATAATTGTCACAAATTTCCGTCAAAATATTACCGAAGCTAGTGTTTGGCTTGAAAGCTTCAATCATAAAAAAAATAAAAAAAATGCTTTTTGGAATAAAGCCAAAAGTAAAAACGGTGGTGAACAATATTTAATGAGTAGTGAACACAGTGCTTCCCGATCCGCAAACTAAATCTTTTTTTCAATCAGTTTTTAAGATATAATCCGTCTATCCGAGAGTCTATAGCTCAGTTGGTTAGAGCGCTTCGTTGACATCGAAGAGGTCAGAGGTTCGAGTCCTCTTAGACTCACACAAAAAACCAACAAGTCTAATTAATTAGACTTGTTCCATAATTTAATTCTATCGACCAATAATCCCATTTTTTCTTTTAATTTCTTATTCTGTTCAAAAATATCACTTGTCATATTTTCCACAAGTTTTTTTGCTCCTTCTACCTTTTTATAATCATCTTTTATTTCACTTACTTTTGTATATTCACTCATACCATCAATACCCAAAATATCTTTAAATATTAAAGGAGGAATATAGTTTTCAATTTCTCGACCATCAGTAATCCAAACAACAGATCGATCTCCATTTTTATCTATTTCTTCTTTTATTCTTGATTTAGTTTCATTAATTGAATCATTAACATTTTCTTTATCACTATCAATAACCATAGCAATATTTCTATTTAATTTAATTAATTTGATAAACTTATCTGTTTCTGATTTTTCCTCAGCTTCAATAATGTCAGTTGACAAATGGCTCAATAATCTACCGCCATAAAACATAATACTGTAATCAATTCCTTCTTTTAATTTAAAATCAATTAAAGAAATCCATTTATTAATAAAAATCCTATCGGATGGGCCTTCTACCCAAATAATCCCATTTGTTTGTAAAATATCACTTGCTTTAATTCCTAAGTCATCCAAAACATTTTGCAAAACATTTTCATCAGCTTTTTCAACTTTAATTAAATTATTTTGACTAAAAACACGGAAAATGCTACTATTTACATCAGTAAATGAATTTATTAAAACATTTGAATGTGAACTAATAAGATATTGATGGTCCGTTTCTGTTTTTAAAAAAGAAATGAATTTCTTTTGCATAGAAACATCTAAATGGATTTCCGGTTCTTCCAACGCAATAACTGAACCATCAGGAGACTTGAGAATATCAACTATTAGAACTATCAATTCTTCGACGCTTGAACCCCAGGATTTATATGGCAAAATATTTTGTTCTCCTGTTAAATTTTTTGGTTCAATAAATATTTGTTTTTTATCACCTGATACCACCAACTCTATTTCCATCCCAATCAAACTAGAAACAAAAGCATTTAATTTTTTGTACTTACCACGATGAACAGGAACAGCATCAACAGGATTTATCCAAACAGAAATATCGTCAATTGTTCTATCTCCATCTATATCCAATAAATTCGATAACCAAACAGTTCCTGCATCTGGATTATTATTTAAAGATCCACCAATTTTTCTTACAGCTTTTATTATTCTTAATCGGGTTACAAAGTTCTTGAAATAAACCAGCATAACATTTATATAGTTAAATTCAGGCCGAAAATTACCACTATGAAAAGAAGAATAATATTGATCAAAATTTTCCTGACCATTGGAACCACTGTTATATCTTAAAATTTGTTTTTCTTTATCAATAAGAGGAAGATCATTCCATTTAAGCTCAACTAGTTGAAAATCTAAATTGTTCTTATCGCCTTTAAGTGAAATATTAAATGAAATTTTTACAGTATTTTCCGATTTAGCGAAAAGTTCTGCTTTAAAAGCAGCAAAATCTACTGCTGTTGGTAACCCTGATAATAAAATATTTTTCTCTTCATCATTAAAAGAAAAAATAACAGATAAATAAATTTCTTTTTCATCTTTATAAAAAAAATCTTCTGTTTGAGAATAAGAATTATTCACACTTAAACTAAAAGATCCAAACAATTTAGGGACATCTTGAAATAAATCACCAAGAAAAGGAATTATTTTTATAATATTAGACTTTCCAGCATTGTTTTTTCCAATAAATAAATTATATTTTTCCAAGTCATTAATAATTAATCCTTCACTGTTAATATTTCTAAAGTTTTTAATTTCTATTTGTTTAATTTTCATTTTTTATTTAATATAAGCAAAATTATACGATAAATATATAATTTGTGCTAAAATCCCCTTAAATAATGAAAAAGATTTTTTGTACATCACTTAAAACTACATCGCCCAACAGGGCATAGTTTCTTTTGCTTTGATTGGGCTCTCTACTTTCTTGTTAAAATAGTTTATTCACATATATGTCACAACAAAACAATCAAAATTCAGAACTTCAAAATATCCGTCATTCAGCCGAACATGTCTTAACCCAAGCCATGCAACGACTTTTTCCTAATAAATTTTTAATGGCCATGGGACCAGCCACTGACGATGGTTTTTATCTCGACTTCGAACCAATAGGGGACTTCAAGGTCAGCGAAAACGATTTTCCTCAAATTGAAGCCGAAATGGCCAAAATTATAAAAGAAAATTTACCCATAATTAAGGAAGAAATCAGTCTAGAAGACGCTAAAAAATTATTCTCCGATAATCCTTACAAAATGGAATGGTTAAATTCCATTAAAGACAGGGGAGAGGCAATCACCATTTACAAAACCGGCGATGAATTCACCGATCTTTGTGCTGGCCCTCACGTCCGCTACACCAAACAAATTAAAGCTTTCAAACTTTTATCCATCGCTGGCGCTTATTGGCACGGTGATGAAAAAAATAAAATGTTAACTCGCATTTACGGCACCGCTTTTGAATCAAAAGAGGAATTGGAAAAATATTTGAATAATATTGAAGAAGCCAAAAAACGCGACCATCGAAAATTAGGTAAAGAACTTGAAATTTATTTTTATGATGACGAAATTGGTCAAGGATTACCTCTTTGGCTCCCAAATGGTGGCATTATTATTGAAGAGTTGGAAAAATTAGCCAAAGAAACTGAAGACAAAGATGGTTATTCACGAGTTAAAACTCCACACATTACCAAAGAATCTTTATTTTTAAAAAGTGGACATCTGCCTTATTATGCTGAATCCATGTATCCTCCCATGGAAATTGATGGTGATAAATACTATTTAAAACCCATGAATTGTCCTTTTCATCATAAAATTTATGGCAATAAACCACATAGTTATCGAGATTTACCCATAAAATTAGCAGAATATGGTACTTGTTATCGTTATGAAAAAAGCGGCGAACTTATTGGTCTTATGCGTGTCAGATCCATGCAAATGAACGACGCTCACATTTATTGTACTGAAGGTCAATTCGAAAAAACCTTTATGGATGTTATTAAAATGTATCTTTATTATTTTCAAGTCTTTGGAATTGAAAAATATGTAATGCGTTTAAGTACTCATTCAAAAGAAGGTTTAGGTAAAAAATATATTGATAACGAACAACTTTGGATTAAAACTGAAGATATGGTTCGAAATTGCCTTAAAAACGGCAATATAAACTTCGTCGAAGTTGCAGATGAAGCCGCTTTTTATGGTCCAAAAATTGATGTCCAGATTTATTCTGCCATCGGTCGCGAATTTACTTTAGCCACTAATCAAGTTGATTTTGCCGTTCCAGAAAGATTTTCACTTGAATATACCGACGAAAAAGGCGAAAAACAAATTCCCCTTTGTATTCATCGAGCTCCGTTAAGTACTCACGAAAGAATGATTGGGTTTTTGCTTGAACACTTCGCTGGTGCTTTTCCAACATGGCTTTCTCCAACTCAAGTCAAAATAATTCCTATCACTGATGGGCAACTAGAATATGCTCAAAAAATAGAAAAGGAATTAAAAGAAAATAATATTCGAGTTGAAATTGATAGTAAATCTGAAACAATGCAAAATAAAATCAGAAATGCCGCAGGGGAAAAAGTTCCCTACATGATTATTGTCGGTGGCCGTGAAGCCGAAAATCAAACCATTTCCGTCCGCCAACGCGACGGCCAAGATCTCGGTATCATTCCCTTAAACGATTTTGTTTCAAAAATTAAAGACCAAATCACTTCTAAATCAATCACTTTAATTAAGTAAATTTTTTGATTTTCAAAATCAGAAATTTACTATACATGCTATAATCCTATCCTGAGGGTAGTTCTTTTATAACCAACAAATTTCCTATGTTAGGAGGTGATTCTGTGAAGAAAATATCAAGAAAGAGTATTAAAGATACCAGTATTGCAATAATGGTATTATCATCAGTCTGTCTTGTTGGCTTAAATTTTTTCACATTAAAAACTCCAATATTTATATTACTCGTGATATTTTTTATCTCCATTGTAACTTTTTTAGTTGCCATTCTTTTTGACTTTAAACAAGGTTGCAATGTTATAAAAAATTACAAAATAAAAATAAAAATTAAATAATCTACTCTCGCCCGGCAGGTATTTGCGAACATTTTGTTCAAAAATATTTCTGCCGGTTTTCTATTTTTATTTTATCGGAGTATAAACTAATGAATTCATCCTTCATTTCTGGTAAAATAGACGAATTATATGAGTAGTTTCAAAACTAACACTAACCGCAAATTTTATAAAATTAATCAATACATTAATGCGCCCACAGTCCGTCTTCTCAGCGACGATGGTAAACAAATCGGCGTCGTTTCACTCACTGAAGCCCGTCAACAAGCACAAGAAACTGGTTTAGACTTAGTCGAAATCAACGGCAAAGCTGTTCCACCAGTCATTAAATTAATTAGCTTTACTAAATTCAAATATCAAGAATCTAAAAAGCTCCAAGCCGAAAAAAAAGGTATCAAAGGCGGCGATTTAAAAGAAATTCAAATGAGCCCTTTT
Organism: Candidatus Shapirobacteria bacterium; assembly: GCA_028704635.1. Lineage (GTDB taxonomy): Bacteria > Patescibacteriota > Microgenomatia > UBA12405 > UBA12405 > WARW01. Next base: position 120,149 of record JAQWFB010000001.1, read on the forward strand.
ATTGGTGCCGGTGACTACGAAACCAGAATTAAAAGATCCCAAAAATTTTTAACTAGTGGAAATAAGATTAAATTAAGTGTAAAATTCCAAGGTCGCCAGATGAATCATCCGGAATTTGGCCACAATTTAATTGCTAAAGTCAAAACCGATTTACAAGACTTTGGAACTCCCGAAGGTGAGGCCAAATTAATAGGTAAAAGGTTAATGCTTACATTCACACCTTCTAAAAAGGTCGGAGGAGTAAAAAATGAAGAAACAAAGTAAAAAAATGAAAATCAAAAAATCTGTTTCTAACAGATTTGAAGTCACCAAAACTGGTAAAGTTTTGCGTATGTCATCTTTTAATCGACATTTACGTCGAAAGAAAAGTAAAAAACAATTACGCCGATTAAAAGGTAAACACCCAGTTGCCAACGCACTTGCAATCAAAGTTAAAAAATTATTAGGTAAACTATAAAAAAACATGAGAGTTAAAACCGGAACAGTTCGACGAGCTGCACATAAAAAAGTCTTAAAAGCCGCTAAGGGTTTTTGGATGACTCGTCACAAAAGATTTAAAGTAGCCCACGAAGCAGTTATGCATGCTGGCCAATACGCCTTTGTCGGTCGACGTCTTCGCCGTCGAGATATGCGTCAACTATGGATTACTCGCTTAAACGCTGCTCTTAAACCATTCGAGATTAAATATTCTGCTTTCATTAAAATGATGAAAGATAAAAATGTCGAATTAAACCGAAAAGTATTATCTGAAATTGCTATTAATGATAATGCTACATTTAAGTCCATTGTTGATTTTATAAAAAAATAAGGGGACTTGTTTTAAAAAATTAAAGGCTCCCCAAAAGGGAGCTTTTTTGTATAAATCAGATAAAATATACTATGAATCAAAACTTGGAGACAATTAAAAATCAGTACCAAGAAAAAATTTCAAATCTCAAAACTGATAAAGATTTAGAATCTTTAAGAATTGAATTATTTGGCCGTAATGGTTTATTCAATGATCTTTTTACCAAATTAAAAGAAATCCCAGTCGATGAAAGACGAGCCTACGGACAAGAGTTAAACGTTACTAAAAACGAACTTGAAAGATTAATTGCCATTCAATCTCAAAAGGTCCAAAAAATTGAAAATAAAAAAATAAAAAATCTAAAATCTGATATCTACGAACTACCAAAAATCGGCCATTTACATCCAATTACTCAAACCGAACGACAATTAAATGAAGTTTTTAGAAAACTTGGTTTTTCTGTTTATAACAGTCCCGAAATTGTCACCGACGAATTTAATTTCGAACGATTAAATGTACCCCAAAACCATCCTGCTCGCGACATGCAAGACAGTATTTATATCAAAGAACCAGAATATTTACTTCGAACTCAAACTTCCACTATCGAAAGCTACTTATTAAAAGCCAAAAGCCAAGATTTGCCTATTCGTGCCGCTTTTCCAGGATCTGTTTTTCGAAATGAAAAAGTCAATCGTTCCAATCATTTTGTTTTTCATCAATATCAAGCCGTCGTTGTCGACAAAAATATCACCATGAAAGATTTAATTGGCACCATGGATTTAATGTTCAAAACTCTCTATGGTCCTGATGTTGTCGTTCGTTATCGCTGTAAATATTATCCTGAAGTCGAACCAGGCGTTGGTCCCGACATGCAATGTTTCAGTTGTCATGGTAAAGGCTGCCCATTGTGTAAATATGCCGGTTGGATTGAAATGGGCGGCAGTGGCATGATTCACCCCAAAGTTTTAGAAGCCGCCAGCATCGATTCTAAAGTTTGGTCCGGTTTCGCTTTTGGTATGGGTCTCGATCGCTGGACCATGGCTCAAAAAAATATTAAAGATATTAGAACATTAATGGGTGGAAACTTAGCCTACAAACCAAACGAATTATGAAACTAATCTATTCTCAACTTCAAAAATTCCTACCAGACCTAAAAGTTGAACCACAACAACTCCGCGACGATCTAACTATGATCGGCCATTTTACTAATTTTTTTGAAGAAATTGACGGCAAAATCGTTTTTGATTTAGATATTAAAGTTAATAGGGGAGACTGCCTTGGTTATTATGGCCTCGCCAAAGATTTATCAGTTTTTTATAATCTTCCACTCCAAAATTTATCTCAACAAATAAATAATTCCTCTAATAACCAATTACCAATAAAAATAACAACCGAAAACGTCAAGAGAGTAATGGCTGTCAAAATTTCAAATTTAAAAAATAACTCTTCTCCTCAATGGCTCCAAACCTTTTTAAAATGTCACAATGTTCACTCCATCAACACTCTTGTTGACCTAACCAATTACATCATGTTTTTATATGGTATTCCAAATCATGCCTTTGATACGGCAAAATCAGGAGAAAATTTAATTTGGGAAATGAATTCTAAATTCAAAGAATTTATTAGCCTCGACGGTTCTAAATTGATTTTAGACAATAAAATTTTAATGATTAACAATCCCGACAAAACTCTTAGTCTTAGTTTTTGGGGAGGGGAGTCTTGTGCAATTGATTTAAACACTACTGAAACCATTATTGAACTAGCTATTTATGATCGCACCACTGTTCGCCAAAACAGCCGTCAATTAAAATCCGTCACCGAAGCCAGCATTCGACTTGAAAAAGATCTTGATCCAGAATTAATTCCAACGGCTTTCAATCATTTAGTTAATTTAATTTTAGAAAATTGCGGTGGTCAAATTAATTCTCAAACTTTTGATCATTATCCTCAAAAAGCAGATTTACCTCAAATCGAATTTAACCCTAAAAAACCATCTCTAATTTCCGGCATTGACATCCCCACTGATTTTTCCATCGATTGTCTCACTCGTCTCGATTGTGAAATAGAAAATAAAGAAAACACTCTGCTTTGCAAAGCTCCTTCAATCCGCAAAGACATTACTATCGAAGCCGATCTAATTGAAGAAGTTATCCGTTTTTGGGGCTATCAAAAAATCCCTACCAACCAACCTTTAACCTTTAAAGAAGTCAGCGATATCACTCCACCAGAAATTTATTTAATTGAAAATCTAAAAGATAAATTAATTCAGCTCGGCTACGACGAAGTTTTAACTTGGCCTCTAGTTACGATCCCCACTGATGAAAAAACCGTTATTACCACTCAAAACAGTATTAATTCTGAAGCTATTTATCTTCGTCAATCTTTAGTTCCATCATTAATTCAACAACTTAATCAATATAATCGTTTTAAATTACCAGAACCACAATTTTTTGAAATCGGTAAAATATTTTTAAAAGAAGGGGATAACTTTATTGAAAAAAATGCTTTGGGAATTTATCATTACAACATAGACATTCTTCGTAGAGACGTTTTGCAAAACGTCTCTACTGATAAAACAAAAATAAAATTCGATAATAATTTTGCCGAAATAATTATAGATAATTTACCTAAACCAGAAAAATACATTCCTAATAAACAACAAAATAACGCCATCGAGCTTACTTCTCAAATAATCACTCTCGATGCCAATATTACTCTTGATACCAAAGAAAATCCAATTAAATTAATTGAAAAATATTCTCAAATCATCGGTTCTAAAAATCTCTGGAAATTAATTATCACTGATATTTATCAAGATTCCAAAACCAATAAATATCGCTATACTTTTCAAGCCTCGTATTTTAATTTAGACGATAAAACCGCCAAATCGATTCACTTAAAAACTTTTGATTTAATTTGATTTTAACTAAACCGAGTCTTTTTATTTTGTAAATATACATACACAATACGTATTAGCAAACACAACTACTAACTGCTAAAGGTCTTTTAAATTATAATTTGACCTATCATTAGGGAGTAGTTGTTCCTGTTGACGAAGTAGTTGTTCCAACCAAGGCCATCGTTGGAGTTGGTAGTTTATCCCAAGGTGTATTCACTCCAATTCTAGTTTCTTTTTCTACTGTATTACCATCTTTATCAGTTGCCTTAAATTTAATTACATGAGGACCATCAGACAAGCCACTAATAGATGTTTCGTATGGTTTTTCTGTCCAAATTTTCTTCTCCAAACCATCAATCCACATTTTAACTTCAGTAACCTTTTTGTTCGAAGCTGTGGTTACTTTAGTATTAAAATCACTCGACACAGTTGATTGATCACCTGGATAATCAATTGTTAAAGCCACTAAGCCACCACTTCTACAAAAATTTGTCGGTGGAAGATATTTACCATTATCAGATTGCTCTGCAATCCATTTATCAATTCCCACTTGCCATCGGTTTATTCCATCAGTTGAAATTGGATCTTCTTCTTTAAAAGAAAAATATTCTTTAGTATCATAATTTCCATTAGACACATCTTCCAAATTTGCCAAACCAGTTGAATCCTTACAAACTTTTAAATTAACATGAATCGGATCTGATACTGATTGTTGAGTCCCATCAATAAAATATTCCTTTTTAGAAGCAAATCCATCATGAGCCGGATAACCAGATACTGCATCAACATCAATATTTATAATTCCGCTCGGAATTGGAAAATCTTTTTTCTCTCTCTTTGGTAATTCAAAAAGCATTATTTTTCTCCAAATTGGCGCTGCTCCAGAAACACCAGAAGCCACCTTTCCCATTGGGGAGTTATCATTATTTCCAACCCATACTGCAGTCAACAAATTCGGAGTCCAGCCAATTGTCCAGTTGTCACGTAAATCATTTGTCGTTCCAGTTTTTACTGCCACCTGGTACCCAGAAATTTGAAGACTATTAACTGCTCCAAAAGTCATTGATCTAGCTGAATTATCAGATAAAATATTTGAAATAATAAATGATTCTTGTTCTGTCATCACTTTCTCACCCTCTGGTGCTTTATATTCTTCCAACACTCTACCACTATTATCCTCAACCTTTAAAATTCCCACCGGTTGCATACTGGTTCCACCATTAGCAAAAGCCGTATAAGCTGAAGCCAAATCAATCATTTTCACTTCAGCCCCTCCCAACGTCACCGCCAAACCAAATCTGGATAAATTTTCATTAGTTGGTTCTAATGTCGATAAGCCCATTTTATAAGCCAAAGTTAACATGTTTTTTACCCCAACATTAGCCAAAACTTTTACTGCTACTGTATTTATAGAATTACCCAAAGCATTTCTAAGTGACATCGGACCATTAAATTTACCATTATAATTTTCAGGACTGTAATCCTTTTGTCCAGCACCTCCAGGAAAAGTAACCGGTGTATCCATAAACATAGTTGCAGCCGTCATTCCTTTTTGAAGTCCAGCCAAATAGGTGATTGGTTTAATGGACGACCCTGGTTGTCTTAATGCCTGAGTTACCATATTAAAATTACCATCGGTTTTAGTTGAAAAATAATCCCTCGAACCCACCATCGCTAAAACCTGACCATTAGTTGGATCCAAAACCAAAGCCGCTCCATTAGTTATTCCCAATTTTTCCGATGCATCAATTTGCTCACTTACTATTTTTTCCATCTGTTCTTGTAACTCCAAATCCAATGTCGTTGTAATTTTTAAACCACCATTTTCAACCACTTCTGCACCATATTTTTGAGTTAATAAATCTTTAATCCAAAAAACAAAATGCGCTGCTTTTGTTGTTGAATCCTCACTTCCAAAATTATAATTATTAACTTCTTCCATTGTTGCATCCGCCAATTCTTGAGTAATATATCCATCTTCAACCATTCTTGTTAACACATGATTAGTTCTATCAACATAAGCTTTTGGCGTACTTGAATAAGGTGAATAGACACTAGGTAACTGTGGCAAACCAGCCAAAATTGCACATTCTGCCAAATTTAAATTTTTTACTTTCTTTCCAAAATATTGTTCAGCTGCCGGCCCCACTCCCCAAGAATTTCCACCATATGGTGCCTCATTCAAATACATCAACAAAATTTCATCTTTACTATACTTAGCATCAATTTGAATCGACAAAATCATTTCCTTTATTTTTCTAGTCAACGATCTTTCTGTTGTCAACAAAACATTCCTTGTTAATTGTTGTGTCAAGGTTGATCCACCAGTAACTTTTCCAAAATAAAACAAATTTTTAACAATTCTAAACGGAGTCAATAAATCAATACCACTGTGGGTATAAAAACTTTTATCTTCTACTGCCACTGTTGCTTTCTTTAAATAATCAGGAATATCTTCTGCTACCACTGGTTCTCTTTTGGCATCATTATAAATATCAAACAAAGCATTATCATTTCGATCATAAACCTTACTTGAATAGCCATCTCGTCTCACCACCTTCGTTGGAGATGGTAAATCTTTCGAATACCACACAAATAAAACCAAAATAGCCACCACTCCAACTGCCAACAAAACCAAAACTACTCTAAAAAAATTAAACCAAAAACTTCTGCTCTTAATTTTAGTTCTAACATTCTCTCTCATTTTTAACCCAGATTCTGCAAATCTAAAAGAAAATTTTCTTTTCATTTTTGTAAAGAAAATAAGTAACTTTCGCTTCATTGCATTAAAATCATTAACGGAGCCAATAAACTAGACAATAATAATGCCAATAAAGTCACTACCAAAATAGTTTTTTTAATTGTATTTGACTTGATCTTCATAAACTAATCATAGCACAAAATTAAAACTAATTAACCCCAATTAAACCCGAAAACTAAATAAATTTTTTGCTATTATTATTTCTATGGACAGTCTTTCTCAAATTCCCGGCGTTGGGCCAAAAATTATTGAAAAACTCAAACGACTCAACATCAATTATTCAAAAGATTTACTTTATCATTTTCCTAATCGTTACATCGATTTTTCCCATTCTGTCAAAATAAATTCCATTTTGGAAAATGAAAATGTTACGATCACTGGCCAAATTTTAGATTTCAAAAATATTTTTACTAAAACTGGTAAAAATATTCAAAAAGCTATTATTACCGATAATACTGGAAAAATAGATCTAATTTGGTTTAATCAACCCTATTTATCCAAAAATATCAAAACAGGGGATATTCTCAGTTTCGCTGGCACTGTTTCTCTTTTTCAAAATAAAAAAACCATTATCGCCCCAGAATATGGTCCTCACAACACTGGTAAAATTATCGCCGTTTATCCTGAAACCAATGGTCTAACTTCCAAATGGTTTCGCAAAATTATTCAAACTCAAATTTCAAATCTTTTAAATCCCGTCACAGAAACATTACCCACCGACTTAATTAAAAAATTTAAATTATTAGACTTAAAAACCGCTCTTCTTCAAATTCACTGTCCCACCGACTCCCAACTTCTTTCTCAAGCCAGAACCCGTCTGGCTACTGAAGAAATTTTATCTCTTCAAATTAAATCCTATCTTTCCAAAAAAGATTGGCTAAAGCAAAACCCTAAAACCAAAATTAAAATTACCAAGCCTATCGATAAAAAAATTAAAGATTTAATAAAATCATTATCTTTTAAATTAACTGATTCTCAAAATAAAGTTATAACTGAAATTTTTTCCGATCTTACCAATCCTAATCAAGTTATGAATCGGCTTCTTCAAGGCGATGTTGGTTCGGGTAAAACCATCGTCGCCCTACTTTCTTGTTATTTAACTCATCTAAATAATTCTTTGTCTGTTTTAATCGCCCCTACTGAAATTTTAGCTCATCAACACTACCAAAATTTTCAAGATATTTTAAAAGACAAAAATATTCCTATTTTCCTAATGACTGGCTCCAAAAAAATCGACCTCAAAAAAATCCCTAAAAACGCAATAATTATTAGTACCCATGCCATAATTTATAAAAAAGATAACCTAAAAAACAAAATTTCTCTTTTAATCATCGACGAACAACATAAATTTGGGGTCAAACAACGATCTTTTTTAAATTCCTCAACAAAATTACCACACTGTTTAACCATGACCGCTACTCCAATTCCTCGAACCATCAGTCTAACATTACTTGGTAACTTAGACATTTCCATTATTGATACTCTTCCTCAAAATCGCCTTCAAATTAAAACCTTTCTGGTTCCTGATACTAAAAAAATCAATTGTTATAAATGGATTGAGACCGAAATTAAAAAAACCGGTTGTCAAGCATTCATTGTTTGCCCATTCATCGATATTTCCGAGTCCATGGCCAGTGTTAAATCTGCCATCAAAGAATTTGAATTTTTATCAAAAAATATTTTCCCAAATCTAAAATTAGGCCTAATTCATGGCAAAATTAAATCAGAAACTCGCCAAAAAATAATTAAACAATTCCAAGATAATAAAATTAATATTCTTATTACCACTCCTATTATTGAAGTCGGTGTCGATATTCCCAATTCTTCCATTATTATTATTCAATCAGCCGACCGCTTTGGTTTAGCTCAGCTTCACCAGCTCCGCGGTCGAGTTGGCAGGGGACACCAACAAAGTTTCTGTTATCTTTTTACTGAATCCCAAAATTCCAAAGCCATAAATCGTCTTGAATTTTTAGAAAAAAACCATAATGGTCTAAAAATCGCTGAATATGATTTAAAAAATAGGGGACCAGGTGAAGCTTTTTCTACTATTCAACATGGTTTTCCCTCTCTAAAAATTGCCAGTTTCTCCGATGCTAAATTAATCAGTTTCAGTCAAGAAATTTTAAAAGAAATTATTAAAAATTATCCCGAATTTAATTTTTCTCAAATCATTTCCGAAAACATTATTTCCGAATCAATCAATAATTAACTTTATAACTTGATAAACTTGATAAACTTGATAAACTACTAACCATGACAGCAGTACCAAAACATTGGCCATCTAGTCGCCGACAAGGCAAAAGAAGAGCCGCTCAAACTGGCCCTAAAATAGCCAAAACCGTAAATTGTAAACATTGTGGTCAACCCAAAATGGCTGGTTTTCAATGCCCTAATTGCAAACAGTGAAAAATAAATTCGATCCACGTCATCTAAAAAGAATTAAAAATATTCAAGCATTATTTGCTTGGGGTTGTGGCGGTATCGAAGTCAAAACCGAAGAATTCGATAAAATTGTCAAATCTGTTCCAGAAATCGACATTATCATTCAAGAAAACGCTCCAAAATGGCCACTCGACAAAATTAATAAAATTGATTTAAGCGTTTTAAGATACACTTTTTGGGAGTTGTTTTATTTAAAGAAAAATCCACCAAAAGTTGTCATCGATGAAGCCATTGAAATTGCCAGAGAATATGGAACTGAATCTAGTTCTTCTTTTGTTAATGGTGTTATTGGCAGCGCTATTAAAAAATCTAAACTAGATGTTAATCAAGAATCAGAATATGAACCAGAATCTCCAGAATCTTCAAAATAAAATTGACTACACTTTCAAAGACGAGAAAAAGTTAGAACAAGCCTTAACCCATCGTTCCTTTTTAAACGAAAACCGTAGCCAAAATTTACAATCAAACGAAACTTACGAATTTTTAGGTGACTCTATCCTTGAATTTTGGATTTCCGACAAACTTTTTCATAAATTTCCGGAATTTAACGAGGGAGATTTGACTAATCTCAGAGCTCTAATCGTTTGTACTGAAAATTTAGCCTTAACATCAATAAAAATCGGGTTGGGAGATTTTATTTTACTTTCTAAGGGTGAAGAACGACATGGTGGTCGAACCAACCATTCCATTCTTGCCGATACCTTCGAATCAGTTCTTGGATCAATTTTTCTTGATGGTGGTATTGCTCCGGCCTTTAAGTTCTTAGAAAAAACTCTCAATCCAAGTATTTCTGAATTATCACAAAAAAAAGTTTACAAAGACCCTAAAAGTCTTTTTCAAGAAATTGCCCAATCAAAGAGGGGAATTACTCCTAAATATCAAACCATCGGCGAATCCGGACCTGACCACTTAAAAGTTTTCGAAGTAGCCGTTTTTTTAAATGACGAGTTAATTGCCTCGGGTTCCGGCAATTCAAAACAAAAAGCCGAAGAAGATGCTTCAATTAAAGCTACCAAAATCCTTACTAATCTTGTATAATCCACCATATGCTAAAAATAAAACTTGCTCCTCGTGGCAAAATTCATCAAATCACCTATAGAATCGTTATTGCTCAAGACCGCAGCAAATTAAATGGTCCAGTTATTGACGATTTAGGTTTTTACACACCTCAAACCAAAACTTTTGAAATCAATAAACAAAAATTGGCCGATTGGCAAAAAAAAGGTGCTCAAATAACTTACGGTGTCGACCGACTTCTTAATCCTTCAAAATATCCTAAAAAAGTCAAAAAAGTTGTTGAGAAAAAATCTGAATAATTATGAACACCATTAAAGATACTCTAGATTATATTGTTAAAGCCATAGTTCCCGATTCAAAAGAAGTTGTTATCACTGATTCTGAAGAAAATGGATTAATCACTTTTGAAATCAGTGCTCCACCAGAAATAATTGGAAAAATTATTGGAAAGGAAGGTAAAATAATCAAATCAGTTAGAACTATTTTAAATCTATCCCATCCAAACACTCGTTTTCTACTCAAAATTAAAGACTAAAAGGATTTTCTCTTTGATATTGTTTAAACTCTGTCGTTCCTATATTAGATTGATTTTCTTCTATTTTAGTAAAACTACTTATCTTTTCTAACAAAGCTGATTCTTCATTTGATAAAATTAAATCGCTTAACGCAACATTACTCGTATCTATATTTATTTCATCACCAATATAATAAGAAGAAACTGTTAAATTCAATCTTGCGATATCTCCACTCGTACTAGTTTCAAATCTATCAATAAATAAAATAGGTAAAGTTCTTTCCAAAGCCGATATTAATTCTAACTTTTTATCTTTTGGTCCATCTAATGATAAATTTATTGGCATTTTAACCATATTTCCCAAAGAAGTTTTACTTTTTACTTCGTCATCTTTTAATTCACCTGGTGCCAAAGAAAAACTTTCTATTTGATAATTAAACTTACTCGCTACCCCTCTTATTATCCCCACTAATAAATAAAACTCTTTATTCTTTAAAACCGCATTATCTAAATAGTCCGCATTTTTTTGCAATTCTTCTGAGTCTACAGAATTCAAATATTTAATTTGCTCGTTTACCTTATCAGTTTTAGAATTAATTTCATTAATTTTTTTATTTACATTCCTAATTTCATTTATTCTTGGTATTAAAATAAAATTCAAGCTAATAAAAAAAATTAAAATTAAAACCAATGGAGGCAAAAAAAGTGTCAATAATGATTTTTCTAACCCAAAAATTTTGTCTGGCAACTTAAAACCTTCTTTCATATTAAATCAACCTCCATTTCGAATGTCCAACTATTATATCCAATGGCTACTGAATTTAATTTAGCCAAACCAAAATCAGGATACAAACCAAGATTAATATCTCTTACTTTATCTTCAACTTCACTAATATTAATTCCATTAACCATAGAACCTTTTAACAAAAACTGTTTTTTATCCTTTATTTCAAAATTTTCCAAAGTTATATTTTCCGAAAACAAATTCATTATTTTCTCAATCGAAGATCCATATTCAAACCTTTCTTTTAAAACCTGTCCAACCAACTTGGCCTGATATTTGTTTTTTTTACTCAAAACCACATTTGTTGCCAATGACCCATAATTATTCAATGCAGTTGTATTTTTACTTTCCGTTTTTTTTAATGAATAACTACTAAGCCAAAACCAGCTAAAAATAAACACCGCCGACAAAACCCAACATCCCAAAAAAATGCCCATCCCTAAATTAATTCTTTTTCTAAGTCTAATTTTTGCTGCCTGAAATTTCGCCACTGAAGGCAATAAATTCAATCCTTCCTTCATATTAAACTCCTTAAAGCCAAACCAACAGATAAAGAAAATCTACAACCCTCAGTATTTAAATTATAAACAGATTGAACTTTCGTTGTATCGATATTAACAAAAGGTTGCAAAACCTGAACTTCAATTCCTAATATTTTCGTTAATTCTTCAGCCATTCCCGGTAAATTAGCACCACCACCAGTAAGAATCAAAAGTTCAGCTGGCTTTCCAATATCTTCATTAAATAAAGCCAAAGTCTTTCTTATCTCTTCACTAATATCGTTAAAAACCGGCATAATTGCAGCTCTTATTTTTCCTTCTAACTCACTTTCTTTCATTCCATAAGCTTTTTTATATTCCTCAGCTGAAGCCATATCTAAACTCAAATTTAAAGAAATCGCTCTAGTCAAAGACTCTCCTCCTACTGACAATGGTCTAGAAAAATAAACATTACTTTTATTAATACTAGAAATATCAGAATATTTTTCGCCAATATCAACCACCACCACCCTTTCAACCATTGGCGTCCCTAATTTTAAAACACGTCTTAAAGCATTAGAAGGAGATTCCAAAGCTAACAATTCTAACCCTATTGATTTAAATAATTTAAGATAGCTATTTATCAAATCATTTTTTGCTGCAATTACAAAAATATTCAACCTCCCAGCATCATCTTTCTCTATCACTTCATAATCTATTGAAACCTGATCTAACGGAAAAGGAACAAAAGTTTCTGCTTCAAACCGTAGTGCGTCCATAATTTCACTATCTTTCAATGGAGGTAATCTCACTAATCTACTCATAACTTCATTTTCCGGTAAACTAACTACGGTTTGTTTACTTTTTATTTTTAAATCACCCAACAAACCCTTTATTTCTTTTCCAACTTCAATCAAAAACTTATCCCTATTAATTTCTTTATTTTCTGTTTTTGGTATTTTACTTTCACCAATTGCATTTAAAACAATTTTAGAATTGTCATCAGAAATACAGGCAATTTTTACCGTGCTTTGACCAATATCAATACCAACAATACTACTCATACAATCTAAGTATATAGATTTTCTCCATCTGACTCAAGAACTTATTCAATCGCATTCTTAGCAGTAATAGCATCCAACATAAAGGAAGGGAATTGATAGACATATCTGGTTTTAATTTGAGTTTTAACACCATTATCAGTACTACTAGCAGCAGTTATTTCTTCTCCCTGAACAGGAAACTCAGAATCACCGGAAATTTTTATTTTAGCAGAGCCGCCTAATGGGGTTACTGAAACCAATAAAGATTTTTTACCGGTTACAGATATTTTATTACTACAATCAAAGTTAAAACCGACAAAATTAACATTAGGAACTGAAGGAGGACAACCAAATCTATCAACCTTATAATCAGATCCATCAATGTAAAAATAATCTATTTTTAAGGCAACATTGGTATTATCCGCCTCGATTTTAAAATCACTTTGATAATAAGTTGATCCAATTTTATTATTATCATGATTAACTAACCAAAATAATTGATTTGTATTAGCCAAAACTACACCTTCTGTAGAAATTTCTTTAACATTATTACCACCAATTGAAGTAGAGGCTACAGTGGCACCACTACCCTCAGTTGAATAACTAGTTTTATTACTATCAGTTAAATAATTATTAATTGCTGATTCAGCTGTATTAAAAGCTTCCTTTAATAATTCTTCATCCGTATCAACTTTAGTATCAGTAATAGCAGTTTTTGAAGCAGAAAGACCAAGAGTCAAAATAATTGCTGATGCTAAAAGAATAATAATAGCAATCTGTCCTTGACTATTTTTTATTAATTTTTCATTTTTAATTTTATTCATCATAATTAATTTCCCCACTGCCAATTAGTTAAAACTTTAGCAATATCACTAGGCATATTAAAAATTAATTCTGGATTGTAATTAACCACTACCGTTGGAGTTGAGTTATTGTTTATTCTATTATTAGTATCATGATCACGAAAAAAATTAACACTATCAGCGGCATAAAGACTACCATTAAAAATTAACTGATCAGGACTAGAACCCCCAACATTAATTTTATTGGCTACTAAAATTCCATCAACTGTATTAACAGTTTGATTAACAGTAATGTTTCCTTTGGCAATAATCATTAAAAATTTATTAATACCTTTTAATATGTCTCCGTTAATAATTAAATCACCGTCAACAAAGTAAGTATTATTAGTATCAGAACCAAGATCACTAATATTATTTATAGTTTTACCTGCTAAAGTAGTTCCAACTCCTTTCTTAACAAAATATTGGCTGTAGAAATAATCATAGTTAGTATTGTAATCAGCTAGTTTAGCCAAGGCATCAGAATAATACCAATTCTGATAAGAAGATGCACCTTTATTATTAAGAGTAGGGGCAGCAACTAAACCACCAATACTGATTTGGCAATTATTAGTGCAAGTCGCTGGAATTCCCCCTACAACTTTATTATTACTAATAACTCCACCTCCACTGGCTTGCCACCAAGGATCTTGTATTAAAATTCCAGAGAAGTCAGCTTTTAAGGTTGGGTTACTATCATATGCATTGGCCTCACTAGTGTAAAGAGCGTTTATACATTGCCAATTAGACGCTGATTGATCTTTAAACCTTAAAGTCGGATGTGACATTGTAAAACCATTATTAAATACAAAGTTCTGGTAGATTGAACCCCAAATTAATTTATTAGATCCACTAGAATAATTTGGAGAACTAACAGACATACTAACGTTGACACTATTATTAGTATCAAAAAAACTAAAATCAGTAAGATTAAGAATATACTGATCAGCTGGATTATCAAAACCAATTCCATTAGTGGAGGTACTACAAGTGGCACCACTAGTATCAGTAGAATCATAAAAAGTGCCATTAATAGAAACTCCACAATCCCAGATCTTAATACTACGGCCTGTATCGAGAATATTAGAACTGATATTGTAATTATCTGTCACAATAGTGTAAATAGGATAAGTTCCGAGTGACACTCCAGCAGTATTAAAGTCAATATCGAAGGTAGCGACGGCTGTTTCTCCAACTCCAGCAGTGATTAGTGTTGTTGGAGAAGATTTAGTGTAGACATCACCCAACTTTAATTGAACGTTACTGATTGTGCCATCACTGTCGGTGGCAGTAACTATAAAACGGACTTTCCTTTTAGTGGAACCAATATCAAAACCAGTGTCACAGACTTGATTTTTATCACCCAATTCTGACGGAACTATTAATCCTGTCGAAACGTTGGCTAAAACGAGACCGTTGGCAAAAGGGGGGGCGTCGACAATAAAATAACCCAAGGTTGACGACCAACCACTTTCATAAATAGGGTTGATTCCAATACCAACACAAGTATTGTTTTTAACATTTACACCCCAACGATAAACAACACCCTTAGTTAAATTATTACTAATAATAGTAGTATCGTTAATATTGGTAATATCAACATCTTTATCTCTAATTCCTAGTGTACCACCCTCATCATGCCACACTCCAATATTGTAGTAATCTGCCTTAGGATCGGTGCTTTTATTCCAACTCAAATCTATATTAGTAACGTCAGTATAAACACTAGGAGCACTAGGTGTGCCATTAGGAGTTTTTATTGTTGTTTTAGTTGGATCACCAGCATCTGAAGTTCCACAAGAAGCATCACAACCAGTACACGAGATACTTCCGCAATTATTTCCTCCAGTACAAGAACTCCCATCAGTTTGACCACAACTAGGTCCACTACAACTACCACCAGTACAAGAAGCATATAGGACAGGTTTAGTTCCAGTACAAGTTCCACATTCGTTTGAACTTGCGTAAGGAACACCATCACAATAATCGCCTCTATCACCACACTCTGGTAGTTTAGTTCCATAACAAGTTCCACATCCGTTTGAACTTGCGTAAGGAACATTATCACAATAATTATTTGTATTACCACAATCTGGTAGTTTAGTTCCTTCGCATGTTGTATTCGGCCTACAGACTCCAACCTGTTCAGGTTCTGTAAAACCACTACTTTTACAAAGTCCAGCCGCAGTCGTAGTGTTGCAAGAACATGGGTCTGCTTTTTTACACTTACAACAAGTATAAGGATAACAACCACTAAAGCCAGCATTACGATCAACGCAATTAGCTTCTATTTCATATGAGCTCCACGAACAAGTAGAACCACTCTCTGGTTTTTTTGTATAACCACTACCAAGACCATCACAAGTACCAATACAATTTCCACATTTATAACAAAGTGCTGTATTGTCACACTTGTCATCTTTTATATAACACCTACCATCATTTATCTCAATGGTATATTGAGAACCATCAGTAGCACAGGCACTACCATCCCAACCATCAGCAGTATTACAACTTGCAGTACAATAAGGTTGAGAGGCACTATGATAAGTGCAATCAGTACCTTCATCAAAACCGTAGCTTTGACCTTCAGTTGTTGGACCTTTCACACAATCATCATTCTCGTTTGTACAACCACTTTGGCTAAGATAACAATTATAATCATTACCGCTGGCACAGCCCTTACAATTTGTAATATCATATTCTCTACAAGCATAAGCACTATTTAATAGTGCGTACATCCATCTAGAATAGCAATGTGAATCATCATTTCCAGTCATTGGACAGTTACAATCATCACTATAACTCAATGACGACTCGACCGGTTGACTACAGTCAGAACTGTAACTTAAATAATCACTTGTCCTCTGACATCCATAAGTCGAACTACATTTAGATGGACAAGAATAGTATTCTTTTGTTCCTGTACAATAATCATCACAACCATTCCAGCACGATTCGTTCGGATAAATATTGTCAGCACAAGAACAATCTGGACGACATTTTCTTCCGTCACAATAATCATCACAACCATTCCAGCACGAATCGCCCACATAAATATTATCAGCACAAGAACAATCTGGAACACATGTATAACAAGATCCATATCTACATTCTCCACTATCACACAAATCTGTACAAGAATTATCTGTACTGTAAACAGCCGAGCTCGTATCTGGAGATTGACAATAGTCATCATCACTACAGAAAGCAACCCTCTCGCACTCGTTATTATAGCTACACCTTGAACATCCACAACGATATCCCTCTGCAACTGGTGCTACATTAAAAGCTAAGATTAGACTTAAAATTCCAAAATATAAAATATGTTTTAAACATTTTTTCATTTTATTAATTCTTTTCAAGACTACTTAATAAAATTAAAAACATACCATTATTTTTAACATCATAAACTTTAATATTAGATTCCTGATTTTGCTCACTAATCATACCCTTATCTTGATTATAAAAAGTAGTAAAAATTTTACTTACCAACCTAGTTACTGTTTTTTTTATCATTCAGTTTATCAGCTAATAAACCACAAGTAAGCATGTGTCTTACAGTCATTTTATTTATATCTTTTTCATCAACTTCTCTGTAATAAATCAGTTGTCCATATTTTTTTAATTCTGGCATTTGTTTATATTCTCCCATGTCTATTAATCCCCAAGCCAAACCACATCCTTCTCCATCATTAAATTTATTATTTTTATCACCATATAAATCCAAAAATCTATCCAAAGAAACTAAAAAACCTCTATAATCTTCATTGTTGTTTTTCCACTTATACCGAATTGCAAATTCACTTACAAAGTAGCCATATTTTTTCAATATGTCAAAATCGTTGCCAGTGATATTGTTAATTTTAATTTTATTCTTAATCAAAATCATCTCAAGTTTTTGTAAATCTTTATCTAATAAATTAGTTGTATTGCTTTCATCTTTTGCGTCGTAAACCAGAGAATAATCTTCAACCTTTAAAAACTCATACCGAACATCAAAACAAATCTTTTCTGTTAAGCTTTTAACTTCTTCACTTGCGTTCGGATAATGATATAAATCATATAAAAAATTACAAAGCAAATAATTACTTTGAATCACTTTGACCACCTTTTTGTCAGTATATTTTTTTAAATCTTCGACAATATTTTTATCAAAATTTTTTTTATATTTTACTTCTCCATCCATAACACTAAAACCACTTCTATTACTTGAAGAACCACCAATACAAGCATCACCAGTACAGACTTCGTTTTCACTAAAAACTCCTCTTTTATCCCTTTGTTTTTCTAAAACGTCAACTAATTTTTTTGGTATTTCTGGATTACTTAAATCAGTCACCATAGTTTTACTAACATAAGAATTAATCGTTGAGGTCTTATTGATACTAATTTTTTTTAAATTTTTCAAAAAAAAATAAAATCCGCCGATAACTAAAATTAAAATCGCTAGAACAATTAATATAAAATATAAAATTTAAGGGTCTTAATTTTATCTACAGGTAAGGCTAATCTTTGATATTTTTTTTCACTTAAATTATCCGCCATTTATATAGAAAATATAAACTATTTTTATGGAACAAACAATATGTTATTTAATAATTATTTAATTTTTTTATATTCTAGTTTTAATCAATTATTAAAGTAAAAGTTTTTTAATCCTCCTTTTTTGTATTATTCTTCATTTTTATTACTAGATTTAAAAATAACCTATAGCCTGAAGGGGAGGGATTATATTAAATACAAACATAAAAATCAGGTATTCCAAATCCTATAGTAAAAATACATACACATTCAATACACATCAAATTTAAGTTTAATTAGCCGATTTTTATTTAATTTATTGGTCAATTTAATTGAATAATATTTATGTTATAATATTGCAATTTCTAATAAAATAGAAGGGGATCTTTAACATATCGGATTAATTTAAAAAGGAGAGGATTAGAAATGAAAAAAACAGCAATGTCATTGACTCTGATTTTTTTAATATTTTCAGCTATCTTCTCAACACCAATCGCAGCAAGAGTAAACAACACAAGTAACGAGGAAGTTATTGTTAACAATATGAAACCTCAGGTTTCAATAAGTTCAACCGTTTCCGGAACCAGCACTACTATTAGTCTTATTGGTTCCATTGACCACGCTGCTATTTTTAATAACAACAACAATTGGATCGGAAATTTTAAAAAGACAGACAACCAAAAATATGAATTCTTTGCTTATCCCTTATCAATCGGAGAACACACTTTTATTGTAAAAGCCTCCAATATTAAAGGAGAACAAACACCGGAATCAAATCTAACCACCCAGCAAATAACCATAACTATTAAATCTCCCAAAGTAACCAGCAGTATCTATGGTTACAGTGGAGAAGGTAGGCCATTAACTGTTTTTGCCATCGAACCAGAAGTAATCAAACACAAAGTTTTAGTAACTTTCGAAATTCACGGTTTCGAAGATTGCTATGCCCGAGACGGTCAAGTTCTTGTCAATATCGCCAACGAGGCAATTTACTATTTTTCGGTTAATCCTCAACAATTAGGTAACACTGCTCTCTACATTGTTGAATCAGCTAACCCAGACGGTTTAGCCGATGGCTGGACCAATAATGGGCCGGGCAGATGTACTCTTGGTGGAGTAGACATTAATAGAGACTTTGATTATTGTTGGAACTATCGATCTAATAATCGAAATAAAACCTTGTATCAATTCTCAGCTCCAGAGTCACAAGCATTACGTAATTTAGTTGTTTCAATCCAACCAAATGATGTAATAGATATCCACGGTTGGATGAATACCACTTATGGAACATCCAGTTTATGTCAATATTTTGAAAATTCACTAGGAATTGGAAGAAGTAGTGGATTAGGTGGATGTTCTGGTTATTTCGCCGGCTGGTCAATAAATTATGCCCAAAGAACGGCATTAATTGAGTTACCAAGCCCAAACACTAACCCACAGGAGGTGATCAATGCTGTCGCAAATTTATGTACCAGTATCTAGTATTAAGTAAAGGAGTGTCGAAATGAAAAAGTTTTTAATTGCCCTACTTATAATTTTTATAGCTGCAGGTTTCAGTTTTTTCATTTGTATGAGAACTGAAACAAATAAAATAATGAACAATGCAGCGCAAAAACAAGAAACACCCTCCGTGGCAGTAGTAACAACCCCAAAAGTTGAACCAGCACCTAAACCAAAAATTCCTACTGATAAAAAGGAAATTACATCCACTAAAATACAATTGCCTAATCAACCAGGAACCGTCAATGCCAAAGTCGCTGCTAAAATATTAAATAGACATATTGTCAAATCTGGTGAAATATTTTCTTACAATAAAGTTGTAGGGGAAAGAACTCGTGACAAAGGTTTCATCCCAGGCACCATGCCCGAAACCGATGCTAATGGCAATCAAATAATGGTTACAGAAGTTGGAAGTGGTGTTTGTCGCGTAGCAGTTTGGACAGCCACTCAGGCCAAAAAATGCGGTCTTGAAACCATAGAAATTACACACCACAAATATACTCCACAATATATATTAGACAATCCAGGTCTTGTCGACGCTACTGTTTATTGGGATTCTGGAACAGATTATAAGTTCAAAAATACCAAACCTTATGACATTTTAATAGAATGTGAAGTAACAGATGGTTGCGTTTTACAAGGCTCTTTTTATCAACTAATTTATTAATCCGATTTTTAAAATTGGGAAGGCAATAATCCTTTTTTGGATTAAAACCTTCCCTTTTTCTTGTTTAAAAAACTTTAATTCCTTAAAGTTAAGTCAATTGAAAATGATTTAGTTGTCCCACTCGACAAACCAAATACTCCCGCTCCTAAACCAAAATTAAATTTAACTTTAGATAATTGCAAAGAGGGAAGGGTTGAGCAAGTTACAAACTCATCACAATTTTTTAAAAATAAATCATTATTTCCTTGAAATAAATAAGTCGTCGTTCCTACTGCTGAAATTGAAGCAATTTTATAACCAGCACTCACATTACCTAAACAAGAAATTGTTATTTTTTCTCCGTCTTTAACATTTGTTATTGTGATCGAGTTACCACTAACACCCATCGGACAACTAAAATTTTCACCTCCATTAACACCATTACTTTTAGCATTTAAAATAGTTTTTTTAAGTTCATTTAAAATCCAACTACCATTCTGATTTATTTTGTCAGTTGCTTTATTTTTACTTTGTGAACTAAAAACTCCTGACATTATTCCACTTATTGATCCAATAATAACCATAATTAAACTAGTTACTATTAAAATTTCAATTAAAGTAAAACCTTTTTTCATAACCCCTCCCTTGAAAAAAGTCTCTCAACTGATAATATTTGAGAATCTCCCCAACGCACCTTAAAAATTAACTTACATTGTGTATCATTACAACTAGCATCACAATAAGTATAACACCTATAACCACCACCATTACCCTGACAACCTAAGTTTAAATCAAAATACCAAGGAAGAATTAAAGTACCCGCATAATTATTTACTGTTTGCCAAAAAGCAAGTGTATTATTTTTACTGTAAAGAACAGTATTTTCAATCATTTGTTGCGACAGCTCTATTGCTTTTTGTCTCTCTGAAGCTATTCTTTTAGCCTTGGCCGTAACCACCATCAACATCACTACTCCCACTAATACCAAAATTACAATTCCCATCGAAAAAATTATTTCAATTAAACTTTGTCCTTTTTTATTCTTCATAAATTAATCCCGATTCATCAATTTTAATTTTTTTAGTCATACCACTACTTCCAGTAATAGTTACTACTACCACTCCATTAATAGACCTACCATCAGTCACACTAAATTTAATACTTTTATCCACTGCAATCGAAACACCCTTCTGTCCAATATTTTTTGTAGATACTATTCCAATTAAAGTACCATCCTTTTTATAAGATTTTGACGTCATCAATCCATCATTATTAATTATTACCAATAAACTGTTCCCATTACTCGCAAATTGATTAGTAGCTGCATAATTTCTAGCAAATCTTAAATTAGACATTAATTCTTGTTTAATCGATTCTACTTTTTGATTTTCAAAAAAATTATTCAAAGACACTGAACCAAAACCCACTACCAACATCCCAATCGTTATTGCCACAATCAATTCAATCAAAGTAAAACCAAAATTGTTTTTCATTTACGGATTAGTCACACTATAACCAACACCAGTTTCTTCTAAAGTTGTAGTAATAATATAAGTATAACCAGTTCCAGTTTGATCATAACTACCTGCATAATTTTCTCCTTTAGGGCCAATTGGCAGCGCTTGAAGATAATTTGGCACCAATTTTGTACTTAAGGTTCCATCAGCCGGATAACTACTTCCAGTTCCTTGTCGGTATAATTCCAAAGCTATTCTTATTTTTTCTAAATCAGCCATTCTTCGATTATCTCTAGCTTTTTTAGTAGTGCCACTATAACTAATCATTCCCATCACAGTTAATATTGCAATTATTGTCACTGTCACAATCAATTCAATTAAAGTAAAACCATTTTTTTTATTCATCTTTATTTTTTAATTATTGTTGATTTTTCACACAAAAATGACTACCAGAATTACCAATATCAAAAGTACAAGAATTATTATCTGCATTACCATTTTTTACATTTTCAACAACAGCACAAGCACAATAACTAGCTCCAACACCACCGCTATAAGTATATTTATAAGTACTATCGTTTTTAGGATCCACCGGAAAAGCATTTAAAATCGCCACTCCGCCAGTGCCAGTCCATCCAGTTGCTAATGTACTAGATGGATAAATATAATTATTTTGAGAATAAAATTGTTCTGCCGCTGTCTGGATTAATCTAATATCTTCCACCCTTCGTGTATCTCTAGCTTTCTTTTGAGCTCCAGAATAAGCCACTGACGCCACTGCAGTCAAAACTCCAATAATCGAAATCACTATTAATAATTCAAATAAGGAAAACCCTCCTTTTTTTTTAATTTTCACCATAATTAATTCTAATTAAAACCAACTTTTAACACTAATATTAGGACTAGAGATACCATAGCAAAAAGAAGTACCAACAGAATAAGCCGGACTAACACATTGAGCATCACTTTTATTTTCTAAATTAGCAAAAAGATTAAATTCTTTTGGTTTAACATCAGGGCTATATTTATAAACATATTTATATTCACCTGTATCTTTTGGATCTATTGGCTTTTCTCTCATATAAATAATTCCTTTATCTCCAGTAAAACCCACATCTGTTGCAAAAAGTTGATCAAACGTCAAAGCCGGAAAAAACCCTGTGTCATTGTAATACATCATTAACGCTTTCGACAACGCATCTAAATTAGATTTTCTTTCAACATCTCTGGCTTTTTTTTGAACTCCAGAATAAGCCACCGCTCCAATCATCGTCAAAATTCCAATAATCGAAATTACGACTAATAACTCTACTAAAGTAAAACCAAAAATATTTTTATTTTTTTTCATTTTTTTAGTTTGCACAAACCATAAAAATACTATCTACTGTAGCACCAACACCAACACCACATTTCAATTGAGAATCAGTATCATCATTCCCAGCACCAACCTCCAAACCAACCTCTAACCTAAAAGTATCAACATTATCATCCATAAAAGCATAACTATAACCAATACTTTTAATCGACGGCATATAAGTAGCACCTGTTGCTAAAACATCCAAACAAGGTGAAGCATCAGAACTAGAAGACCACTCTCCCGCGCTTTTACCTGGACATTTTGGATAAGATTGATTATCATTGTAATACATCCTTAATGCTGTTTTAATCGAATTCAAATCCTGCATCTTTTGAGAATCTCTCGCCCTCTCTCTCATTCCCATAAAATTTGCTATCAATACTGCCGACAGTACTCCAATAATAGAAATCACCACCAACAACTCGATCAAACTAAAACCAAACCTACATTCCTTTTCTTTAAGGGGAGAAACGGCAAAGCCGAAAGTGGTTTTATTTATTCGTCTCATTAACATATACAATATCAGTATAACAATATTTAATTCCATTACACAAGAATTTATTTTCTTTACAATCAATATCGTTTTTATTTTCAAATTCAGCAGACATTTTAAAAGAAACACCATCACTTCCAACCTCATAACAATATTCTTTGTCCCCATATTTTTCTTTTGGTACCGAATTGATATATATATAACCATTATCAATAAAACTTTTTCCCCAAAGGCTATTAATTAATTCATTGCTTGGCAACTTTCCATAATCAGCAAAATAAAACTTAATCACTTTAGAAAACTCATTTAAATCAGACCTCCTTTGTAAATCCCTTGATTTTGCCTGTGCCAAAACAAATTGTTTATAAGTTACAAAAAATAAAATTCCAATCACTAGAAATATTATTAATATTTCTACTCTTAAGACTTTTTTTTTCATAAACAATTCTACTATTTTAGTTACACCCATCACCACAACAACTAATCTGGCATTTACTTAAACAATCACCACCAGCTAAACCACCTGGTAAAAGTTCTGGATAAAAACAACCACCACCAGCACAACCATCAACAGTACCACAACTACCACCCACACTACCTGCTAAACAATAACTAGTGTTACAACTTGGGTCTATATACTCATCATACCATACAATATCTGAACTCGACACACCAAAATTAACACTGTTTGCAGTAAAACCAGTTAAAAGTATATCTGTTCTGGTATACCAATTTGTTGGGATATCCTTATCCTTTTTATTTTTCAGATTAGTCAATACTCTAAATCTATCCTTTTTTTCCACAATTATCATATAAGGTTTTCCGTCCGGATCGCACGGCCATGGAGATAAATATGGCGAAAAAACAGCACTACCACAATTTGACATTTTATTCCAAGTACCAACATCCATTGGATAAGATCCCTTATCGTTTAAATATTCTTCAAACGCAACTTTAATTCTTTTTAAATCTTTTTTTCTCTGTGTATCCCTACCTTTATCTACTGTTCCAGTTGCATTAAAAATCCCAACCATAGCCATTACTAAAAAAATAACAATCGTCATCGCTATTAATATCTCTACTAAAGTAAAACCATTTCTTTTCATAATTTTATTAATTCTACAACTTTTTCTCCCCACCACCAAGCCACCAAAATTCCTAAAATCATAAACGGACCGAAAGGAACTTGACTTTTTTTAGTAGCCTTTTTAAAAATCATTAATATTAATCCAACAATAGCTCCAACAATAAAAGCCACATAAAAAGCTAAAATTGTTTTTGGACCACCCAAAAACAATCCCATAAATATAGCTAATTTTACATCACCCATCCCCATTCCATTACCTTTAGTAATTAAATTTAAAATTAATAAAAATCCTGATGCTCCCAACGCAACAATTATATTCTGTAGGTACGCGCCATGGCGCGTACCTACCAACAAAACCAAACCACACATTATTAATATCACCGTCGAAAAATCAGGCAAAATCATATACTTCAAATCAAACACTGCACTAAATACCAAAAATACAATAATCAAAAAACCCAATCCAAATTGTAAGGGTGACTCTTGTGGTCGCCCTATAAAAACAGATATTAAAAATAAAAAACCCATCACTAATTCCACAACAGGGTAGGAGAGTGGTAATTTTTTATGACAGCATTTTGTTTTGCCTTTTAAAATTAACCAAGAAAAAACTGGAATATTTTCATACCATTTTAATTGCCTACCACAATAATCACAAAAACTTCTCTTTTCACCTTTTACTTTAAATTTCTTATTTTCCAATTTGTAATCCACAGCGGTTCGATACACCAACATGTTTACAAAACTCCCAAAACACAACCCCAAAACAAAAACAATAACTCCAATTAAAATTTCCATAAATTATTCTAACAAAAAATTAAAGACTTCTCCTTTTTTTAAGGGGAGATGTCCCGATTCATCGGGACAGAGAGTTTTTTCGTCAATTAAAAACCCCGCCATCAAGCGGGGTTTAATTAATCTTTTTCAAAAACTTTATTCAATTCTACCTTCAGGCACACAAAGTAAATTCGCTTTACCGGTACCCATATCAGATGCAGTACTAGCAGTCCAAACGTTAGTATTAGAACAACCTGTATCACCAGCATTCTTTAAAGACGCCGTCCCACTCTCACTCAACGTCATACATTTTAAATTAGGGTTAACACTCCCACCAGTTGTTCTATTTGCTGTTGCCTTTGGAATATAACAAACATAATTAGAATCTGTACCATTATGGTAAACATACATTTTATCTATTGCATCACCTGTAGCTACAAAAGGTTTTTTACCCATAAACGAAGATTTTAACTCTGAAGTTGCTATTAAAACACCACCACTAGAACCCGCACCTATAACACCAAACAAAGGACTACTACTACCAATAGCCACCACAGTTCCTTGTGCCACTGTTGTACCTATAGAACTGTTATTCCACGGATAACCATTTTGTGAAGTATAATATCTTTCCAAAGCCCCTAAAACTTCTGCCGCATCATTTTTTTGAGCTGCGTCACGAGCTTTATTTGATTGTTCAATAGGATTAATAGTTGCCAACACAGCCACCGACAAAATTGCAATTAAAGCGATAACAATTAAAAGCTCCACTAAGGTAAAACCCCTCATCTTACTTATCTTATTTTTCATTTATTTTAATAAATATTTAATTCTAGTTAATTCATTATTCACCACTAAAATTATGATGTCAAGTTGTTGTTTTTTAAGTTACATACTCGATGTCAAATTGTAGATTGGCATTAAAACCGCCACTACTAAAAAAGCCACACCTATTCCCAATAAAATCATAATTATTGGCTCAATTGCCGAAGTTAATGATTTAACTGATTGTTCTGCCTCAATCGAAAAATAATCTGATACTTTTAAAAGCACACTATCTAGCTTTCCTGTTGCTTCTCCTGTTGCCACCATCTGATTTACAATCACTGGAAAAACCCCTGTTTCTTCAAAAGAGTTGGCAATTGAAAAACCTTTTTGAACTCTTTCTGAGATTTTCAAATACGCTCCTCTAAAAAGTTCATTTGCTGACACACTCGAAACAATCCTTAAAGCATCAACGAGTGGAATTCCTGCCGATAAAAGCATCGATAAAGTTCTAATAGTATCTGCTAAAATTGTCTTTTGGCTCATTGGCCCAAGAATTGGAATTTTTAATTTCAAAATATCTTTTTTAAATCTAAAATTAGAATTTTGATTCCCAATTTTAAAAAACATAAAAAACCCAACAATTAAAACTGGGATTAAAAACCAAAACTTAACCATAAAATCAGATATCGCCATTAAAGCCTGGGTTGATGCTGGCATTGTTGCATCAAAATCCTCATATAGTGTCATCATTTTAGGAATCACAAAAATCATCATTATAATAACCACTATCACCATACCTATAACAACAATTACTGGATAAATCATTGCTCCTTTGACTTTACCAGAAAACTCACTTTGTTTTTCCAAATTATCTGCTAATTTTGTCAATACTTCTTCCAAAACTCCACCTTCCTCACCAGCCTCAATTGAAGCAATATATGCTTCACCAAAATTTTTTTTATACCTTCCTAAACCATCAGCCAAAGTATGTCCTCCTTGAACTGTTGCTAATGTATATTCTAAAATTTCAAACATCAAACTTTTTCTATCAGATTGATTTTTTAAAAGAGATAACGCATCATTCAAAACTAGTCCAGAATTCATCATCGTCGATAATTGCCTAGTAAAATTAGTAATTTGTTTTAAATTAATTTTTGAAAAAATCTTTTTGTATATATCATTTATAATAGAAGTACTTTCAGCAACTATCGACAATGGTACCAATCCTCCATTTTTAATCGATTCCACAGCTGAATTTTTATCCTGCGATTCCAAAGCTCCTTTAATTGTTTTTCCACCCCAATCCTTAGCCTTATAAAAAAATTTTGTCATAATTTTTGACGTCTTAATTTACTTTGTAATTCAATCGCATTAGCTGCATAAGTCATCGCTACTTCTTCCGTAACTTTTCCTTCCAAAACCAATTTTGTCATATAAGTGTCAAAACTTATCATCCCTGCATCGGAACTTGTTTGGATAATATTATCAATCATAAAAGTTTTTCCTTCTCTAATAACATTCCTCACTGCCGGTGTGGCAATTAAAATTTCAAAAACTGGAATTCTACTGCCATCAATCGCTGGTACTAACCTCTGTGACACAATTGCTGTAATTACTGTTGCTAATTGAACCCTAATCTGATCTTTAGATCCAGATGGAAATTGATCTACAATTCGGTCAACTGTTTGCGCCGCTGAATTTGTATGTAAGACCGAAAAAACTAAATGTCCAGTTTCTGCAATTGTCAAAGCCGAAGACGTTGATTCCAGATCTCTCATCTCACCCAAAAATACCACATTTGGATCCTGTCTTAAGCAAGACCTCAATGCCAAACTGAAACTATTAGTATCTCCACCCATTTCTCGTTGTGAAATTATTGCTTTTTCTGGTTTAATTAAATATTCTACCGGATCTTCAATTGTCACAATATGTCCACCTATACTTCTATTAATTTCTTCAAGTAGTGCTGCCACTGTGGTTGATTTTCCATGACCAGTCGGACCTGTTACCAACACAAATCCTTGTTTATATTTAGTAAAATCTCTTAAAATATTTGGAATATTCAATTCCTCAAAAGTCGGTATTTCTGAAGAAATTAATCTCAAAGCACAAGATGGAGTATCTTTTTGTAAATAAACATTTGCTCTAAAACGAATATCAACTGCCTCAAAGGAAAAATCTAATTCCTTTTCTTTCTTAAAAATTTCTAATTGCTTCTCAGTCAAAAGAGATAAAACCATTTCGCTTATTATTTCATTACCAACTTTTTCAAAACCAAACACATCCAAAAGTTCACCATTAACCCTAATCTTTGGCGATACATCTGAAATTAAATGAACATCTGAAGCTTTATGTTCAACTGCATACCTTAAAATTTCTTCCATTTTTGTATTCATATTTTTATTTTAATTTATATTTTTAATATTGAGCCACTCTAATAACCTCATCCATACTTGTTACTCCCTCCAAAACTTTTACATATCCATCTTGCTTCATTGATAACATTCCTTCTTCCATCGCCAATTTTTGGATGTCTGAAGCCGATGCCTTACTAACTATTAGTTTACTTAATTTTTCTGTAACCGGCATTACTTCATAAATAGCAATTCTTCCTAAATATCCAGTATTATTACATTTTTCACAACCCACAATTTTGGGCAACATCATTTTCTTCCCTTCCTTTTTAAATTTATCCTCAATCATGCCGTAAATTGGACCCAAAGTTTTTTTAAGTTCTTCTAATTTATCTGGTGGTATTTCCATTTCAGTTACACAATCTTTACAAACCTTTCTTAAAACTCTTTGTCCCACCACACAATTTAAAGACGACACTAATAAAAACGGCTCCGCTCCCATATCCAAAAGTCGCGGAGGTACACCTGAAGCATCATTCGTATGCAAGGTTGAAAATACTAAATGACCAGTCAAGGCCGCATTAATAGCCAAATCTGCCGTTTCCGAATCACGAATTTCTCCCACCATAATTATATTAGGATCTTGACGTAAAAACGATCTCAATGCCGAAGCAAAAGTCAAACCAGCTTGCACATTCACCTGAACTTGATTCACCCCTTTCATTTGATATTCCACTGGATCCTCAACTGTCACTACATTAACCTTCGTTGTTGCCACAATATCCAAAATCGAATACAAAGTTGTTGTTTTACCTGATCCAGTTGGACCACAAATAATAATAATCCCATGAGGTCTTTGAATCGCATCCATTAAATTTTTTAAAGCCAATCCTCTCAATCCTAAATCTGGTAAAGTTGGTACTTTTTGGGATTTTTTAAGTAAACGCATAACCACTTTTTCACCATAAGTTGTTGGTAAAGTCGATATACGCAAATCAACATCATTGCCATCAGTTGTGAAAAAAAATCGTCCATCTTGAGGTATTCTTTTTTCATCAATTTTTAAACCAGCTAGAATTTTGATTCTTGATACCACTGCATCGTGAACATTTCTCGGTAATAAATATTTTTCCTGTAAAATTCCATCAATTCTATATCTAATTCTCACACTGTCTTCTTGTGGTTCAATATGAACATCGGAAGCTCTTGATTTAACGGCGTATTCCAAAATTGTTGTTACTATTTTAGCCACTGGTGCTTCTACTGCCACTTTTTCTTCAGCCAATTTCATTATTTTTTCTTCATCTTTTCTTTCATCCAAAGCTCTTGTTACCTCTGAAGTAATATTTTTCTCTCTGATATATTTTTCCTTAACAAAAGAAACAATCTGTTTTTCTAAAGCAATTGCTACACCTATTTTTAAATTTGTCTTTTTTTCTAAAAATTCAATCGTCTCCAAATCCAAAGGATTAACCATAGCCACCGACAAAATCTTATTTTTTGTATCCAGATTGTAAGGAACTATCTTATATTTTCGAGCCACACTTTCCGGCACTAAAGTTAATGCCTCAGGCGAAAACCCGATTGTTTCCAAGTCCACAAACGGCACTCTTAAAAAATCCGCCTTTGCCTTAACAAAATCAATATCTGAAACCAATCTTAAGACCTTAATCACTTCTTCCTCTGTTTCCCCGGTTTTTAACTGTCTCAATTCGATCTCTTCTACTTTTTTCTGATCAATCAAGCCTTTTTTCAAAAGGATTTCTCTTAAGTTCTTGTATATTTTTGAGGCAGAATCATTCATAGTATATAATCATAATACGCTATGAGCACCTTTCCATCAACTCTAATCATCGCTAAAAATAAAGAAACCATCGACAAAAAAATTTGTCAAATTTGTTCTAAATTAAACCATAAATTTAATCAAAATAATCCTGACATTTTATTAATTGATCAAAGTTCAGGATGGGGGATTGACCAAATCAGAAAAATTAACAATTTTCTTTCCCAAAAACCTTTTTCTCATCAAAGCAAAATTATTATTATTTTGGAAACTCAAAATCTCAACACTGAATCCCAAAATGCCTTATTAAAAATTTTAGAAGAACCAGGTAAAGACAATTATATAATTCTCACCACTAATAAAATCAAAAGTATTTTGCCCACCATTATTTCTCGATGTTCTACTATTAAAATTTCTGAAAAATCTGATATTAAAATCAAAAAAGAAATCGACATCACCGGCAATTTAATTAAAGACTTAGCTCTTTCCGAAAAATTAGGTAAAAATAAGGAAGATATTTTACCTCTACTCGAAAATCAACTCTATTTTTACCAACAAGAATTAATTAAAAATCCAAATCAAAAAAATATCTATCTTGTCGAAAAAATTATCAAGGCTATTCAAATGATTAACGCCAATGTCGATCCTAAAAATGCCCTTGATTACGTTTTTATAGTTTAATCAATTTCCGCATTTTCCCCTTAATAATTTTTTTAAAAGTGTTATAATTTTAATCAGATGTTTTACCCCATCTTTTCAATCAATAATCAAATTCTAAAAAATATTGGTACTATCGAAGGTGCCAAGGCTATTATTGATGAAGCCCCTCTAATTCCTGCATACGAAAAACAATTTCAACAAGAAGCCATTGTCCGCACTGTCCATTTCGGTACTCGTATCGAAGGCAATGATTTAACTTATCAAGAGGTGGCCAAATTAGTTGAAGGTCAAAAAATTACCGCTACCGAACGCGACATCC
Organism: Candidatus Shapirobacteria bacterium; assembly: GCA_028704635.1. Classification (GTDB taxonomy): domain Bacteria; phylum Patescibacteriota; class Microgenomatia; order UBA12405; family UBA12405; genus WARW01. Next base: position 151,442 of record JAQWFB010000001.1, read on the forward strand.
AAGAGGTCATCAATTATCGTAACGTAGTTTCTTACTTAGAAGAACTCTGGTCGCTCTACGATGCCAACATGCCACTTCCAGAAGAAAAAACTGTTCCGGCTTTTTCCGATGGCAAAAACCGACCATTTTTTTACAGCGAAGCCATTGTCAAAAGAATTCACCAATTAACCACCGCTAAAGTTATTCCTGAAATCGATTGTGGTAAATATCGCCATCAACAAGTCGTTTTAAAAAACACTCGCACTGGCGAAATTGCTCATCGACCACCTCCAGCCATTGAAGTTCCTTACTTGATTGCCGATTTTATTGATTGGTTGAATAATCAATCTTCCCGAGAAATCCATCCCGCCATTCGCGCCGCCATTACTCAATATATTTTAGTCGCTATTCATCCATTTATTGAAGGTAATGGTCGTGTCAGTCGTGCTTTCGCCATGTTACCTCTTTATGTTGAAGGTTACGACATTCGTCGTCTTTTTTCTCTTGAAGAATATTTCGATCGCAATGCCGAAATTTATTACAACACTCTTCAAAGTACTCATGAACTTTCTTCTGACATTTTCAAAAGAGATTTAACTAATTGGATTAGTTATTTTACTGAAGCAGTTGCTATTGAATTATCCCGTGTTAAGACAAAAGTTCAATCACTTTCCAGAGACATCAAATTAAAACAAAAACTTGGCGGTAAACAAATTCATCTAACCGAACGACAAATTAAATTAGTCGAATATATGCAGCAATTCGGTGGGCTTCGCATGCCTGATGCTCAACAACTTCTTCCTATGGTTTCTGACGACACCATTTGGCGTGATCTCAAAAAATTAGTCGACAGTGGAGCAGTTGAAAAACGCGGTTCCACCAAAGGCGCCTACTACTGCCTCGCCAACGCCTAAATTTAAAACCCTTTCTTGGTACAGTTAAATTATTTTTAACTTTGAATTATAATTATATCAATGATAACTATTAAAAGAATAATTGTTTCTGCTTTAATTTTTTCTAAAGAAAATAAATTATTTATGGGTCAAAAAGATCCAACCGGTGGAGGAGTTTACTCTGATTGTTGGCATATTCCTGGTGGTGGAGTTGACGAAGGAGAAACTAAAAAAATTGCTTTGATTAGAGAAATAAAAGAAGAAGTTGGAATAGATATTTCTCAAAAAAAAATTGAATTAATCGATGATCAAGGTATTGGAACGACCGAAAAAATAATTAAAAATACTGGAGAGAAAGTTTTATGTGAAATGGAATTCAATGTTTATAAAATCAAGTTAAATCAAAACGCCGATAATATTCAAATAAATTTATCCGATGATTTAGTTAAATATAAATGGTTTGAAATTTCAGAATTAACTAATACTAGATTAACCCCACCGTCAGAAAAATTATTTAAAAAACTAGGATTTATTTTTTAATAAAAAGATTTAAAAAAATTATAAAGTTATAATAAATCATGATCACTCTTGATTCTCCTGAATTAAAAAATATTTCTCCCCAAAAATTAGGCGAACTTCTAATCGAAGCCAAAAAGGCTTACTACACCGACAGTAAACCCATTATGGATGATCACACCTTCGATACTCTCGAGGATATATTGCGAAAAATTAATCCTTATCATCGAATATTTACCAAAGTTGGTACTTCCCGCTTCAACACCGGTTTTGACAAAAAAAAGCATTCCATGCCTATGGGCTCCCAAAACAAAGTCAATAAAATCGACGATCTCATTCATTATTTTGAATTAAAAAAAATTCCCTCCGACACCGATTTTGTCGTTCAACCAAAATGTGACGGCATTTCTTTGGAAATCGAATATAAAAATGGCAAATTAGTTGATGCTATCACTCGCGGCAACGGCGAAATAGGGGATGTTATTACCCAAAATGTGGTAAAAATGAAAAATTTTGTCAAAGAATTTAAAGATAATTTTTCCGGCTCAGTCCGCTGTGAAATCGTCATGCTTGAAAAAGATTTTCAAAAAATAATAAAAAACCGCCCTGTCAAGGGAGGTGGCCCCGCCACAGTGGGGACGGAGGGTTTTTATAGTAACTCACGCAACGCCACTTCCGGCATATCTCAAAGACTCGACGGCAAATTTTCCGAACTCTGCAGTCTCTACGCTGTCGATATTTTTTCCCACCAAAAACAATTTGTCACCGAAGTTGAAAAAATCGATTTTTTAAAACACCACGGTTTCACCCCGGTCGAAGATCTTCATTGTCAAACCTTCGATCAAATCGAAAAAATCTATCAAGAATTTTTATTTGAAAAAAGAAAAAATTATCCTTTTGAAATCGACGGCCTCGTTATTAAAATTAACGACACTCAATTAGAGCATCGTCTCGGTTCCAAAAATAATCGTCCCAAAGGTCAAGTGGCCTACAAATTTCCATCCCGCTCCAGTCAAACTAGAATTATAAATATCAATTGGCAAGTTGGTCCCATGGGAACCATTACTCCTGTCGCTGAAGTCGATCCTATTGAAATTTCCGGCGCTATCATTACTTTTGCCTCATTGGCCAATTATGATTTGATCAAAGAAAAAAATATTAATATTGACGACATCGTTGAAATTCAAAGAAGAGGGGATGTCATCCCTCATATTGAAAATGTCATTACTAAAATTAAATCAGGCCACATCATTGCCCCAGAAATTTGTCCTTCTTGTGGCACCAAATTAATCATCGACAATAAATTTCTCCGCTGTCCCAATCTTAAAAATTGTCCCACTCAAATTCTAGGTTCCCTTAAATTATTTTGTAGCACTTTGGAAATCAAAGGTATTTCCGAAAAAACCATCGACAAACTTTATCAAGTAAAATTACTTCGCCTTCCTGGTGATTTTTATGATCTAAAAGTTTCCGATTTTGAAAAACTTTTCGGTCTCGGTCATAAGTCTGGAACCAATATTATTAATGAAATTCAAAATAAAAGAAAACTATCATTAAAACAAATTTTTGACGCCGCAATTATTCCCAATTTTAGTTCCCAACGAATTATTCAACTGATTAACGCTGGTTTCGACACTCCTGAAAAAATTTTAAATATCACCATCGATCAGCTCGAAGCACTTCCCGGAATTCAAATTACTTTGGCTCAAAAAATTTATCAGGGTATTCAGAATCGCAAGGATTTTATTCAGTCTATTCTTGTCCATGTAGAAACGCCAGATCTGGCGTCTCTACAAAAAATACCAAAAAAATTATTTGGCTTGTCTTTCGCAATAACAGGTTCTTTAGAAAAACCCAGAAAAGAAATTGAGGATCAAATCATTTCTCTCGGTGGTCAGTTAGCCTCCTCAGTTTCCAAAAACACTGATTATTTAATCACTAACGAAACTGAAGCCAATTCCAATAAATTTTTAAACGCCAAAAAATTTGGGATCAAAATAATTTCTGAAGCCGAGTTTGAATCATTAGCAGTCTAATACTTAGACTGCTAATTAAACATCAAAATCTACTTTTTCCTATCTTTAGGTATAAATACATATCAATATATATCTAAATACTATATATATACTATTATATATATCAAATTCTAAATGCTAAAATAAACCATGGAATGTAAACAATTAATTAATAAAAAAGATTGTCCTTGTACTTATGACTGTGAGATAAAAGGTAGGTGTTGTGAATGTATAAAATCCCATTTAAAAGATAAAGAATTGCCAGCTTGTTGTTTTAACCAAGAAACTGAAAAAACTTACGACAGATCATTTAAAAAATTTATTGAAGAAAATTCAAAATAATAAACTATATGAAACTAATCGTCGGTCTCGGCAATCCAGATAAACAATATCAAAATACTCGCCATAATTTAGGTCAAAATATTGTTAAAGAATATGTAGAGACGTTTTGCAAAACGTCTCTACATATCAAACAAAACCTTTCTGCCCAAATTTTTGAAATCGGGCAAGGGAGTGATAAAACAATTTTTGCCATCCCCACTGAATATATGAACAATTCAGGAATCACTGTTCAAAAAATTTCTCAATTTTACAAAATTTCTCCTTTAAACATTTATATTATTCATGACGACCTTGATTTAGAGGTAGGAGATTATAAAATTCAATTTGATCGTGGCCCAGCTGGACACAATGGTATTAAATCTATCATTGAAAACCTAGGTACTCAACAATTTAATCGCATTAGAATTGGCATCGGTAAATCTCAAAATAATATCCCTGTTGAAGATTATGTCCTCCAACCATTTTCCTCCCAAGAAAAAGATATAATCAACATTTTAACCCCTGAAATATTTGAAGAAATAAAAAATATTTTGGGCCCATAGTCTAGTGGTAAAACATCTCAGTCGCACTGAGTCATCGGCGGTTCAAATCCGCCTGGGTCCACCATGGTAAAAATCGTTTTAAAATCAGTCGTAAAATCAGTTGGTCACGGAATTAAAAATGACCCTGAAATTAAACGCATCTATAATAGATATCCAAAAACTTTTAGATTTATCAAAAACCGACTTACCCCCAATGAAAAATATGGTCTCTATTTAACCATTGGTAGCCTGATTACTTTATTTTTCATTTATCTTTTTTTTGAAGTTATTCAAAGTTACGTCGGACAAGAAGCTCTCATCCGCGCCGATCTAAGAATCATAAATCTCATCAGTCATTTTCGCACCTCAAAACTAAACCAATTCATGCTTTTTATCACTTATTTAGCTCAAGGAGAAATCATTGCCGTTGCTGTTATTTTTTCCTTAATAATTTTATATTTGCTTCGCAAATGGTCATATATTCGCAGCCTTTTAGTTTTTGTGGTCGGAGGAGAATTATTTGTTTGGATCATTAAAAATATTATTGATAGACCACGACCTCCATTAACAGAAGCTCTTGTCACTGAAACCAGTTATAGTTTTCCCAGCGGCCACAGTTTCATTGCGGTTGCCTTTTATGGTCTTATTGTTTTTTTTCTTTTCGACAGTCTCAAAAAAAAATATTTAAAAATTATCAGTCTAATTTTGGGGATTATTTTAGTAATTTTAATCGGTGCGTCTAGAATCTATCTTGGTGCTCATTGGCCATCAGATGTCCTGGCCAGTTATACTTCCGGACTCGCCTGGCTTACTATTATTATTACTATCACTCATATTAAGAAAAAATTTAATTCCAAAATAATCCAAGCACCTCATTTACCACATAAAACCATAACTAAAATTAGCATTCTATTAATAATAATCTTTTCTTTTATTGTTTATCTATTTTATAAAAGTCATCCACTTAAAAATATAACCATCGCTCCAATTTCTAAAACGATTATCCAAACCAACGAAATTGATACCAAATTATTTACAACCTTACCTAAAATCAGCGAAACCATCACTGCCGCCCTAGCCGAACCAATTAACATCATTATTGTTGCTAATAAAGAAATTTTAAATAAAGCCCTCATTGATTCTGGTTGGTTTTTATTAGATCAAATTAGCCCAAAAACCAGCCTAAAAATTATTAGTTCCATTACCAAAAATAAATCGTATCCTCAAACACCTGGTCTTCCAGTTTTTTGGGATACTCGTTCCAACGACATCGGCTTTGGTAAACCAACCCAAGAAAATCTGGCCTCCTCTCGTCATCATATTCATTTTTGGGAAACTAATTTTATTACTTCTGACAACCAACTAATTTGGGTTGGCACTGCTCATTTCGACCAAGAGATAAAAACTATTGGTAAAATAATTTTACCTATCCACACCACCGATCAAATGGTCGATAAAGAAAGGGAAGACATTAAAAATACTTTAGAACAAAATGGTTTTGTGAAATCATTTGAAAAAATTAATCTCACTGGTTTAACCTATGGATCCAAAAAAAGTGGCAACAATTTCCTTACCGACGGCCAAGCTTACATTTTATATCTTCAAGACAAATGACCAAAAACCAACCAACTGCAATTGGAGATCAACTATTTAAATTTAAAGAAACTTTAGATCAGCGTAAAAAATATGTCAAAAATGAATTCCAAGCTTATGGTCTTGAATTAGCCAAAGAATTAGGTGATTGGAAAAACAAATCTCTTTATCTTAGATTGGCCAAAACTGTCGATCGTCAAATTTTAGAAAGAGCCAGATATTTTGTTAAAGATCAAAACCCCGGTGCCATTAAAACTCCTTATAAGCTTTTTATGTGGAAACTAAAAGAATTAAAAAAATCTAAGACCGATTTGACAAACGCAACTTAGTTGCATATAATCACTCTATGTTCGATTCTGATCCTACTAAAATTTGTTCCACCCTTAAATGCCGTCATACCAAACTTCGTATGGCGCTAGGTCATATTTTTCATAACACTAAAACACCAATCTCTGTTGCCGATATTCAACAAATTTTTAAATCTCAAAATTTCAAAATTAACAAAACCAGTATTTATCGCGAACTAAAATTTCTTACCAAAAATTATATGCTTAACGAAATTCAACTTGATGGAATTTCCACTAGATATGAATTTAATAAAACTAATCCAAAATCATATCTAATATGTACTAAATGCGACCAAATTATTCCCATTGAAATTGATAATCAAATTTTCGAAACTGAATCACAAAAAATATCTAAAAAAAATAACTTTATTATCAATCGTCATTCATTAATATTTTTTGGACATTGTCATAAATGTCAGCAAAATCATTTATAATATAAATATAAAAATCTATGAAAAAATTTTTTTCCATTAAAAAAATTATTACTATTGCTGTAATTTTACTTATAGCTATAGGGGTAACCATTAAAGTTAGATCGGATGGAAACAAAGCTCAAACTTTCGATATTAAAACTGAGTCCACTGTTTCTCCAACTAGACAAAATATAAAAGAGGAAATTACTCTAACGGGATCTATCGATGCCACCTCAAAAGCCAACCTTCAATTTCAAACCAGTGGACAACTCGCTTGGGTTGGGGTTAAAGTCGGTGACAAGGTTAAAAAATATCAAGCCATCGCTAGTCTAAATAAAGAAATTTTAAAAAAACAACTTCAATCCGATTTTAATAATTACAAAACAGCTGCTTCTAATTTTTACGATAAAGCCGATGAATACAAAGATTCTGTTCTCACCACTGAAGTTAGAAGAATTCTTGAACGTAATCAAAATACTTTAGATAATTCTGTTATCAATTATGAACTTCAAGATTTGGCCATTAAATACTCCACATTAATTTCACCTATTACTGGTGTAGTTGTCGATATCGAACAACCCAACAGTGGTGTTAACGTCACTCCTAGTAGCGCTTCTTTTGTCATTATTGATCCAAACAGTATTTATTTTAGGTCAAAAATTGATCAAGAAGATGTTCCAAAAATAAAAGTTGGAGACAAAACAACTATCAAACTGGATAGTTTTCCAGAAAAAACATTTGAATCAGAAATAGAATACATTGCTTTTACCCCAATTACCGGAGAATCAAATACTATATACGAACTTAGATTTAAATTTCCAAAAGAAAATGACAACCTTCAATATCGTCTTGGTATGGATGGGGATGCTGTTATCTCTCTAAAAGAAGTTGAAAATGCTTTAACTGTTCCAGTAGAATCACTTCATCAAGAAAACGGTCAGATTTATGTCTTTGTAAAAGAAAATGATAATACTAATATGTCTAAAAAATATATTAAAACTGGCATTGAAACTGATACTTTTGTTGAAATTTTAGAAGGACTTTCCGAAAATGACCAAATCGTCATCACTAAATAATTCTAAAACCATTTTAGAATTAAAAAATGTTTCCAAAACTTATTTTTCTAATGAAGATCTTTTTTATGCCCTTAAAAATGTTTCTTTAAAAATTAACGAAGGTGATTTTATTTCTATTACCGGTCCGTCTGGATCCGGAAAATCAACCCTAATGCACATTATCGGTTTATTAGACAATCCCACTTCCGGTGAAGTTCTTTTAAACAGAAAAAATATTTCTCAGCTTCCTGAAAAACAATTAGCTAAAATCAGAAATGTTACTCTTGGTTTTGTTTTTCAACAATTTAATTTATTAGCCAAGACGTCATCGTTAGAAAATGTTATTTTACCTTTGATTTATTCTGATGTTCCCCAAAAAGACAGAAATCAAATGGGTATAAAAATGCTGACCAAAGTTGGTCTTCAAGACAAATTTAAAAACACTCCAAGTCAGCTCTCTGGTGGTCAACAACAACGTGTGGCTATTGCTAGAGCACTAATAAATAATCCTCAAATAATTTTAGCCGACGAACCAACTGGAAATCTCGATAGTAAATCTGGTGCCGCCGTTATGGAATTTCTTCATCAATTAAACAAAGAGGGGAGAACTATTGTTTTTGTTACTCACGACGCAGATCTTGCCAAACAAGCTAAAAAAATTATTGTTATTAAAGACGGTCAAATAATTTAATTATGCTCAAACCTTCATTTAACGAATTGCTTCGCTCCAGTATCCGCGCTATTTTAAAAAATAAAAGTCGAACTATTTTAACCTCCCTTGGAATTATTATTGGTGTTACCTCAGTGATCCTGCTAACCTCAATTGGTAATGGTCTTAAAAGTTATATCACTCAACAATTTGATTCTTTAGGAGCAAACTCTATTTATGTTATGCCTGGAAAAGTTTTTAATGAAAATGGTGGATTCAGTAATAGCGGGGGAATGATGACTACCAGTTTCGTTCAAAAAGATATCAGTTCTCTAAAAAAAGAAATAAAAGATGTTGAAATTATTCCTGTTAATGCTGTATTTACTGATATCAGCTCATCCCAAGCCACTAAAAAATCAATCGAGATAGATGGTGCTACTGTAGGTTTTGGCAAAGCCACTAATCTTATTCCATCTAATAATAATGGTCGCTGGTTTACAAAAGAAGAAGAAGAAAAAAATACCTCCGTTATTGTTTTAGGCTACAAATTAGCCCAAGATCTTTTTCCTAAATCCGATGCTCTTGGTAAAAAAGTAATAGTTAAAGGTAAAAATCTTAAGGTTATTGGTGTTGTCGACAAAAAGGGTGCATCAATGGGTGGACCAAGTATAGACGACCAAGCATATGTTCCCTTATCTGTTGCTTTTAATTTTTCTGGAAATGAAAATATAAATACCATTTTAATTAAAACAGCCAGCAAAGAGGTAATTGAAAAAACAAAAAAAGATATTACTAAAGCTATGTTGAAAAAATATGACTCAGATGCTTTTTCGGTTTTTGATAGTTCTCAGCTTTTAAATTCAATTAATTCAATTATCAATGTTCTTACTATCGGTCTTAGTGGCATTGCTGCTATTTCCCTTGTTGTTGGCGGTATTGGCATTATGAACATTATGTTAGTTTCTGTCACCGAACGTACCAGAGAAATTGGTCTTAGAAAAGCTATCGGCGCTTCCCCAAACGCCATTTTAATTCAGTTTTTAATTGAAGCTGTTATTTTATCTTGTTTTGGTGGAATAATAGGCATTATTCTTGGATTTTTAGGTACATTAGCTATTAATCCATTTTTTCCCGCTAAAATCACCCTATCTTCTGTCTTATTAGCTTTTGGTGTTTCTTCAGCTGTCGGTATTATCTTTGGAGTTGCTCCAGCCAGAAAAGCCTCCAAACTTTCACCAATCGAGGCCCTCAGATACGAGTAGTTTTATTTTGCTATTATTAATGTAGTGAAACAAAATTTACTATTTGATTTATTACCAACAATCATTGTCTTTTTTATAGTTTCCATTTTTTGGGTTATCTTTGGCGTTTCCAATAGTGAAATAATTTATCTATTAATTGGCCTAATTTTAGGTCATATTTTTCTCGATCTCGATCATATTATTTATTGGTTTTACAGAAAACCCAATACTGAAGAAAGCAGAATTATTAAAAACACTTTCGAAAAAAAAGACTTTAAGTCGTTTTTTAAATTAATAAAAGCTGCCAGAACTAGTCATGATAATTTAATTTTCCATCATTATTTTTTCCAAGTTAGCATTAATTTGATTTCCTTTTTTATTTTTATTTCTTCATCAAACACCTTCTGCCTTTCCTTTCTTTTATCTATCAATTTACATCTTTTAACTGACGAAATTCGAGATTATTTAAGTAATCCCAAATTTCTTCAAAATTGGCTTTTTGCTCGAGAAGAAAAACAATTGTCAATCGAATCTCTTAAAAATTATTTAATAATTTTTAATATTCTCTTCTTTATTTTCTTGTTCCTTCTTGTAAAATCTAAAACATGATTATGTCGTCACCTCAACTTTTCGATGATGCTAAAAAATTTTTGTCTCAACATCAACAAAATTTGTTGAGTGATGTTGAAATCGTTCTCCAAAGAATTGATTCTGTTAACAATATCCACGATTATTCTTTTTTTGTTGCTCCAATTTCCAAAGCCTACGAAGGATTTTTGAAAGATTTTTTCCTTAAAATAGGCATAATTTCTGAAAACGACTATGAAAGTGATCGTTTCAGAGTCGGTAAGACTTTAAATCCCTCCCTTCGCTATAAAAGATTTTCCGTTTTTCAAAAACTGGCTGATATTCACAACGATGGAGAGGAATTGGCTGAAAATCTTTGGACTGCTTGGAAATTTGGTCGAAATGAAATTTTTCATTATTTTCCAAATACCTCCCAAGATTTAACCTTAAGTCAAGCCCAAGAAAGAATCGCCCTATTATTAAAAACGATTATTAGTGCAGGGGAATTTTTAGTCAAAAACAAAGAAATTATTCGCCAATCTCAATCAACTTATTATTAAAGTCAAAAAAACTTTTATCATTCTTCCAAAAATTTAAAGGCACTGGTATTTTTCCACACCCCATCGGGGCATCAATCACATAAGTTGGATAGGCCAACCCAGAAATTCTTTTTCTAAGTTCTGTCATAATTTCTTTTTCTTTTTCGAAAGGCACTACAAATTTTTCCGCTCCAATCACTGGATCACATCGGTAAATATAGTAAGGCCTCACCCCTAATTCCAATAATTTTTCAAATAATTTTTCCAATTCCTCCACTGAATCATTGATTCCTTTTAAAAAGACTGACTGTGAATACAAAATTACCCCCGCTCTTCTAAATCTTTTTAAAACTTCAACACTCTCATCACTAATCTCTTGCGCTAAATTACAATGAATCGATAAATAAATATTTTTCTTACAATCATTTAAAAAATCAAAAATATCATTACTTATTTTTTCCGGCGCTGTTATCGGCATTCGAGTGTGAATTCTAATAACCTTTATATTTTCTAGTCTTTCCATTTTTTTTAATAAAAAAATTAATTCCTTCGGTGACATTAGTGGATCTCCGCCAGAAATTACTACTTCTCTAATTTCCTTATTTTCTCCTAAAAAAATCAAAATATCTTTCAATTCCTTTTTATTCAATTGCCATTTTTTTTTCAAAAAAGTTTTCCTTTTTCTAGTGCAAAATTCACAGTAAATAGGACAAATATTGTTTAGTTCTACCAAAACTCTTTTGGGGTATTTATAAATCAAACCTTTAATTTTAGCAAATTGTTCTTCCATTAATGGATCATTTAAAAAGTTTGTCATAGAATTTTTTCTTTTAATCTGTTATTTTAATACATATGACAAAAATTAATCTCGACCAAAACAAATGCATTGGTTGTAATACCTGTGTTCTAATGGATCCAGAAACTTTTGAAATGGATACCACTATCTACAAGGCCAAAGTTAAAAAACAACCAGAAGTAATCACTGATATTATCAAATCCGCCGTTGAGGCTTGTCCTGTCGGTGCCATTACTATTGAACAATAATTAATAATTAAAAATTAATATGATCAAAACTAAAAAAACAATTAAAAAAAATAGTTCTCCAAAAACTATAAAAGAATTAAATAAAATTTACATAAAAGTCCCTCTAGTCGGGGTTATTCTTTTCTTACTACTATTAGTTGCTGCTTCTTTCGCTGCTGGTTTCTCTTTAGTCAAAATTAAAAGTGGTGATAGCTCAACAACATCTACTGATACCAAATTAACCTCTGATAATATCTTTGACGCCGACGACACAGAAAAACCAGAATTAGATTTTTATGTTATGAGTTTCTGTCCATACGGTAATCAAATGGAAACTACTCTTCGCCCTGTCTTTGATCTTCTTGGCGACAAAGTTACCATTAAACCTCGTTATATTTTTGAAAAAATTGAGGGAGACTTAGCCACCTACTGTAAAAACAGCAGTCCAGACGCAACCAACTGTGCTACTTATGTTAAAAACAGTAACGGTCAACTTAAAGATGTTACTGATTGCAAAGACCAAATAGCCGCCATGGTTAAAAAATGTAACAATGAGAGTCAATATTTAAAAATCGGTAACAATTTGTATACCTCTCTTCACGGACGAATCGAAGCCAATCAAGACGTTCGAGAACTTTGTGCCTACAACGTAGCTGACAATAAAAAACTTTGGTGGGATTTCGTCAAAAACGTCAACGATAACTGCACTGTCCAAAACGCTGACACTTGCTGGGAAGAACAAGCCACCAAAGCTGGTCTTGACACCAATAAAATCACTGAGTGTTTTAACAAAGACGCAGCTACTTTAATTGAAGCAGAAATTGCTGATACTACCAAAAATAAAATTTCTGGATCTCCAACTTTAATGATCGGAAGCAAAAATTTTCCACCTGAAATTAGTAAAACTTCCACCGATCAAAACATTAAAATTGGAAAAGAAGTCTTTACTTTGGCCAGTGCTCGCACCTCAAACGTAATTAAAACCGCTCTTTGTACTGGTTTTAAGAATCAACCGAAAGAGTGTAATACTAAAATAGAAGAAGCAGTTGCTGCCACTAATGGCCAACCTGCTGCTGCAGTCGCTGCTGGTGGTGGTTGTCAATAATTTGTTAAAAATTAAAAACCCCGCACCTGCGGGGTTTTTTGTTATAATTTATTTATGAAACTTAACTCGCATCAAATTAGAAAATCCAAAATAGAGGAGTCAGAAAAACTTCAAAAACAAATCAAAAGAAACCCTATTGTTTTAGTTTTAGACAATGTCCTCGACACTTATAACATCGGTTCTTTTTTTCGCTTGGCTGATGCCTTAGCAGTTGAAAAAATCTGTCTTTGTGGCCCTGTTGTTACTCCCCCAAATATAAAAATTCACCGCGCCTCGATTGGTACTTGGAAATGGGTTCCTTGGGAGCAATATCAAAACACCAAAGAATGTATTGAACAACTCAAAAAATATGGTTATCAAATAATTGCTTGTGAACAAACCAAAGATAGTGTTAATTATTTAGATGCCAAATATAAATTTCCAGTCGCCATAATCGCTGGCAGTGAATCTTTTGGAATTTCTAAAGATGTTTTAAAATTAGTTGATAAAGTAGTAGAAATACCTATGTTTGGGATAAATATCTCTCTAAATGTTTTAGTTGCCACCTCGGTCATTAGTTTTAATGTTGTATCTAAACTTACACATAAAAAAGCCTAAGGTTAGGCATTTTTTTAAAATCTTTTTTAGATAATTTTTAATAAAAATTTATCCTAAAGATAGGAATATTTTGCTTATTGTAAAGCTAATTTTGCCCTGTTAAAATGAAACTATGTCTCAGACAAAACAAGATTATACCGGCGAACAAATTGTCGTTTTAGAAGGATTAGAACCTGTCAGAAAAAGACCAGCCATGTATATTGGCTCCACTGATACTAGGGGACTCCATCATTGTTTAACCGAAATTATCGACAATTCCATCGACGAAGCCCTTGCTGGTTTTGCCAAAAACATTTGGATTATCATTCATCCCGATAATTCTGTTAGTGTCGCCGATGACGGCCGTGGTATCCCTATCGATATCATGCCAAAATACAAAAAACCAGCCATTGAAGTCATTATGACCACTCTCCATTCCGGTGGTAAATTTGAAGGTGCCGCCTACAAAGTTTCTGGTGGTCTTCATGGTGTTGGTGCTGCTTGTGTCAATGCACTTTCCAGTCTTTTTCAAGTCGAAATTCGCCGCGATAATAAAATTAATTTCATTGAATTCTCTCGAGGCATCATAAAAACAAAACTAACTCAAATACCTGAAACTAAAGTTGAAAAACTTAAAAAAATAATTCCATCAAACACTTCCGGTACCACAACCACTTTTTATCCAGATCCAGAAATTTTTAAAGAAACCGTTGAATTTGATGATAAAGTAATCATCAAATCAATCAAAGATCGTGCCTATCTTACTTCAAAAATTTTCTTCCACTTCTATGACGAAAGAAAAAATACCCAACATCATTATTATTTTGAAGGCGGAATTGTTTCTTTAATTCGTGAATTAAATAAAAATAAAACCGTTTCTCATGAACCAATTTATCTCCATCGTGAAGAGGAGGGGATTGATGTTGAAATTGCCATTCAATATAACGATTCATTTCAAGAAAATACTCCTTCTTTTGTCAATATTATTAATACCCATGAAGGCGGCACTCATTTAAACGGTTTTAAAATTGCCTTAACTAAGGTCGTTCGAGACTATGCCACTAAAAAAGAATTATTAAAAGCCAAAGACGACACTATTACTGGTGACGATGTTCGCGAAGGTCTAACTGCTGTTGTTTCTATTAAAATGGGCTCCAAAGACCTTCAGTTTGAAGGTCAAACTAAAGGTAAATTAGGCAACAGTGAAGTTCAACCAATCGTTAACAAAATTGTTAAAGAAGAATTAGAGATTTATTTTGAAGAACATCCTGACGTTGCCAAAATTATTGTTGGTAAAGCTCTGTTAACCATCCAAATCCGCAAAGCTGCCAAAGCTGCCAGAGACGTTATTATGCGCAAAGGTGCTTTTGAGTCTTTAGGCTTACCCGGAAAACTGGCCGATTGCCAATCAAAAGATCCCGCTGAAAGTGAAATTTACATCGTCGAAGGAGATTCTGCAGGCGGTTCAGCTAAGCAGGGTAGGGACCGTAAATTTCAAGCTATTCTTCCACTTTGGGGTAAAGCTCTCAACACCGAAGGTATGAGACTTGATAAAGTCGTTGGCTCCGATAAATTGAAAGACCTAATTATTGCCTTAGGTATGGGAATAGGTGAAACAATGAATTTTGATAAACTCCGTTATCATCGAATTATTTTGATGTCCGATGCTGATGTTGATGGTTCTCATATTGCCACTCTTTTGTTAACTTTTATGTTCCGACATTTACCTAATTTAATCGAAAGTGGTTATGTTTATATTGCTATGCCACCTCTTTTCAAAGTTAAACAAGGTAAAACCGCTAAATATACCTACACTGAAGAAGAACAAGAAAAATACCTTAAAACTATCGATACTTCAAAATCTTTTGATGTCCAACGTTATAAAGGTTTAGGTGAAATGAATCCTCAACAACTTTGGGAAACTACTATGAATCCTGAAACTAGAATACTTAAAAGAGTCACTGTTTCCGATGCTGCTAAAGCCGACGAAATTTTCCGAATTTTAATGAGTGAAGATGTTCCACCCCGAAAAAAATTCATTCAAACCCATGCTCATTTAGCAAAACTAGATATTTAAAAAACAAAAATATGGCCGCAACAATCCAAGATCCAAACAGAACCAACCCTATTGGCAAAATTCTCGAAGTTGATATCGTTCCAGAAATGGAAACCTCTTATCTTGACTATGCCATGTCAGTTATCGTTTCACGAGCCTTACCTGATGTCAGAGATGGTCTTAAACCAGTTCATCGTCGCATAATTTACGACATGGATAAAATGGGTCTCGGCAGTGGCGGAAAAACTTGTAAATCTGCTAAAGTTGTCGGTGATGTTTTAGGTAAATACCATCCACATGGTGATATGTCTGTCTATGGTGCTCTTGTCCGTTTAGCTCAAGATTTCTCCATGCGCTACACTCTCGTCAAAGGTCAAGGAAACTTCGGTTCAATCGATGGTGATCCTCCAGCCGCTATGCGTTATACCGAAGTTAAAATGGATAAAATCAGCACTGAAATAGTGGCTGATATGAATAAAGAAACCGTTGATATGGTCGACAATTTCGATGCCACTGAAAAAGAGCCGTCTGTCCTTCCTACTAAAATTCCAACTTTGCTTTTAAATGGTGCCGATGGTATCGCTGTTGGTATGGCTACCCGTATTCCTCCTCATAATTTAAAAGAATTATGTCAAGCTATCGATTTTGTTTTAGATCATAGTCGATTAGAAAAAATTGAAGCCAAAGAAGAATTAAATAATCTTCTAGCCCCACCTAAAAATACCCAAGAAATGGTTTTGAGACCAGCTTTTGAGTTAGCTAAAGAACATTTTAATTTTGAAACCAATGCCAATGTCGAAGATTTAGTCAAGTTTGTCCAAGGACCAGATTTTCCCACTGCTGGAGAAATTTATGGAAAAACTGGCATTATTGAAATGTATAATACTGGTCGAGGTAAATTTATAGTTCGCGGAAAAACCAATATTGAAGAAACAAAATCTGGAAAAGTCAGAATTGTTATCACCGAATTACCTTACCAAGTTAACAAGGCTGAATTAGTCAAAAAAATTGCTGATTTAGTCCGTGATAAAAAAATCATTGGTATCTCTGATCTTCGTGACGAATCTGATCGTCATGGTATTCGTGTTGTTATTGAAATCAAAAAAATTGGCAGACCAAAATCTGTTTTAAACAAACTCTTCAAATATACCGCTCTTCAATCATCATATTCTGCCAATATGTTGGCATTAGTTGATAATGTTCCTCAAACCTTAAATTTACGCCAAATGCTACTTCTTTTCCTTCGTCATCGAGAAAACGTCGTTCGTCGTCGCACTATTTTTGACCTTAAAGGTGATTTAATGCGTGCCCATATTTTGGAAGGTCTCAAAAAAGCTCTCGATGTTATTGATGAAGTCATTAAGACTATTCGTGGCACCAAACCAGATGAAGATCCAAAAGCTAAATTAATGGAAAAATTCGGATTTACCGATCTTCAGGCCCAAGCCATTCTTGAAATGCAGCTTAAAAAACTCTCTGGACTTGAAAGGCAAAAGCTTGACGATGAATATAATGAAATTGAAAAAACCATTGCTTATTTAACCTCCATCATTACCAAACCAGAAGTTATGGTCGGTGTTCTTAAGCAAGAAAATAATGAAATCATGGAGAAATATGGTGATGTCAGAAGAACTAAAATTTATGCCCGTGGTTTGGAAGAATTTAGTGAAGAAGATTTAATTCCTAACGAAGCCGTTCTTGTCGCCCTCACCAAAACTGGCTACATTAAACGAGTCACCAAAGAAACTTACCATACTCAAAAACGCGGCGGTGTCGGTGTTGTCGGTATGACCACTAAAAACGAAGACGAAATTGAATGCATGCTTTCCGTTGATACTCATGATGATCTTTTATTTTTCACCAATCGTGGTCGAGTTTTCAAAACCAAGGTCTGGGATGTCCAAGAAGGAACTAGACAAGCCAAAGGTCAAGCTGTTGTTAATTTAATTAACACCATCCAAGGTGAAACTGTTCAAACAATTCTTCCTATAGGCAAAAACACCAAAGCCAAATTCATTTTACTTGCCACTAAAAATGGTGTTGTCAAAAAGACTTCTATTGATAAATTTAAGAATATTCGTCAAACCGGTTTAGCCGCTATCAAACTAGATACTAATGATCAACTTATTTGGGCCAAACTAACTGAAGGTGACAATCAAATCTTCTTAGTTACTAAAAATGGTAAATGTATCCGTTTCGATGAAAAAGATTGTCGACCAATGGGCCGTCAAACTCGTGGTGTCCGAGGTATTCTTCTTAAAGAAGGTGATACTCTAGTTGGTATGGATGTAGTTCCAAGTGGTCTTGATAAAAAAGATAAAAGTACTTTTAGGCATCTTCTAGTCGTCACTGAAAATGGCGTCGGTAAAAGAACTGATGTTTATCTTTACCCCTCCCAAAAACGAGGTGGTATTGGTATTAAAGTAGCCAATCTTAGTGTTAAATCTGGTAAAATCGCTGCTGCCCAAGTCGTTTCTGAAATTGATGAATTAGTAGTCTTGGTTTCTAAAAAAGCCATCACTATTAAACTTCCTTTAAAAAATATTCCGACACTAAGCCGTAATACCAAAGGCGTAATCCTTATGCGTTTCAAATCAACTGATGATAAATTAAGTGCTATGACCATCATCGATAAAAACGATTCCGCTGTGGAAGATGAAAAAATAAAATAAATTTGTTTTATTGTATCGGTCAGGTATGCCTGCCCGATACATATTTTCTGATACTATAAGACATACACATTTAATAAGTACATATTAGCAATCAATTGTATTGATTGCTAATATACCCCATATTTTTACTTTTACCCTAATTTAGGGATAAATTTGCCATTGATTAAATCAAAAAATATCAAAACGGTGCAGGGGAGTCAAATTCCGAAATTTTGCCCTACTATAGGGTAGAGGATAATTCTATTTTTCCGCCCGATTACCACTATGAAATTTTTCATGAACTTCTCGTAATCTAGCGTCTGTCACATGGGTGTAAATTTGAGTCGTAGCAATATTTTTATGACCCAAAAGTTCTTGGACCGATCTCAAGTCCGCCCCAGATCGAAGCAAATCAGTTGCCATTGAATGTCTTAACGTATGAGGGGTAGCATCTACTGGCAAATTTGCTGCTTTGACATAATGTTTCACTAATCTTTGCACCGACCTAGCTGTTAATCTAACTTTTTCCTCACTCGCCGGAATTTCATTTGGCCTCAAGACTCTACTAAACAGGGGTTTATATTTATCTTCTCGACTCATTAAATATTTTGCGACATAGTCGGCGGCTTGTTTAGAAATAAAAACCACTCTCGCTCTTCCACCTTTTCCAATCACTCCAAATTCTCTAGTTTTTAAATTAATTTGATCACGATTTAAATGAACCAATTCAGAAACCCGCAATCCCGTTGAAAATAAAAGTTCCAAAATAGCTCTGTCTCTAAAACCATTTTTACTAGAGGGGAGTGGTTGGACTAAAAGTCTCCCCATTTGTTGGGCATCTAAAAACTTTAATGAATGATCCTTGACTTTAGGTACATCTAATTTTTCCGGCTGTAAAACTTTATAATCATTTTTAATCAGCCATTTTAAAAACGATCGCAGTGCAATCACATAATACCCTTGGGTTACCAATTTCATTTCACCAGCAGTTCCTTTCTGTCGAGCTAAAAACAATCTAAATCTTCTTACCACATCACTAGTTATATTATTAGTTGTTATCTTTTTATCTTTATTCTCTTCAGATAAAAATTTCACTAAAACTTCTAAATAATGTTGATAATTTCTAATCGTCAATCTCGAACAATTTTTTTCAATTTCCAAGTGCTCCAAAAACCGCCTTATCAAAATATTCAAATCATTTTCCATATAACCTATCTTAACACTTTATTTAGAAAAACTTACTGCCACTGCCGTTAAATCATCGTGTGGCTTAAATCTGGGATATTTAACAAAATCCAAATCAGCATTTTCTGTTTCTCTTACATATTTTTTCACCGCTTCCAAACCTCCTTGTAAAAATAATTCTGTCCATTTTTCAAAATCATCATCTTTTTCTGGAGCAGGGTTGGGGATTAGTATTCCATCAGTTAGACAAATAATGTGTTTAATTCCATTCAAACTCTCTCTCCCCGACTTTAAAAAATTAATCATTCCCTCATCACCATCAATTTTTCCGTAAAAACCGGGTTTATTCATATATCTTCTTACTCTTATTTTATCTGCCTCAAATAATTCATTTTTTTGAGGATTATCTTCTTCATTAAGTTTTTTCCATAAAACTAAGGACTCTTTATCATGATCATAATCATTTACTAAAAGTTTATGTTTACCATCCTCATAAATTACCAAAATAAGACTGTCATCAACTTGAACCCAATCAAAGTTATTTTCTTCTAAATTCAATTTAATTACTGCTGCTGTAGTACAAAATACATTTAATTTATCAGACATATCAATATTCAATTCTTCCATTTTAGCTTTTACCGCTTCATTAGCTTTTTTAGCCAATTTAATTAAATTTACATCATCTTCCAAAAATATTTTTTTACTTATTTGAGCTGCTATCGCTCCACCAGAATTTCCATTTTCATCAAAGTATTTCACTAAACCAGTTGCTCCATCAAAAACACCAAAAATATTATCTCCTATTAAAAAATCATCTTCATTAATAGAACCACTTCCTTTGTCATTTATATACTCTACAATAATTTCCCTCTCATTTAATTTTTCATCAAAATAATTCTCCGTCTCTTTTTTCATTCAATATAAATTATAACAAACATTTAACAGTTTCTGTCGACAGATCCATTTAATTTATTAAATAAGACGTAAAAGTAATCGGATATTTTTTAATCTTCATTTCTAGGGGCTCTAATGACGTCTTAGGTTCATTTTGCCTAATTTTAGGCATAATCATTAAAATTCCCTCTCCAAAACCGCACAGGGGAGTCAAGTATTAAATTTTAAACCAAGAAGCCATTTATAAGGCAGGCCAGCCAAACAGGGAATTTATTTATTAATTAATTATTAAAAATAAATAAATAAAGATCTGGCCAAATTAAAAGAAAAAATAAAATTTTAAAAAAGACAAAAACAGTACTCCCCCTACCTAACTCTTTAGTTAGTGTCGCAAAAGATACATTGTGCGACATAGCAAATTTAACCACCTTCTGCTAGGAGATAGGTATTAAAACTCTTCTCTCTCCCTCAGCATTTTTCGGTTAATTAATTAATTGCCATTAATTATATTTCCATTAATTAACTCTTACTCCTCCCTCTTGGGCAGTCCTCTTTGATACATTCGGTAAAAAATAGGTTTTCCACATAGACTATATCACACTATATCACCTGCTCCGTGAAAACTATAGGATATTTCGTGAAAATATTATAGGATGTTGTATATTATAGGACTCCCCTCCACCCTACCTATTTGGCCTTAAAAAAAATTAAAAAATCATTAACTTTAAATTAAAATACCCGCTTTTGAACCTAAATCCGTTTTTTTATATATAAAAAATAATCCACGATCTATCATCTACGACCTAAATCCTAATCAATCCCCAATTCCCCTATTTTAAGAACAAAAATCATCAAATTTAGCCTATTTTTCCAGTAAATTTATATTTACTTAATAAATCCGCCAACCTGTATCTCCCAAAGTTTTCTATAAACACCATTCTCCTTCCTAATCAATTTTTCATGAGTTCCATCTTCAACAATTTTCTTATTTTTTATCACCACAATTCTATCAACCTTTTTAATCGTCGATAGTCTATGAGCAATCACAATCACTGTTTTATTTTTCATTAACTCATTTAATGAATCCTGGATAAATTTCTCTGATTCAGAATCTAAACTAGAAGTTGCCTCATCCATTACCAAAATCGGCGCATTCCTTAAAATTGCCCTAGCAATCGCCACTCTTTGACGTTCCCCACCAGAAAGCTTTATTCCCCTTTCTCCTACAAAAGTTTCATAACCTTTTTCCAATTTTGAAATAAATTCATCACAATGGGCCAGCTTTGCCGCTCTAAAAACCTCTTCATTAGTTGCGTCGAATTTACCATATCTTATATTTTCCATTAAACTTCTATGAAATAAAATCGGATCTTGTGGTACTAAACTTACTTTATCTCTAAGACTCTCTTGAGTAACTTTAGAAATATCTTGTCCATCAATCAATATTTTGCCTTCTTGAACATCAAACATTCTCAATAATAATTTAGTCAAAGTAGTTTTGCCGGCTCCTGAAATTCCCACCAAAGCCACGGTCTCTTTCGGCTGTATTTCTAAATTAAAATTATCAATCACCTTAATTTCATTTTCATAACCAAATCCAACTTCCTCAAATTTTACTCCTCCACTGCTTACCACCAAATCGGCCGCATTTTTAACATCAGTAATTTCATAAGGTGTATCTAAAATAATTATCATTTCTTCTGCTTCCGCCAATCGTTCATATATTCTACTAATCACCTTTCCAAAATTCCAAACCATTCCCATCACTAAAATAATATACGACTGAATTAAAACAAAATCACCCACAGTTAAAATATTTTTATTCCACAATTTAATTGCAAAATAAAAAATTCCCACTTCTAAAAATACAGACAAAAGCGACTGTAATCCATAAAACTTAGCACTTAAATTCCAACAAAATTTTCTTATTTTATGTAATTTTTCTGCTAAGTCAGAAAAACCTTTATTTTCTTTTTTATGTCCATTAAATAATTTAATATTTATATTATTAGTCACCGTATCCGCTAAAAAACTACTTGTCGCCGTCTCCGTCTCACTTCTTTCAATATCATACTTCAATTTAATCTTAATAAAAATCCAATTAATAACTAAAAACAAAATTATCCAAGCCAACATGCCTAATCCTAAAAAGATATTTATTTTTGTTAAAATCACAGTAATTAGTAATATTTTCGTAAAAGAAGGCAGTAATTCATAAAAAAATTGATCTGCCAAGACTTCAAAAGCAGCCACAAACCCTTTAGTTTTTTTAACCACCGAACCAGTAAAAGTATTGGAAAAATACGCAAAAGAATGTTTATGTAAATAATTAAAACATTTTTTACTCAAATCAGTCATCACTCTCGATTCCAAAAAATTCAAAGTGAAAAAAGCCACCCTCCAAAACAACCATTCCATCAATTTTAATAATCCCATCATCATTAAAACCGACAACAACATTTTAGCCACCAAAGTCTTATCTTCACCACTAGTTAAAACATTAAAAAAATTCTTGTAATACAAAGGAATAATTGAATTCAAAACAGAGCCAATAATTATCGATCCCATCAACAAAAACATCCACCATTTATAATTACTCATGGTTTCCAAATAATATTTCAATATTTTTTTAGTGTTTTCTTTCATTTTTGTGGAACCTTATTATATCCTATTCCATACTTATTTTTAATATATAATACTCGAATGAATCCAATTATTGAAAACATTTATAATCAATCCAAACTAAACTATAAAAAAATAGTTCTTACTGAAGGTGACGATAATAGAATCATCGAAGCAGTCAAGATTATTCGAGATCAAAAAATCGCTGATGTTATAGTTTTAGGTAAAAATTGCGACATTGATCCTGAATCTTCCCCTCTTCTTGATCAATTCACTCAAACTCTTTTTGATCTTCGAAAAGAAAAAGGCTTAACTATAGATGAAGCCAATAAACTAGCCAAAAATCCTCTTTATTTTGGTACTTTAATGGTCCACCTCGGTCTAGCCGATGGTATGGTTTCCGGAGCCAAAAGTACTACCGCTGAAACTTTTAAACCAGCCCTTCAAATTATTAAGGCTTCATCAACTTCAAAAATGATTTCCAGTTTTTTTATTATGGAAACCAATAATTCCAACCTTGGCGAACAAGGAATTTTATTTTTTTCCGATTGTGGTTTAAACATTAATCCTTCAGCAGAAGAACTATCAGAAATAGCCATAGAAACGGCTAAATCTTTCAACAACCTTGCTCAAAAAACTCCTCGCATTGCTATGCTTTCTTTTTCCACCAATGGCAGTGCCAAAGGCGAAATGGTCGATAAAGTAAAATTAGCCACCGATTTAGTCAAACAAAAAAATCCCAATTTAATTGTCGAAGGAGAAATGCAAGGTGATGCCGCCCTAGTTCCCGATATTTGTGACAGTAAGTTTTCTGGAAATAATCTTCATGGTCAAGCCAATATTTTAATTTTCCCCGACCTAAATTCTGGCAACATTGCCTACAAATTAGTCCAAAGAATTGCTAATGCCAAAGCTTATGGACCTCTATCTCAGGGTATTAAAAAACCAATCAACGATCTTTCTCGTGGATGTAGCATTGAAGATATTGTTACTACTGTCGCTATCACTTCAGTTCAAAACTAACTTCCCGAAATTCCAGTCAATATTATTCCCAAAATTGTCGCCACCCCCACCCACACAAAAACCAACCACGTCCTTTTAAATAACCTTCCTCTTAATTCAGCATGCAGTAAACCGTTAATTATATAAACTATCATCACCAAATAAATTGACCCTTTAAAAATACCAACCGGCCAAAAACTTAAAATTAACGCTATTTCTGAGACTAAAAGCGATGGCATTAAAATGTAGTACCAAATATTTTTATCTTTTCCATCATTTGCCAACTCTATTGTCACACTAAAATATATATATAAAAAAATTATTGTCGATATTGCAAAAACAAAAAGTATATTCAACCAATACGCCAATTTAAAAGAAAATAAGCTATCAAACAAAAAAAATGAAGTCAATAATAATAAAATTAACCCAACCGTATAAGCCGCCCTATAAAGTGGTGGTGTTCTAAATCCAATAGCTACTAAAAATACATTTTCCACCAAAAACATGGCATAACAAATAAATCCAAAAAATAAACTATACATTAAACTTAGTAGTAAACTTTGAGGTAATAAAATTGCAAACAAAGCAAAACCAATAAAAAAAGCTGTCGGCATCACCATGGACATCAAACGAATATATACACTCTTATCAAACACAATTCCTAGCCCAAACCAAAAACAAAAAACTATCAAAACAATACCTATCAATAATCCATAATAATGAGATTCATAAGGCAGACTTAAAAAGAAATAAAAACCAATCGCTGCTAATAAAGATGAAATAAAATATTTAAATCTTTTTGACATTAATAGATTATACCTTCTTATAATCGAATCCCGCAAAAACATTTATTACATCATCATTTTCTTCCAATTCTTCCACCATATCCATAATTTTTCCTACTTCCTCTTCTGAATTAAGCATAGTTGGATTATTTGATTTTAAAACTAATTCTGATCTAATTACTTTTAAACCCATATCTTCTATTTTTTTTACTAAACCATTTAAATCATTTGCTTCAACCAAAATAATATTTTCATCAAAATCAATCGCTCGAGCATCAATCAAATCCAATTCTTTATCTTCTGGGATATTATTTTCCAACTCTATTTCCCCTACCCTTTTAAATTGAAACATCACTGAATTACTTTCCCCTAAATTTCCACCATAATTTCTAAAAACCAATTTAACTTCACCCAGAGTTCTATTTTTGTTATCTGTTTCTAATTCAATTACTATTGGCACTCCAAAAGGACCATAACCTTCCATTGTCATCGCCACTAAATTTGCCTTTCTTGCTTCAAATTTAGCAATCAATCTATCAATATTTTCTTTTGGCATATTAACTTCCCTCGCCTTTTCAACCGCTATTTTTAAACCCAAATTACCTTCAATATTAGTAATTCCACCACCAACTCGAATCGCTGTTAAAATATTTTTTGATATCTTAGTAAAGGCTTCACTCCTTTTTTTATCTTGAGCCCCCTTTCGGTTTTTAATATTTGACCATTTAGAATGACCTGACATAAATTAATTCTTTTTTAAATAACTAGAGTATTTTATCATTGAAGCTAAGTTATCGCCAAAATATAATTCCAATTCATTTTCATTCAAAGTTTGATCGTATTTTTTATCGCAATCAAAGATTTTATTAATCATTTTCCATCCATAATTTAAGTCAACTTTATCCCCATAAATAATTAAACATTTATCTATTTTTCCTTCATTATTATCGGCTGAAACTACCGAAAATCCCGACCACTCCAATCTTTTTGTCATAAAACTAGCCAGACCACTTTCACTAGTATTATTAAAAATCGATAATCTTAAATCCTCATTATTTAACTTGCTTTCCGAAAAATCTCTAACCATAATTTCACTTAAAAATAATTCATTTTGATCTAAACCTCCATCTATTTTTTCCTCTTTCAAAAGCATTTTATCGTAATTGATTTTATATTTTAACCAATCAAAAAATCCCAAATTATCAATCAGCACTGAATCTTTTTTCCAATCATTAACCGAATCCAAAACCAAAATCTTATCTGTCAAAAATCCGAAATTATACCAAAAAATATCCTTTATTAAATCTGTTTTTTTCTCCTGTTCTAAAATATTCCCAACCTTTGTGTTGTTATACCAAGACATTCCATCTGGAATCCAAACATCAACCTCTGGCCCCAAATTCAATACATTAATCATTTTTCTCTCATTAGAAATCGATACTAAAGCAATTCCATTATGTGCAATTATTCCCAATTTATAGTCCAAATTTTCATTTTTATCTCTCTTTTTTAAAAAACCAACTAAAATTAAAATTGCCAAAAATAATAACAGCGCCAATCCTAAAGATAATTTTAAATTCAGTATTTTTTTTGTTTTAACATTCTTCATATTTCTTTAAAATTTCAACCAAATCTTCAGACAAATCTATTTCCACTTTCATTTCCTGATTATTAATTGGATGTTTAAAAACTATTTTATAGGCATGTAAAAATGGTCTTTTTAAACCATCGACTATTTCTCCTCCGTAAACCCTGTCGCCCACCAATGGCCATCTTAAATGACTCAAATGAACCCTAATTTGATGCGTTCTTCCAGTACTTAAATCAATATCCAGTAAACTATAGATTTTTCCATTATTTTTATATTTTTTAATTAATTTAAATTTTGTTAATGCTCTTTTCCCTTCCTCATTAACTCCAAATTTAGCAAAAGCATATTTTGACCTGGCAATTGGCATATCTACTACCCCCTCAAAAGAGACATCTCCTCCTACTAAACAATAGTATTTTTTAGTTAAACTTCTTTCTTTAAATTGCTTTTTTAAACCCAAAAAAGCCTCTTCAGTTTTAGCTACCAAAATTAACCCTGAAGTTCCCTTATCTAACCGATGAATTATCCCATTTCTTGGTAAATCATTTGGCCTAATATCTCGTAAATAATCCTCGAGTGTTCCCTTTTCCTCTTTTTTTTCCTTAGTTGTCGTCATTAATGACGGTTTTTCCATCACCATCATATCTTTATCTTCAAAAATTATTTTGACTTTTTCCATAATAAATCAACTAAACAAAATAAAACTCCTATTCCAATTATCCAATCATTAACATTATTGTAAAGCCCTATTCCTAAAAAATTCCAATAATCTCTCACATAGCCAAACATTATTCTTTCAATTAAATTTAAAAAACCACCAATAAAAATTAACCAATACCATTTACCCTTCTTAATACTCAAAATCAAAAAAACAAAAACAAAAACCACACTTAAGGCAATAAAAAAAGTTCCACCGATGCCAAAACTTATTCCATAATTTTTAACCATAAACCCAAAAAATTAGCTTTCGCTTTCTTTACTACACTTAATGCAAGTTGTTGCTTCTGCTCTTGCCGCCAATCTATCAGTGTCTATCATTTTTCCACATTTTTCACAAATTCCATATTTACCTATTTTAATTCTAGTTAATGCAGTTCTAAACTGGGCGATCTGTCTGCTCAAAAATTTAGATTTTATTTCATTATCAAAATGACCAATTTGTTCATCTACATCCTCTTCCAAAGAATTATCGATAGTTCTATTCTCATCTAAAAAAGGATCGTCTTTTTTTAATTGTTTCTTAGTTCTCTTAAGCTTAACTAATTCTTTTTCCAAAAATAATTTAATCGGCGACAACAACCGACTAGGAAAATTTAAAATTACATTATCATTTTCTTTTTTCATATACATCTCCTAAGATACACAATTCCACTAAAGAAATCAAACTAATAATCCAATATAGAACAGAATATATTATATTAACTTTAAAAAACATTCCTAAAAAACCTAGTATTAAAAAGGATAAAAAAGCAGTTGATAAAAAAGCAAAACCTTTTTTTCCACTCTTATACCAAACAAAAGACCTGTATTTCTTCTTGGCAAATTTCACAAAAAATATCATTACTATTAATAATAGTAAATATATACCAATTTTAATGTCAAATTTTGTTCTTAAAAATTCATCTGTCATTAAAAAAATCAATAATACCAAATTATTAATTAATCCATCTTCGCAAAAAGGTATAATTTTCCAGTTATTCATTTTAGAAAAAACAACACCGGTCGCTATTAAAGTTAAAAATCCGCCGATATAATCCATCCCAGGTTTATTCCAAACCGAAAACCAACTCGTCCAATTATCGTTCCAAATACCAAAATTAACCAAACCATAAATAATTCTTCCACCAATAAAAAAACTTAACAAAGCTACCCAAGAATACGTTACAATTTTATCTTCCTCATAATTTTCTCTTAAATTTCTCCAAGTTAAATAGGCAAAAAGTATTATTCCCAAAACTCTTACAATTCCTAAACTCATACTCTATTTTACCATTACCATTCCTAGTACCGAAGGAGGGACTTGAACCCCCATGGCATTGCTGCCACACGATTTTGAGTCGTGCGTGTCTACCATTCCACCACTCCGGCTTGAAAGTAAGTCAATTATAACCTAATTTATTGTTTTTTCTCTACATCAAAGAAGCTTACCTGTTTACCATTAAAGTACAAATTAAAACTACCAGTCGGACCATTTCGATGTTTCTCTACATTACAAGTCACCATTTCTCTAATTTCTTCATCTTCTCGATATAAAAAAAACACCACATCAGCATCTTGCTCAATACTTCCTGATTCTCTTAAATCAGACAATCTTGGACGTCCTCCTCTCGCTTCCATAGCTCTTGATAACTGAGCTAATGCTAAAACCGGAACTTTCAACTCCCTGGCTAAATTTTTTAACCCCTGAGAAATCTCTGAAACTTCCTGTACTCGATTATCTCTAGTATTTCCATGCATCAATTGTAAATAATCCACCACAATCAGTTTAATTCCTTTATCTACTTGGAGTCTTCTGGCCTTAGTTCTTAACTCTGTCACTGTTAATCCAGGCGTATCGTCAATATAAAGAGGTGCCTCAGCCAACACACCCATTGCTTCCGATAAAGAATCAAAATCATTGACTGACAATTGCCCTGTTTTTAATTTCCACGCATCAATTAATCCCTGCCTTACCAATAATCTGTCAACTAGTTCTTCTTTACTCATTTCCAAAGAAAACACACAGACTGGCAATTTCTTTTCTACTGCTACATACCGGGCAATATTTAAACCAAAAGCTGTTTTACCTACACCTGGTCTAGCTGCCAAAATCAATAAATTACTGTCCTGCATTCCCGCTAAAATATTATCTAGTCCATTAAAACCACTCGGAACCCCCCTTAATCCTGTCCCCATTTTTTGTAATTCATCCAATCGATCAAAACTCGCCGTTAATACCTCTCTTAATGAAGTCGGAATCGATTTTAAATGTTTTTGTGATAAAGAAAAAATTTCTTGCTCAGCAATGTCCAGCAATTGATCCGCTGGTAAACCAGGATCAAAAGCCTTTTCACTAATTCTTCCCGCTGCCGAAATTAATTCTCTTTTGGCCGACAATGATTTAATAATATGTCCGTAACTTTCCACATTTGCGGCCGTCGGCACCTCACTTGCCAATCTGGTTAAAAATCCCTTACCCCCAATTTTTTTTAAAATTTTAAACTCTTTTAATTTTTCCGCTACCGTCACAATATCAATCGGCATTCTTTCCTCATAAAGCTTCATCATTGCCTCATAAATTTTGCCATAATTTGAATTATAAAAATGTTCCGATCTCAAAAATTCCGACACCGCCAAAACCGCATCATTGTCAATTAAAATTGATCCCAATACGCAAACTTCAGCCTCTTCCGAACTTGGCGGTAATCTGATTAGGTCTGTTGTCATAACCGTATTATACCTTTTTTAATACCTTCAACTCCAAACCGTCCGGTAAATCATTTTTATCAACTTTCAAAGATTCAGCTGGCTCTAAGCCCTCTTGATCAGCCTGATCTAAAAATTTATCCAAATTATTTTTATCCTCATCACTATAACCCATCGGAATTAAATAATTCACTCCCCACTTTTTAGCCCAATCCAAAACCAACTTTCCACCCAAACTATCCTTAATTAAAACTGGAGCCAACAACACATCAGCCGAATCAACTTTTTCAATTCTTTTATCACTCAACGCTTCATCCAAATCTCCTAAAAATATTACTTTAATTCCATCAATATTAATAATAAAAAAAGTATTTTCTCCACCAGCAGGATAACCATTTATTTCCACCCCACCAACTTCATATTCTCCCGGAGCTCGAATCAAAATTTTATCACTATCAAAACCCATTCCATCATACTTCTCCGATGTAAATAAAAAAATTCTTGACGGATATTTAGAGTCGTCTCTTTTTTTTTCACTCGGATTAATTAAAACATTTTCTTTTTTGCCTTTTAAATAAACCGAATTGTTTTCTAAAACTTTTATTTCCATATGGTTCAATTCTATCACCAAAGCTAAACTTTTTGTGATATCATCTATATTACTCAGATGATAAAAGAATATTTTATTGCCACTATTCTCGGCGCAATTTTAGGTTTAGGCATTACCGGAGCTTTTTTTGCCCTTCGCCAAAATAATGCAAAACAAAATACCACTGCGATTTCTCCTATTCCCACCGACGCACAAATGTCTACTCAAATTTCTATTACCCCATCCATTTCTGAAAAAAAATCCCCTATTGATATTATTTCTCCAGAAAACGATACTGTTCTTTTCACAGCCAAAACTAGCATCAAAGGTAATACTAAACCAAACAGCCTAATAATAATTACTACTCCCTCTAAAACTTTCAGCGATAAAAGTAATTCCAATGGTGTTTTTAATATTAGTATTGAACTTGACAGTGGTGTCAATTTAATTAAAATTAGCAGCATCGATCCAGATGATAATCAAGACGAAACCGAGATAACCCTTACTTATTCAAGTACTAAAATCTAATTATGTGTTTATTTCTATCCTTTATTTTCTCTTTATTTTCCCCTAATCAAATATTTGCTAAAGAAGCCACTATCGCCGCATCAACTTCAGATAAAAATTTAACTGAAGAAGTTCGACAAATGGTCTCTAAAAAAGTAAAAGAGATTCAACAAAACGACACTGGTAGTTCTTCTGTTTCCACTAACACTCCAAAAGCTATTGTCGGCACAATATCTAAAATTGAAAATAATCAAATCACTATTACTAACAAAAATAATTCCAAAATAATCACCACTACAGATAATACTGTTTTTATTGATGCTAAAAAAAATAAAATCAAAATTGACAACCTAAAATCCGGACAAGTAATTTTATCCATGGGCTATTACGACCAATACAACAGTTTTGAAGCCAAAAGAATTATTATTACTGCCTCAAATGCCATTGAAAATAAAAATGAAATAGTTTTTGGGAAAATTGCCGACATTTCCCAAACTTCAAATGTTTTGGTTTTAATTCCCATAAAAAACAAAAATATACAATATCAAATCAAAACCGATTCAAAAACCAAAATCATTGATAAAAACGAAAATATTTTAACTATCAATAAATTAAAATCTGGACAAAAAGTCATCGCCATAATTCAACCAGACACTAAAACTGCCAATACTTTCAACGTTTTTCAAATTATTACTCTTGACTCAAGCTCCGATTCAACTTCTCCCACTCCAACTCCGAAGAAATAAATACTTTTTTTAAAAATCCCTAAAGCTTGGTATAATAACCAAGCAATCCTCATGGTGGTATTAGCTCAATTGGTTAGAGCGCAGCTCTGTGAAAGCTGAGGTTGCCGGTTCAAGTCCGGTATACCACCCAAAAATATTTTAAAATAAATAATGAAAGAAAATACTTCACCTGAAATCAATTCCGATTCTTTTAAAATTGAAACAATTAAATTTAACAATAATGAAGTTTCTGTTTGTCCCGAGCGCGGTGGTATTATTACCTCCCTTAAATTAAACAATAATGAAATTCTTTATTTAGATGAATCAACCTTCAAAGATACTAGTGTCAGTGTCAAAGGTGGAATACCTATCCTTTTCCCTCAAGCCGGACCTATTACCATAGAATCTCAATTTTCAGATTTAAAACAACACGGTTTTGCTAGAAATTCAAATGAATGGATTTTTACAAAAACTGAAAACGGCTTCATCGAAACATTAAAATCTAATCCAGAAACTCTGAAAAAATACCCTTACAAATTTGAATTTTCTATTATTGGAAAATTCGAAGAAGACAATTCTTTTACCTTAACCCAAAAAGTAAAAAATGAGGGCGATAAAGAAATGCCAATTTCCATTGGTATTCATCCATATTTTAAAGTTCCATCCAATGAAAAAGAAAATATTGATTTTAATTTTCCTGGTGGTGAAATAATTAAAAATGAAACCGAAAAATGGTCTAATGATGGCACCACTTCTATTAATAACCCAAAAATAGCCGACCAATCGGCCAATTTAGAAGTTAACATTCCATCTTTGGGTACACTCATTATTGTTCCCTGTGTTGAATATCAAAAAATCTGGGTTTGGTCGATGTCCGATAAAAATTTTATTTGTATCGAACCAGTTATGCGAGATGTAAATGGTCTCATCGAAAATCCAGAAAAAATCCAACCTCAAAATACCTTTTCCGCCAGTGTCAATTTCAAACTAAAATAATTATTTTATTATTTGACTTATTCAAAATTAACAGTAAAATACACTCAAATGACAAATTTTTGTTTAACCAAAAACCATCGACATACTAACTTTTAAGTTGGTGGTTTTAAACGTGTCAAAATTTAATCCCGCCAACGGCGGGTTTTTTAATCAAAAAACTTGACAAACTTTATAACTTTATAAACTTGATAAACTAATACTATGAATCAATCAAAAATTAAACCACAAACATTAAAAGGATTTCGTGATTTCCTTCCCAAGGAAATGGCAATCCGTAATTATGTCAAAAATACTTTAATTGAAATTTTTGAAAATTATGGTTTTTTACCTCTCGAAACTCCAGCCCTAGAATATGCCTCTGTCTTAAAAGGTAAATACAGTAATGAGACTGATGATAAATTAGGCTATTTTTTTAAAGACAATGGGGATCGTGATATTGGTCTTCGTTACGATTTAACTGTTCCCACTGCCAAAGTTTTAGCCATCTACAACAATGAAATTCAGCTCCCATTTAAACGATATCAAATCCAACCAGTCTGGCGCGCCGAAAATACTCAACGAGGTCGTTACCGAGAATTTGTTCAGTGTGATATAGATATTTTTGGGACCACCTCTGCCATCGCCGATGCTGAAATTATTTCCATTATCTATATCGGCACCCAAAAATTAAATTTCAAAAACGCCATTATTAAAATCAACAGCCGACCAATTCTTTTCGACATTTTAACTAAAAGTAACGTCAAAAACAACCAAAGTTCAGTACTTCAATCTATCGATAAGTTAGACAAAATTGGTCAAGATGGAGTAAAAAAAGAACTCATTACTAAAGGCCTATCTAATACTCAGATTGATGACATTTTCAAATACATCAAACTGGCTCAGCCAGACGACAATTTAAAACAAATTTTTAACAATTTAAAAGCCTTAAACATCCCCGACAATGCTTATATTTTTGACCCCACTCTTGTCCGCGGTTGTGATTATTACACTGGTACTATTTTTGAAATCTGTGTCACTGAGCCAAAAATGGGTGCCATTGGTGGCGGTGGTCGTTATGATAATTTAATTTCCACACTTGGTGGACCTCAAATTCCCGCCGTCGGTTTTGCTTTTGGTTTTGAAAGAGTAGTTGACGTTATTCAAGAACTAAATCTCCTCCCCCAAATTAACGAATCAAAAATTAAAATTTTAGTCGCTAATTTTGGACCAGAAACTGAAACTAATATTTTAAATTTAATTTCTAAACTTCGCAACCAAAATATTCCTTCTATTATTTATCCCGAAGCTGAAAAACTCGGTAAACAAATAAAATATGCCGATAATATGGGTATTACTTATGTCGCCATCATTGGCACCGACGAAGCTAAAAACAATCAAATCATGCTCAAAAATTTAAAAACCACCGAGCAAAAATTGGTCAATTTTGATGAATTAATCAAAATGCTGAAATAAGTTTGTGCCTCTGCTATAATAAGCCTTATGAAACAAGGAATTCATCCTAAATATTTTGACGATTGCCAAGTCAACTGTGCTTGTGGCAACAAATTTACTACTGGTTCAACTTTAGAAAAAATTGACGTTGAAGTTTGTTCAAAATGTCATCCTTTCTTTACTGGTCAACAAAAATTCGTTGATATTAAAGGAAGAATTGATAAATTCAACGAAAAAGTTAGCCAAGGTAAAAAATATGCTGCTGCTAAAGCTGCTGTTAAAAAAGAAGTCAAAAAATCAAACTAGTTACCTCAAGGCCGTCAGAATTTCTTGTAAATCTGCCGGCTTTTTGTTTACTTGATAAACTTTATAACTTTATAAACTTGATAAACTAACTTTATGCCTACAATTAATCCAAACATTGCCATTATGGAATTTCATTCAGGTCCCGGTGGCCAAGAAGCCACTCTTTGGGCTCAGGACTTAATGAATATGTACATTCGTTATGCCAATAAAGTTGGTTGGAAAGTTAGTCAACTTGATGGTTTTATCATTCAAATTTCCGGTTTCGATGCCTATAATCAATTAAAATATGAGGCCGGAACTCATCGAGTTCAAAGAATTCCAATTACTGAAAAACGTGGTCGTCTTCAAACATCAACCGCTTCGATTGCCATCATGCCTAAAATTGATTCAAAAGAAGTTAATTTTAGAATGGAAGACGTTACTATAACTGCTTGTCGGGCTGGTGGTAATGGTGGTCAAAACGTCAATAAAGTATCTACAGCAGTCCATTTAGTTCACAAACCTACCGGTTTAATGTTTGATGTCCGAACCGAACGTTATCAACAACAAAATCGAGAAATCGCTCTTGAGCTTCTTAAGAATAAACTTTGGCAGATAGAAGAAGAAAAAAGACAAGCCGAAGTGTCCGCTGGCCGTTCTGGTATCAGTCAATCAACTAGAGCTGATAAAATCAGAACATATAATTACCCCAGAAATCAAGTAAAAGACCATAGAATCGACAAATCTTTCAACAACTTAGATTCCATTATGCAAGGTAATTTAGACGACCTGTTACTCGAGCTCACCGTCCTCGACCAACCAGTTGAAGAAAAATAAATATTTTTTTATTTTGATAAACTAAGTAATGCCAGCCATAATTAATTTTAAAATCTGTGATAATTCTGATGAATGTAGCGGTTTATCTATTTGCCCAACTCAAGCTCTAATTTGGAATAATAATAAAAAAACTTTAGAAATCGATGAATTAAAATGTATTAATTGTGGTTCATGTGCCAAAGCCTGTCCAGTTAGAGCTATAAAAGTCGCCACTGATAAAGATTTTGAATTTATTAAAAAAGAATACGAAAAAGATAAAAGAAAAACCTCAGATTTGTTTATCGAAAGATTTGGTTCTCAATCCACCGACAAAAGTTCTTTGATTTCTTATGCTTATTTTCAATCGATAACCAACAAAAAAGAACCCATGGTTATTGAATTATTTAATAATGATTCAATCATGTGTTTAATCAAATCAATACCCATTCGAGAATTATTTAAAAAAGGAGTTTTATATAATAAGATTGACACTGAATCCGACCAAACTTTAATTAATCAATATAAAGTAAAAGAGTTACCTTGTTTATTATTTTTCGAAAATGGCCAATTTAAGGACAAAATTGAAGGTTATTTTGACACCACTCAGAAAGAAAAACTGTTAGAAAAAGTTAAAAAAATCGGTTTTTAACTTTCTTTTTTCTCCAACGTCACATTTATTATTTGCTCGGTTTTGTCTCGATAAATTTTTACCTTAATTACATCTCCAATTTTTTTATTATTAATTGTTTTTACTAAATCTCCATTATCACTATCGGTTAATTTTTCTCCATCAATTTCAGTAATAATATCCCCGATTTTAATCCCTGCTTTTTTCGCCGGACTGTTTTCAGAAATTCCTTGAACCCATGCTCCCGCCACTATTTTATTTTTTGTCGCCAGTTCCTGATTTACCATTTTATAACCCACCCCTAAATATGGTCTATCAAACTCACCTGTCGTTCTAAAATATTCAACCGATTCTTTAGTCAAATTTATTGGCAAAGCAAAACCAATATTTTGACCACTCGCCGACACCGCCACATTCACTCCAATCACTTGTCCACCAGAATTAAACAATGGACCACCAGAATTTCCCAGATTAATTGCCGCATCGGTTTGAATCACGTTGTCCAGTTTCTCTGTATTTTCAGCTGATCCAGCCACAATTCCCCTTCCTAATCCAGAAACTACCCCTGTCGTTACTGTCGACCTAAACTCTCCTAAAGCTGTCCCAATCGCAATTACTGACTGTCCTACTTTTAATTTATCTGAATCACCTAAATCAACAGCGTTTAAACCAGTCTTTTTCACCCTAAGAATGGCTAAATCGTTTAATGGATCTCTATAAATATTCTCAACTTCCACCACTTCATCTTTTCCAATCACCACTTTATATTTAAGCGTCGTATCCGCCACCACATGTTTATTTGTCACAATCAAACCATCATTACTAATAATAAAACCACTCCCCACATCCTGATTACCACTACCACCTACCTTTACCATTGAAATTGTCACTACACTTGGAGTTGCTTTTTCGACCACCCTTGTCACCACCGATTCTTCATCCACAATTTCATTTTTAGTTATATTAACAATTTCCTTTCCAAATCCAAATTTAAAAACCAAAAACATCACCACCACTCCTATAATTAATCCCATTAATATCCCTTTTTTCATAAAACTATTTTAAGAGTGTTTCAATTGCCTTCTCTAGTTGTACATCTGTTTTAGCATCATCAGGAATATTTACTTCCACATCGGGCATTATTCCTTCTTTGTGAATATTTTTTCCACTTGGCAATAACCACTTAGCAATTGTCACATGTAAACCACTGCCGTCAGAAAAATCTTCCGGTTGTTGAACCGTTCCTTTGCCAAAACTTTTTACTCCCACTAATTTTGCCCTATTAAAATCCTTAAGTGCTCCAGCTAAAATTTCCGATGCCGAAGCCGACCCTCCATTTATTAAAACTACTAACTTATCATTCAACAAATTCCCTCTACCTGTCTCAACATTATATTTTTCCTCAGTACCATCATAAGATTTTTGTGTAACAATCGTTCCTTCTTTTATAAAATCAGAAGCCACTAAAACACTAGCCTGTAAATAACCTCCTGGGTTATTTCTCAAATCCAACACAATTCCACCAAAATTGTCCTTAGCCTTTTCCGCGTTAATCTCTTCCACTTTCTTTGGCCAATCAGTAAATAATGTTTCTGTAAATTGGCTTATTCGTACCAAAGCCACTTTCTTACCATTTTGTTCTTTCCATTCCAAAGTTACATTTGGCACCACAATATTATCTCTTTTCAAAATCACATCAAAATAATCACTTTTACCTTCTCGATACATTTTTAAAGTCACTTCAGTCCCAATTTTTCCTCTAATCAAACTCACCGCTTCGTCTAAAGCGATATCTGTTGTATCTTTATCAACATTATT
This sequence comes from Candidatus Shapirobacteria bacterium, assembly GCA_028704635.1. GTDB lineage: Bacteria > Patescibacteriota > Microgenomatia > UBA12405 > UBA12405 > WARW01. The sequence continues at coordinate 188,802 of JAQWFB010000001.1, forward strand.
TACCTTATCGGTTATATGTAAAATTAAATCCCCCGCCTTTACCCCCGCTTTTTCTGCTGGAGTACCTGCTAATGGTGACATCACTGCCAATGTTTTATCTTTATACCCCAAAGAAATTCCCACCCCACCAAATTCCCCAGCTAAAGTCTCATTTGTACTTTTATTTTCATCCGGAGTTAAAAATACCGTATATGGATCATCCAATGCCGCTACCATTCCCTTAACTGCCCCATATTCCATATTCGTATCAACTAATTTATCTTTTTCTAAAAATGTTTGACTTAATTTATCTTTCACCTTCCACATTAAAGTCAAATTCAACTTATCGCCATTACTGCTCGTTACCACTCCAGATGTTTCTCTTCCGATTTTAAAACTAACCAAAGAAACCACCGATAATAAGGCCAAAATTACAAAAAGATTTCTTACATTTCTAAATTTCATCATCTATTCTAACACTAATAATAGCTTGTCCATCTTAGCATTTACTAATATCTTTTTTTTCTTTCCCAAATTTTCTTTCATAAATTCATCCCATATCTGTTTTTCTAATCTCAAAACTGGAATTTCTAAATCAACTTCTTTAATTTCTTCATTATCTTTTGTCACCACCGCATTAGCTCCCACCACTAAAGCTTTTAATAAAAAGGCTTTATCTAAATTTTCGGTAAACAAAATTGCTTCACCCATTTCATAATCCAACATTTTTATTTCATTAATAATTTTAACTTCACCTTCCCCCCAAGCTTTTAATCCATTTAGTCCTTGACCTTCATACTCTTTCGCTTTAAATTCCAAAACCAACTTTCCATCTTCTATTTTCCCAACTTTAGCCTCAATTGGCGAAAAAATTTCCCTTTCTTCATCCTCAACTTTTTCTATTTTCAAATTTTTAAATTCATCAAATCCTAAACAAACACCTGTTAATGGAAAACAAATTTTGTTTTTAAAAAATCCTATTTCATAAAAAATCTCCCCTTCCTGAACCATTTTTTCTTTAAAAAAATTATCTAGTTCTTCTCTTTTTTTCTCACTCATTTTCGCCAAATCTCCACTATAACTAAAAGTCTCCACCACATGACTGTTAAAAACAGCCAGTTTCTGGCCCACATCAACTTTATCTCCAACTTCAACTAAAAGCTTTGCCTTAGCCGGCAATTTAATAACCCATGTTCCTTTATCTTTTATACTCATTGTTTAATTATAACCAAAAAATCTCTTAAATATTTATTGGATTATCTTTTATATATTTTTTATATATTAAATACTCTTTTTCATTTCTAATAATTCGTTCGTAATAATTTCGTTGCCACAATCGTTTATCAAATCTCGGCCAATTATTTTGTTTTATATTTTTAATATATTCATTGGTTATTAATGATTTCAATTCACCAACAATTGTTCCTAACGTAGGGGCGACTCTTGTGGTCGCCCTATTATTTGTTGTGCCTGCCCTTGTTTTGATTTCATCACCCACAATCATTTTGATTTCCACCCCATTATTGATTTTGTTATTCATTTCATTATTAATTTTATTACCCATCTCATTGTTAAATTGTTTTTTAATCACCACAATCATATGAATATGATCCGGCATAATAATAAATTCATCCAATTCAATCAATTCATTTTTATTAAAATATTCCAAAATAATTTCATTAATTAATTTTCCAATATCATTTTTTATCATTTGGGCGGGCACAAGACCCGCCCCTACATCAATTTCGCCAAAAATATTTTTTCGATTTTGACAACACACTGTTACGAAATAAAATCCATCTTTTGAATAATCAAAATTATCCATTCTAATTGATCTTCTGTGATATTTCACACATTAATATTACCATGTGTACGGGAGGGTCTTATGCCCGGCCCTTATATCATCAAAAAACCCCGCCAATGCGGGGTTTAATTTTTTTAAAAACCAAGTCCCTCTTGTCAAAGAGGGATTTAGGGAGATTTTATTGAGTTGTAAAAGGTAACAAAGCTAAATGTCTTGCTTGCTTAATTGCTTTCACCAATTTTCTTTGGTGCTTGGCACAAGTTCCACTAAATTGAGATCCAACAATTCTCGATCTAGCTGACAAAAATTCTCTCATTTTTTCATAATCCTGCCAAACAGGAAGAGTATTAGTTTTACAATAAGAACAGCCCTTTTCTCGACCTCTTCTTTTTGCTGCTAATAGATTATCTTTTTTACTTTTCTTTTTTATCATATCTTCTCCTTAAAAAGGCATTTCATCAGCCTTCTTTTCTTCAGTAAGTGGAATTTCTCCTTCTTTTTTAGTTTCATCGACAATCGGAATTTCTCCTAAATCATCTGGAATAACAATATCTTCAATTGGAGCTTCTTGAGTTTCAATTGCTAAATCTGCATCACCCAAATCACCAGCGACATCACGATCACTATTACCACCTTTATTATCAAGGATGATCATATCATCAATAATAATTTCAGCAATTTGTTTTTTGTTGTTTTCCTGATCCATAAAATCTCGATATTGGATTCTACCGTCAACATAAACTCTTCGACCTTTAGATAAAAGTTGTGAACAAAGTTCAGCTAACTTATTCCAGGCTACAATTCGATGAAACTGAGCATCTTCTTTTCGCTCACCTTGTTTGGTTATCCAAACTCTATTGGTGGCTAAACCAAAAGAAACCACAGCCATACCAGCTGGCGTATATCTTAACTCTGGGTCACGAGTTAAATTACCTATTAACATTACCCTATTGAGACATCTACTTGGCATAAGTTTTCTCCTATTACTTTTTCAAAATTAAATAACGAATAATATTTATTTCTCTGTCTAATAAAAGATTAAATTCTTTTATTTTTAAAGTTTCTTCAGATTCCACATCTAAAACCCAAAAATCACCCTTATTATGATCTTGAATTTCATAAGCCAAATCCTTAAGACCCATATGATCTTTGTTCGAGATTTCTGCTTTTTTACTTTCTAACCAAGAATAAGCTTTATTCAAAACTTTTTCCTTGTCTTCGGTTTTTGGACTTAAAACCAAAATGATTTGGTATTGATATTTATTTCCTTTCATGAACTAACTAGATTAACATATTAAGCGTAATTTGACAATTACGTTATTGGTCTTATTTTACAGGTATTTCCTAAATCTTCAACTAGATAACCTTTATTTTTAATAATTTCCCTTAATCTATCAGACTCCGCCCAATTTTTGTTTTCCCTCGCCTTTTGCCTTTCTCCTGCTAAATTTAAAATTTCTTCTGGAATCTTTTCTTCAATCATCCCTTTGTCCAAATCTAAACCTAAAACTTTATCAAAATCCAAAATAGTCCCCCATTTTTCCTCCGGACTTAAATCAGACTTCGCCACTTTCCATACCAAAGCCAAAGCTTCCGACATCGCCAAATCATTAGAAATCAATTCGATAAATTCTTTTTTGTATTCTAAATTAACTGAGTAATTCCCCTCCTTGTCAAGGGAGAGGTTAGGGGTGGGTTTCAAATTTCTTAATTTATTAAGAGCCACTTGGCTCGATTTAAGAGAATCCAAAGAGAACACTAAACCGTTTCGATAATGCGAAGTTAAAGTTAAATATCTAAATGCTAACTGATCGTATCCCATTTTTACTAAATCCTGAATCGTATAAACATTTCCTAATGATTTACTCATTTTCCCATCTTTTAAAGTTAACCAGGCATTATGCATCCAATAATGAGCTGTATTATGACCAAAAGCACCGAACCCTTGGGCAATTTCATTAGTGTGATGGACTCCAATATGTTCAATTCCGCCGGTATGAATGTCAAAAGTTTCTCCTAACTTAGCTGTCGACATGGCCGTACATTCCAAATGCCATCCGGGAAATCCTTCACCCCAAGGACTGTTCCATTTCATAATATGATTTGGTTGATTTGTCACCCACAACAAAAAATCCCATGGGTTTTTTTTATCTTCATCCACCTCCACCCTGGCCCCGGATTCCATTTCGTTTAATTTTAAATTAGCAAATTTTGCATAATCAGGAAATTTTGATGTATCAAACACCAAACCTGTTTTTGTTTTGTAAGTGAAGCCGTTTTTCTCTATTTGTTGGGCTAACTTTATTTGCTCATCAATATGATCAGTTGCTCTCCATATAACATCCGGTCTTTTTATATTTAATAAATCCAAACTATCCAAAAATTGAACCTCATATTTTTTAGCAATTTCCCATGGAGTTAACCCTTCTCTTTTTGCTCCTTTTTCCATCTTATCTTCTCCAGTATCTTCGTCTGATGTGTTATGCCCTACATCAGTGATATTCATCATCCAAACTACCTTATAATCCATATATTTCAATGCCCGTGTAAGAATATCCCAATTCAAAAAGGCATACATGTTCCCAATATGTTGATTCCAATAAACTGTCGGCCCACAGGAATAAATCCCCACCTTATTTTCTTTAATCGATTTAAATTCTTCTTTTTGTCTGGTTAATGTATTATAAATTTTCATTGTATAATTTTAATCCCTTAATATTTTTAAAGTGTTTAATATTTAATGTTGCTAATTCAGCCTTGTAAACAATAGCCGTCGCCGCAATTAAAGCATCAAAACCAGTCGCCTGTTTTTTCCTAATTAATTCTCCCGCCTTTTTCCCTATTTCTCCATCAACCATCATTACTGTTATTGGTCTTAAAATTTTTTCTACATCATTCACTGATTGTTGATAATTCATACTTTCACCCATCCATAATTCTGTCAACACTATTGATGATGTTCTTAATTCACATTTCCCCTCTTCAAAATTATCAACCAACCCATCAAAAAGACCTATTTTAAGCCTAATTTTTTCTATCAAAATTGAAGTATCTATTATTACTAATTTCACCATCCTTTATATTTCCTCGCTTTTGATTTTTTTCTAACTTCTAATACATCTGACCAATCAAATTTCGACAAATGTTTTACCGCCTCTTCCACCTCCAATCTATATTGGCCCCAATCAAACTTCTTTTCTTCATCCGGAACTAATTTAGCCACTACCACTCCATTTAATTTAACCTTTGTTATTTGTTTTTTATCTCTAGTCGCTGCCAATAAATCAAAAAAATTTTGCCTAGCTTTAGTAGCATTGATTATGACTGTCATAATCAAGTGTACATTATGTACATATAGTTGTCAACTAAGTGATTTTACCCTTATATTCAGAAGTTTGCGACATTTGAGTATGGTCCGGTTGTTGTGTTTTTCTTTTATTTCCACCTTTATCTTTATGATGTTTCGATGGTTGCATTAATTCAAGATTAACCATTTGATCTTGTCTTTCCATCTCCTTTTGTCTTTTTAAATTTTCCAATTCAATATTTCCTTTTTCTTCATCTTCTTTTTCTTTTTGGTGTCTTATTTTTTCCATTTCATTTTCCACCGATCTACCCGCTTGCCCGCCGAAGCCTTGGCGTAGGCGGGACATTTCTTCTTGTTTTTTCTTTTCATCTTCTCCTTTTTTTTGGGCTAATTCTTCATCACTCAATGGTTTAATATCTCCCAAAAGCTCTTTTGCTGTAATTACTGATTCAGCGATTTTACCTGTTTCTTCCACTAACTTTTCCACCGTTTCCTGTCCTAATTGTTTAAACCCTTTTTTAAAATCATTTATAACCTGATTCATAATTTATTATATCTCCCTTCGTCCTTCCATGGCTCGACTCAAAGTTGCCTGATCAGCATATTCCAAATCCGCTCCCATTGGTAAACCACTGCCAATTCGAGAAATTTTAATATTATTTTTTCCTAAATTATCAATTTTTTTCTTAATATAAAGTGCCGTTGCTTCCCCTTCCATCGTCGGATTCGTCGCCAAAATAATTTCCATTTCGGCTTCGACCCTTTTTATTAATTCATCTATTTTTAAATCATCCGGACTCACATGTTCCAATGGATTCACTACTCCACCCAACACATGGTAAACACCTTTATATCCACCAATATTTTCAATTGCCATCACATCAATTGCTCTTTCCACCACACAAATTATTTTTTTATTTCTTTCTTTATCTTCACAAATCGAACAAATTTCTCCTTCACAAACTGAAAAACATTCTTTACAGACTTTTACCTCTTTTTTAATTGCCAAAAGCGATCTAGCTATTTCCATTACATAAGATTCCGGTGTATTAATTAAATAAAACACCAATCTACTGGCACTCTTTGGCCCAATTCCCGGTAATCTTTCAAACGCCGCAATTAAATTTTTAATACTCTTTGGTAATTCTGCTGCCATTAGAAAATTTAAAATAATCCTTCAAGTCCGCCCATATCTTTCATTCTCTTAGCTGCCATTTCTTGCGATTTTTTTAAAGCCTTATTGATAGTGTCCACTAAAATTTTATTTTCCACTCCATTCACCGATAAAAATTTAATTTTTTGGTCTCCAGTTACCGTCACTTTAATTCCACTTTCTTCAATTTCAATCGACTCAGCCTCGATAGCTTTTTTTAATTTATAAGCCTGGGCTAACATTTTTGTTTTATCAAACATAATTTAAATTAATTTTTAATAAACCTATTATAACTTATCCAAATATTTCTTTTGCTACATCATAAATATCTCCACCACCCGCCTTATCATCTTTATTTTCCGACAACTGATCACTCACATGTTCCATCGGCGTATCATTTTTAATTACCAACGGTTGTTTTTTATTTTTTGCTAAAACACATTCAAACCCTAAATTCACTCCAAAAACCTTCGAAATTCCCTCTTCCACTATTTTTCTATTTTTACTTTCTTCTAATCGATCTTTGTGAAACGGATAAAAAACTTCCAATAATAAAATATTTCCTTTGACAGATTTGGGTCTAGTTGCTCTCAAAAATGCTTCAACCGCATAATTAAAAGGCTTTACTGCGGTCAACAAATTCCCCCATTTCCCCTCAATCGTTTCTATTTCTAAAGAACAAATGTTTTGTGAATCTTGTAGAGACGCATCATGATGCGTCTCTACCTTAGTAATAATAATTTTTTCCTCAATTTTTGTTTCATTTACAATCTGCTCCGCAGATTCTTCTATTTCCTCATTTTTTTTTACCCCACTTCTTTTAGTCTCTCCAAACTCCACCACTGCCAATTCCATTGGTAATTGATCAATTTCTACATCTTTCTCAATTTTTGATGCCTTTATTAAAAGATTCATAAAAAACTCAGATTCTTCTAGATTTAACCCATTCTTCTTTGCAGAATTTGTAGAAATGCCATAAAATGCCAAAATTTTCTTTTGGAAAAAATTCATTAATTTCAACCTAAAACTGGAAAAATCCACTCCATCATCTGCCATCTTTTCCAACTTTTCCAAAATTAATTTTATTTCCCCATTATTTAAATCCTTATCAAAATCTTCCTCATTATAATTACCACTTTTATCCAAATAAAATTTAAAAACATCCTCTGTTTTCAACTTCTTCCCCAATTGTAAATATAATTCATTAAAGTTTCTTTGCAGATTTCTAAAACTTCCGTCACTTTTTTCCACAATAAAATCAATTGCCTCTTTAGCAATTTCAATCCCCTCACCCTCAATTATTTTTTTAAGTGAACTTATTAATTCATTTCTTCCACCCTTTCTAAAATCAACTCTCACTAATCTCGATAAAACCGTATCTGGAATTTTTTCAGCATCAGTCGTACATAAAACAAAAATTGTGTGTTTTGGTGGTTCTTCAATCAATTTTAGCAAGGCATTAAACGCATCTTTAGTTAACATATGCACTTCATCAATAATAAAAACTTTTTTATTCAATTTACTTGGTAGTAAATACGCTTTATCTTTTAGACTTCTTATATCTTCAATTCCCCTGTTTGATGCCGCATCCATTTCAATCACATCCATTGCTCCGCCCTTAATTATTTCTTTACAATTATCACATTCTTCACAAGGTTCACCATTTTTTAAGTCAGTACAATTAACCGCCCTGGCTAAAATCCTAGCTGCTGACGTTTTTCCTGCCCCTTTAGGCCCAGAAAATAAAAACGATTGAGGAACATCTTTTGCCGACAAATATTTTTTCAAGCTCTCAGCCACATCAGCCAAATCCAAATCAGAAAATTTAACTGGTCTATATTTTAAGTGAAAAACTGACATCAAGAGATTAAACCAAAATAGCTAGCCTTTTACAATAATCGCAAATGTATCATTTCAACAAATTCTCAACCCCATGAACCAACCAACTATATAAAACAGTCTCTAAATCCGAATTTTGAAACTTCACTTCATACTTCAATTTTTGAGTACAAATCACAATATCTCCTAATCTAATTTTTCCATCCACATCTTTTTTCTTCGACATTGGAAATCCTAAAACCTGGGGAATATAAGACATGTTTCGATAATTAACATTCAAATCCTTTGCTTTTTTTCGTCCCACAAAATAAACACTCAATTCCACATCTTTTTTATAACCTTTCTCTTCAAGTGCCTTATTTGCCAACTCCTCTACTAGTCTGCTTTGTAGACCCCAATTCTTATTATGATTTATTAAAACCAAATTATCCATTAATCTTTTCTTTTACTATTCTTGAAATAACTCCACCATCCACTGTTCCCCCTGTTTTAATCATCACTTCCTTCATAATCATTCCAAAATTATTACCCTTTTCAGCCACAACTTGTTCTACAATTTCGGAAATTTTGTCTTCACTCATTTCCGCCGGCAAATATTCCTTGACCACTGAAATTTCATAATCTAATTGATCAACCAAATCCTGTCGTGAAGCTTTTAAAAACATTTCCCTCGATTCTTCCTTATTTTTTAATTCTTTCCTTAAAACTGCAACCTCTTCCGATTCAGTCAAACCGTCGGGTGGTAGTTGTAACTCTTTTTTATCAATTAATGAAATTAAAAATCGCAACACATCCACCCGTTTATTATCACGGTTTTTCAATGCATCAAAACTATCTTTTTTTAATTTATCTCGCATCATGTCTTCTAGAACTTTTTGCTTTTCGGCGACATTTATCTCGCCAAACAATTATCTTTTTTAGAGCATACCTTTTTTCAGAAGGTTTTACATAAGAAGTTCTTTTTCTAACTTCTTCTGTAATATCTTCTTCCAAGCAAAGTCTCCTAAATTTACCGATAATATCATCTTTTGACTCGCCTTTATTTTTTTTTACTATAATTGGCATTAATAACTCACACCTCCTTTATTAAAGTTCTCTATTTTATCACAACTTAAATCTTACTGGCAGCCTTTGTTGGAGTTACAGTTATTTTCCCTCTCAAACACATCAGATAATCAAGACTATTAATCACTCCATCTTTATTATAATCAACTGTCTTGTCGCAAACTGCGGAAGAAGTAGCTGTCGGAGAAACCGATGGTGATGAAACAATCGGTGTAGAAACAGCTGACGGTGAAGAAGCTGCAGGCAAAGTTACCACAGGAGCTACAGTTGGCATCACAGTTGGAGTCACCACAACTTCTGCCGCCCCTCCAGTTTTAAAACTAAACATTGCCCCTTGATTATCAAAGACATTCTCTCCTACCACAATTTTATAATAATAAGTTTTACCAGCTCTTAAATTTGTCAATAAAATATTATGATCAGTCGTTGCCGCTGAATCTTCTGCCATTAAAAGCAAACTTGCTACATTTGTTCCATAAAAAACCGAAGCTGTTGCCGATTTGTCCGTAGTCCAGGAAACAGTAGTAGTACTACCATCAACACTAGGAACTGCCGTCAAACCTTGTGGTTCATAATCAGCCGCCGCTCCACTCATAAAAGTTTTTGCCACATTTACCCCCAAAACAGACAAAACTATAACCAAAATCAAAATAGCAAATATAATAATGGTCTTTAAATTAATTTTTCCTTTCATAAGATTTTTAAAAAGAGAGCAGAAGCCAAACTAATAGCTCCAAAAACAATTAAACCAACAGTCGCCCCCATTGCCCCCGTTTGAGGCAAAGTTGCTGTCACAGTACCTGTAGGTGTCAAAGTAGTTGTTGGTGTTGGGGTCGTAGTAGTAGTTGTTGTTGTGGCCGTAGAATCACCAGTAATTGTATAAGACCCCACACTATTAGCATCACAACTAATCACATCATTTATATCAGAATTAAAAATATTTGAATCTGTAGTTGACCCAGAAGTACAAGTAAAATTCAAAGCCGCCGTTCCAACTGCTTTTGTTTTGAACGTCACCACTGCCAACTCCCCATTTATCACTGCATCATCAAAAGCACTCATATTAGTTGATATACAAGAAAACTGAAAAGTACCAGCCGTATTATCAAATTTTGGAGTCATCTCAAAAGCAAAAGGTGGATTCGTTGATTTAATAATACTAACCACTTCCAATTTTGTCTTATCAAACGTCGCCCAAACATCAACAGCACTAGATTTTTCTGTTTCAGAATTAACTCCAATTGAAACCGCAAAAGTAGATCCATTAGTGTAACTACCACTAACAGGAGTTAATGTTAATCTAGGAGCCGCTACTACTGCATTAGCATTCACCGTCACCAATATTGCAGCAAAAACAAAAGTAAAAATATTTATGGCAGTTTTTTTCATTTTAATTTATTAATTCGACCTCTAATTTATTGCTAGTAAAAAATAATCCTTCACTAGTATTTTTGTCTACAAACATAGTAACAGAATCACCCTCACTGTCACCAGTACTTATTTCAAAA
>JAQWFB010000002.1 GCA_028704635.1 Candidatus Shapirobacteria bacterium
TTGGACAACTAGCATCATAAGTTCGAGGTACTGTTCCAATTGGAGTAGTACAAGCTGCATCACTACTAGTAAAGACTCCATTTCTCATACATCCATAATTTGCACTACAAGCTTTAGCTGAACAAGTAGTAGTGGTTGACTGACAAGCATCATCATTACCACCACCAGCACCATTTCTCTTTGGACAACTAGCATCATAAGTTCGAGGTACTGTTCCAATTGGAGTAGTACAAGCTGCATCACTACTAGTAAAGACTCCATTTCTCATACATCCATAATTTGCACTACAAGCTTTAGCTGAACAAGTGTAAGTAGCTGGAGTTGGAACTCGAGTTGGTGTTGCGGTTGGTTTAACAGTTGGAGTAGCCGCCGGACAAGCATTATCATTACCACCACCGGCACCATTCCTTTTTGGACAACTGGCATCATAAGTTCGGCTTACTGTTCCAATTGGAGTACTACAATCAGAAGTACTGCTAGTAAAGACACCATTTCTCATACATCCATAATTTGCACTACAAGCTTTAGCTGAACAGGTGTAGGTAGTTGTAGAAGGATGAGCACCAGTACAACCATCCTCAGTTCCATAACAAGGGTAAAAACCAGTAACCTGAGTACCAGCCATTGCATCTTTGCAACTTTCACAATGTTTAATCTCACCTGACTGGCATTGACCACCCTTATACATCCATCTAGTCTGACCAGACCAACAGGTATCAAAATCTGTCGCTTTACTTCTATTCTCCTGACTCTGTTGAACCAATTTTGTCGTTATTGGAAGCGCAATCGCTATCACCAACATTGCCACCATAACTACTATTGAAGCTATCCCTTTTTGTTTATTCATTTTTTATAAAAACATTTGATAGAAAAGTAAACCACTTTTAAAAAACTCTGTCAACCGATCATTTATTAAATAAACTTAAAATTAACTGAATTTCTTAAATCCCTAAAAAATTCTTCTAATATCCCCAATTGTAATCAACAAAATTAAACCTAATAGAACCATCATCCCGATATTATTTACAACAATTTCAAATTTTTGATTTGCTTTTTTTCTAAAAATCATTTCATATAACACAAACACAATTCTGCCACCATCCAACGCTGGAAATGGTAAAACATTCACCACTGCTAAATTAACTGAAACAATTCCAAAAAAATGAATCACTGCTAATAATCCCTGATTATTCTTAATCGAACTAGTTGCCTCATACATTCCCACTGGACCACTAACATCTTTTGGCACATGACCAGTCACCAAACCCCATACCATTTCTCCAACTCCATTAATAATTATTTTCCCCCAATAAAAAGCCTCTTTAAATCCTGCCCCAATTCCTTCATAAAATCGATACCAAGGTACCTTCACCATTTCTGTGTTTGAAATCGCAATTCCAACACTTCCCTCTCCTTCCGGTGGATTTTCTCTAACTTCTACATCAAAATCTTTTTCTACTTGAGAAACTTGATAAACTTTCAACTTAACAAACTGTCCTTTATATTTTGCCACTTCTGTTGTTAATTCACTCGGTGTTTTAATTTCTTTATCAGCTACTTTCAAAATCACATCATTTTCTTTTAATCCCGCTTTTTCCGCTGGCGAATCTTTTGAGATCCCAATAATTGCCACTTTGTTTGTTTCTTTTGGTACTCCCAAAATTGCATAAACCACACTAAAAATCACCACCGCCAAAACTAAATTCATTAGCACTCCACCCAAAACAATTAATAGTTTTTGCCAAGGATTTTTATTATTAAAAGCATCTTTTCCTTTTCCATCACCATCCTCACCATACAACCTACAAAAACCTCCAATCATCAACCAATTTATACTATATATAGTATCTCCGAATTTTTTTCCAATAATTCTTGGCGGCAATCCTAATCCAAATTCCTCCACTTTTACACCAGTTTTTCTGGCCGCAATAAAATGCCCCCACTCATGAACCAAAACCAATACCGACAACGCCAAGATAAAAAATATTAAATCCATTTTTACATTTTAACAAAACATTATCCTCTAATCTCAAGCTCTTTTTTCTTAGCCACTTCTTCCAATTTTCCAATATACAAATCTGTCGTCTTTTGTAATTCAGTTTCATTTTTTCTAAATTCATCTTCAGAAACAGTTTTTTCCTGCTTAGCTTTCTGTAAATCAGATCTAAAATCAGCTCGAGCATCACGAATCATTACTCTTGCCCCCTCTAATTTTCTTCCTAAAAGTTTTACATAATCCTCTCTTTGCTCCACTGTCAACATTGGCAAATTCATTCTAATTATTTGACCATCAATTGATGGCATCATTCCAATATTTGCCGCTTCAATTCCATTGTTTATTTCTCGAATCAAAGTCTGATCCCATGGTTCAAAAGTTAAACTTCGAACATCAGGAACTCCAATTGATCCTAATTCAATTAATCTCATTTTTTGTCCACCATAAACCGTCACCACCACATTCTCAATTAATCCCGGTGTCGCCCTCCCCGTTCTAATCGATGCAATATCATTTACAAACAAAGCAGTAATTTTATCCATTCGGGTTTTTACATCAGTGAAATTTATCATACCCTGATTATACCAAACAAAACCTCCCCTTCTTCAAGGGGAGGTGGATTTCGATGTAATCGAAAGACAGAGGGGTTTAAATCTCAAATCTTGCGAATCTATTGATTTTCATATTTTCGCCAAATTTAGCAATTAAAGCCTTAACCATCTCATCAATGGTTTTACTTGAATCTTTAATAAATTCTTGTTTAAGTAATTCTTCTACTGTTTCTGGATTCATAGCTGCTACTTGTAAACAAAGATCTCTGGTCAAAGCCAAAAAATCCTCATTCTTAGCCACAAAATCAGTTTCACATAAAAGCTCCACCATGACTCCAATTTTGCCGGTTGAATGGGTATAAGTTGCTACTCTTCCCTGATTAGTTTCTCTTTCGGTTTTAGATTCCGCCTTTTTAAAACCTTTTTCTTTTAAAATTTCCTTGGCTCTTTTTTCATCGCCTTCAGCTTCTTCTAAAGCTGCTTTGATTTCCATAATCCCCAAGCCCATCTCAGCTCGAAGTTTTTTAACTAATTCAATTATATTTTTTTGATCCATAATTTTATTTTTAAATTATTTAACTCCTGCTGCTTTAATTGCTTTTCCAATTTCTTCAACAATTAAAGTCACACTTTTAACACTATCGTCGTTTGCTGGAACAGCAAAATCAATTTTAAATGGATTAGCATCACTATCAACAATGCCCACTACTTTAACGTTTCTAAGTTTTGCTTCTTTAATAGCTGTTTTTTCAAAACCAGCATCAACCACAAATAAAATATCAAAAAATTTATCAACCCCAACTAAACCACCAACAATTTTTTCTAGTCTGGCAATTTCTTTATTCATTTGTGACAACTCCTTTTTAGTAGCATCAACAAATTTACCTTTTTCTAAACCTTCCCTAAGATCAGTCAATTTTTTAACATTCTTTTTAATTTGATCCCAATTAGAAATAGTCCCACCTAACCATCTGTCAGTTACATAAGGCACACCAGCTTCCATTGCTACTCTTCGAACCACTTCGCGAGCTTGTCGTTTAGTTCCCACTAAAACTATTTGTTTACCATTTCTTTTACTGTTGTAAATAAAATTACAAGCTTTTTCTAAAGATTCCAAAGTTTTAACCAAATCAAAAACTTGAACTCCATCTTTTTGAGTATAAACATTCTCTAATGCTTTTGGATGAGTTTTAGAAATTTTGTGTCCTAAATGACTTCCAGCCGCTAATAAATCTTTAAGTCCAATAGTTAAATTGTATTTCTTATCTTCCTTGGCCACCATAGCTTTAGTGTCGACGATCTCATTGATTTCACTCTTTTTCTTATCCAAGGCAATTTTTTCCAAAGCCACTTTTTCATTCATCTTTTTGATGTTTTCAGAAGTGATATTGCTTTGAGTTTTTGTCTTAACTACCAAAGCTTTTTTAACCAAAGATTTTCCGCTTCGGTTGACGGTTTTTGTGATTACTTTCTTTTTTTCTGTCATTTTTTTCCTTATTTTTTGATTTTTAACACAGGGAATAATTTTACCCAGGATAAATACATGTTAAAAATTTAAGAATTATTAACTCAAGGATTATATCACAAAATCTAACCTCTTCTAACCTTAGACTCTCTTATTCTCTCTTGTAATATCTGAAATTTCATTACTTCTTCAACTGAACCTTCCCCTGTTTCTAATTTTCCACGCAATTCTTCAAGATTTTTACTTCTCTTAGAGAGTATTATTTCCTCTCTTTTAATACTATTAATATTTTCTTTCATAGTGAATATTTATAAAAAAACAACCCGAAAATACTAAAACTTTTAAAAACAACAAAATGGAAAAGGGTGGAGAAAGATTCTCCTCTCCACCCTTTTCCGGCACTATTTCTGCTTTGATTTTTTATTGCCACTTTTTTTCTTATTCCCATTCTTAGAACGAGTTAATCTTTTTTCATCCCTACTTGAAAAACCCTCTTGTCCTTTTTTACCTTCTAATCTTGCAGCCTGACTTCTTGTCAACATATTAATCAACACACTCCTCTTGTTTTTATTTTTTCTTCTTATTTCTTTTATTGCCAAAACCACTGTGACTGTCTAAATCCCATTGAAGTTTTTCAATCTGAGCGATTGTTCTGGGATCATGCCTTCCTGATTCACATAATTGCTTTAATTCCTTTTTTTTTGCCGATGCATTTCCACTCACAACCATACACTCCTCTTATTTTTTATCCTTCTAATCTAACTGTTTCGCTTGATATTTACACACCACCAAACTTTCTGTTTTCTTTTTTTTGCCTTTTTTCTTCGGAGTAGTTTTTGTTGTTATTTTTTTACCCATGCCAAAACATCCCTTTCTTCCACAGACTTCCTCAAATTATAGTATTTTCGGATTATCAAAGTACTTTAAAAATTTAAACCAAAATAGCCACTACTTTAGCCAAATTTTCAGAAATTATAACACATCTTTCACTAATTGCCTTTTCTGTTTTATAATAAGAGTACTTTATGTCCGAAACGGCAACTCTTTCTATTTTTGAAGTTCGTTTGCCTCAAAACAATGAATATACTTTTGAGTCGATGTCTGCTTTGTTGTCAAATTTCACTCAAGTTTCCAATCTTTCTTTTTTTGAAAAATTAATTGGCAAAAGAAAAACTATCGTTTCTCTAGAAATTGTCCTAAAAGACGGCCAAATTCATTTTTATATCGTCGCTCTTTCCGACAATAGTGAATTTCTTCGTTCTCAAATTTTAGCCCAATATTCCACTGCCGTTTTAAAAGATACTAAAGATTATTTAACTGAACTTAATCCTCAATTACCTATCAGCTTCACTCAACTCGGTCTTGGTCGACCATCAAACTACCCCACTAAAACTGCCAAAGATTTTAAAGATACCGATCCTCTTACCTCTGTTTTAGCTCCTCTTTCTCGATCCAACAATCCTCAAGATTTTTTTCTTTTTCAAATCCTTTTAAGTGGTGCTCCTAAAAATTGGCAAAGTGGTGTTGTTAGCACCATCCAAAATGGAATTTTAGTCGACAAAGAAAGAAATATTCGCACTGCCCACCCAGACAAAGCCATCTTCGAACAAAAAATTCAATTTCCTGGCCTTTTAACCCAAATCAATCTCTTCAGTAACAATCCCGGTCTCACCGCTTCTGTTTCCTCGTCTTTTGGCGCTTACACCAATCCTCGTGGTAATTTTATTAAAAGTTTCAGTCCTGGTTATTTTACTAAAAAGAAACTTCAAGAATCAATTTCTACTCGTGAATTTAATACTAAATTAAAAAGCCAAATTTTTAATACCGAAGAATTGGCCGCCATTTGGCATTTCCCTAATCAAAATACCAAACTTCCCAACATTGCTTGGGGTAAAAAACTTTATTCTGATCCACCCGAGAATCTTCCGATTGCTGACAATCTCACTCCCGAGGAAAAAAATGAAATTACTTTTTTTGCCAAAACCGAATTTAGAAATAAAGATTCTATTTTTGGTATCAAAGAAGGCGAAGACCGTCGTCGCCACACCTACATCATCGGTAAATCTGGTACTGGTAAAACTACTTTAATTTCTAATATGGCCATCGACGACATCCGCAAAGGTCGAGGTGTTGCTGTTATCGATCCACACGGTGACTTATGTAACACCATTCTTGATTATATTCCTTCCAATCGTATCAACGATTGTTGTTATTTTAATCCCGCCGATCCAGAATATGCCTATCCTCTCAACGTTTTAGAAGCCAAAAACGAATCCCAAAAAGAATTAATTGCTTCTGGTGTTCTTTCTATCTTTAAAAAACTTTATGGCAATGTCTCCTGGGGACCACGTCTCGAACATATTTTACGAAATGCTGTTTTAACTCTAGTTAACACTCCAGGTTCTGATATGACT
Source organism: Candidatus Shapirobacteria bacterium (assembly GCA_028704635.1). Taxonomy (GTDB): domain Bacteria; phylum Patescibacteriota; class Microgenomatia; order UBA12405; family UBA12405; genus WARW01. The sequence goes on from JAQWFB010000002.1 coordinate 6,427, forward strand.
CATATCGTCGAAATTTTAACCAATAAAAATTTTCGTGAACGAGCTGTCGCCGGTTTAACTAATCAAACTCTCAAAAATTTCTGGAACAACGAATTTGGTCGCATGGATCCCAAATTTCAGAACGAAGCTGTCTCACCAATTTTAAACAAAGTTGGTCAGTTTATTTCTTCCACTAAAATCCGAAACACCGTCGCCCATGCTAAATCTAAAATAAATATCCAAGAGATTATGGATCAAAAGAAAATTTTAATTGCCGATTTATCAACCGGCCGTCTTGGTGAAGACAATTCTGCTCTTCTTGGTGCCATGTTAATCACTCAAATTCAATTGTCGGCTATGAATCGTGTTTTTCAAGCTGCCGAAGAACGTTCTGATTTCTATTTATATGTTGATGAATTTCAAAATTTTGCCACCGAAGCTTTTATTAAAATTCTTTCCGAAGCCCGTAAGTTTAAATTAAATTTAATTATCGCCAATCAATATATGTCCCAACTCGATCGCACTATTCAAGATGCCATTCTCGGCAATGTTGGTTCCATTATGTCTTTTGTTGTTGGTAATCAAGATGCTTTTATCCTCGCTAAAGAATTTGGTCCTCAATTTCCACCAGAAGATCTAATTAAAATCGGTAAATATCAAATTGTTTGTAAACTTTCCATCGATTCCGAAACTACCAGGCCTTTTTATGCAAACACCCTTTCTCCCCTTTCCTGTAAAAACCAACAACGAGACAAACTCATCGCCGCCTCCCAACAACGCTGGGGTAAGAAACTATAAACTAAGGCTTTTTCCATCCTGCCCATTTACAAGTCGGATATTTTGAGCAACCATAAAACTTTCGTCCAGTTTTAGTTTTGCGAACTACCCCCTCAGCCCCACACTCCGGACACTTAAATCCTGCATCCTCTTGATATTGTTTTGTATATTTACAATCAGGAAAACGATCACAAGAAATAAATTTTCCAAATCTTCCCAATCTAATTACTAAATTTCCGTCTTTACACTCTGGACATTTTTCTCCTGTTTTTTCCGTTTCCACTTTAACCCTTTCACTTTTGTTCTCTGCTAATTTTAATTCTTTTTCAAATTTTTTCCAAAAATCTTTCATCATTTTTTTCCAATCTTCTTTTCCCAATGACACCTTATCTAAAGTTTCTTCCATTTCCGCTGTAAAAGGTAGAGATAAAATATTTTCAAAATTTTTCACCAAAAATTCGTTGGTCGCCTGTCCTAAAACTGTCGGTCTAAATTTACCCTCTTCTCTTTCAATATATTGTCTTAATAAAATAGTTGAAATAATTGGAGCATAAGTTGATGGTCTGCCAATCCCTTGTTTTTCTAAACTGGACACCAAACTGGCATCACTGTATCGCGGCATTGGATTAGTTTCCGACTCCACCGACCATGACTTTTTGCCCTCAATTTTTTCATTTTCTTTTAATTCTGGCAACACCTGATCTTCATGTTTATCACCAGTAATTTTTAAAAATCCATCGAACAACATTCTTACTCCTTTAGACTCAAAAATCCCATTGCCATTGGAAAATAAAATAGTCGTATTTTTCATTATTGCTGCCGCCGCTTGGGTTGCCACCGCCCTTTTCCAGATCATTTCATACAATTTATTTTCCCTAACATCACCATCATCAATAGTCGGTCTTGATACATTTGTTGGTCTAATTGCCTCATGTGCCTCTTGAGCATTTTTGGCCGTATTTTTATACAATCTAATTTTTGGTACCACATAATTTTGACCAAATTCTTTTTCAATATATTTTCTAAATTCACCAATTGCCTTCTCAGATAAATAGACCGAATCGGTTCGATGATAAGTAATTAACCCTTTTTCATAAAGTTTTTGAGCCACACTCATTGTTTGTTTACCCGACCAACCCATTTTTCTAGATGCCGCCTGTTGTAATTTTGAAGTGGTAAATGCTGGCAATGGTAATCGAGAAACTTCTCTCTCTAAAACTTTTGTAATTAAAAATACTTTTTCTAAATTTTTTATATATCCATCAGCATCATTCTGTGTCTTAAAACAAGAACTGGTAAAAGAATATTCACCATCAAACAATTTTATTTTGTCTGTTTTATAAATATTTTTTCCATCAACTTTAATCAATTCTGCATTAAATTTTTGACCACCTTTTTTTAATTCACTGTAGATTGAAAAATATTTTTCTTTTTTAAAAGCTTCGATTTCTTTTTCTCTTTCGCAAATCAATCTTACTGCCACCGACTGAACTCTTCCTGCTGACAATCCTCTTCTCACTTTTTTCCATAAAATTGGTGACAAACTATAACCCACCACTCGATCTAACACTCTTCTGCCTTGTTGAGCATTCACCAAATCCATATCAATTTCTCGCGATTTTTTTAAAGCTTCTTCAATTGCCTCTTTTGTAATTTCATGGAAAGTTACTCTAGATATTAATTTTTTATCAACTGGTTTTTTTGCATTTAAAAGAATCCATTTCACATGCCAAGAAATTGCTTCTCCTTCACGATCAGGATCAGACGCTAAAAGAATCTGTTTTGCAGATTTTGAAGCCTTTACTAACTCATCAACCACTTTTTTCTTTTTATTATCAATCACATATTCCACTTCAAAATTTTTAAAATCCACTGCCATTTTATTTGTCGGCAAATCTCGAATATGTCCCACAGTTGCTAATACTTTATAATCATTACCTAAATATTTCCCTATAGTTCTGGCTTTTGTTGGTGATTCTACAATTAATAGTTTTTTCATTTTATCTCTCATTCTCATCTATAGTACCATCTCTGTCAAGCCATCAATGTTTTCTTAATTTTAAAGGTACTATTTTAATTGGCAATATTTTTCCATCTAAATTCATTCTTTTTCTAGTAACCATATTTGGTCTCAAAATCAATTTGCAATCATCATTTTCACCTTGGATTTCTTCCAATACTCTCTTACCAACATTAAGCTTATAATCACTCTTGTAACCTTCAGAACCACCATCATCAATCGACACCATCTCTCCATTCGATTTTTTCAAAGAAACCAAACTACCCCGACAAACTTTTTTTATTTGACGTTTTTCATTCCATTCTCTTAAAGATCCTAAACATTTTTCAACCATCTTTTTATTTAATTACTAACCTATTTTAGGGATTATTGTAACATACCCCAAAATTTTAATTTATTCCGACACCATTGGCTTTTCTGATTTTCTTGGTACCACCGTATTTGACTCATCAAACCATTCCTTCAAAATATCTCCTACAATTGGTGCTGCCACATCCGACCCTTCACCACCTCTCTCTACTAAAACAGTAATTGAAATTTGTGGATCGTCCACTGGGGCAAAAGCTGTCAACCATGCTTGAGTATCTTTACTCCCATCGCCCACTTCGGCTGTCCCGGTTTTACAGGCAATTTCAGTTTTAAAATTAAATAAAGGCCAAGCAGTTCCACCTGGTTTACAAGCTGCTTTCATTCCTTCAATCACTGTTTTTACATTTTCTTTTTTAATTTTTAAATCTTCACATTCCACTTTTGAATCTTTTAAAATACTCATTTTACATTTTTTGCCTCCATTAGCAATCACGTTTGTCATTTGATTTACTTGCAATGGTGTCACACTCAAATCTCCCTGACCAATTGATAAATGAATTGTATTTCCTAAAAACCAGTTTTCTCCCTTAACTTCTTTTTTCCATTTTTCATCTGGCACAATTCCTTCCAATTCTCCTGCCAGTTCTACTCCAGTTTTACTTCCATATCCATATTTTTTTGCCCAAGTATCGATTCTTTCCAAACCTAATCTTTCTCCTAAAGTATAAAAAAAGATATCATTTGATCTTTTAAGCGCTTTCACCACATCCACCATTCCATCAGTAATTCCACTCCAAGTTTTATAAGAATAATCGCCTACTTTAAAAACACCCGTATCTTCAATTTGAGTATCTTTATTTATTACTCCGCTCTCCAATCCAGCCGTCGCCATCACTATTTTAAACACTGACCCTGGGCTAAATCTTCCCGCAATTGCCCTATTCATTAACGGCAAATTTTTATTATCACCCAAATATTCTCCTATTTTACCTTGATTAACATCATAAGAAAAAACATTTGCATCAAAAGATGGACTTGAAACTATAGTAATTATTTTTCCTGTTTTCGGTTCGCTCATTATTACCACTGCTTTTTTACCTCCAAGCATTTTATAAATTTTATCTTGCCAATAAGCATCTATTGATAGATTTAAATCAGGCGACACCATTGGTTCTTGTCTTCCCAATTCCCTAACATATTTTCCCTTAGCATCAACTTCAATTAATCTTCTTCCATCAGTTCCTCTAATTTGACAATCTAAAAAAGATTCTATTCCACTCCTTCCAACAACTTCATCATTATCCAATTTTATTCCACATTTATTTTCAATTTGATCATTTTCATTAACTTTACCCACATAACCAGTTATTAAAGACATCGATTCACCATAAGGATAGTACCTTTTTAACTCATAAGCCAAATTTTCTTCCTCAAATTTATATCCTTGAAAATCACCTAAACTTTCATAAATTTTATTATTTCCGTCCATTTTAAAGTACTGATAAAGACTTTTTGCCACCAATCTTCCTTTTCTGTCTAAAATTGTTGTTCTTGCTGCCGGAATTTTTTTCTCCATCAATTTATTTTCCATTGCTAAATCTTTATAATAAGCACCTTTAATTACATCTAATTTAAAAATAGACACCAAAATAATTCCAAAACTCAGTATTAATCCAAATCTCAAAATCCAATATTTCCAAGAACCATCATCTATTTGATTCATTCTTTCAATCCCGACACCAATTTAACTTGTTTAAGCATTTCTCTATTTTGAATCAATTCGCCACATCCCCTAACCACCATTATTCCCGGTTCTTCTAAAACTTTAGTAAATATTTTTGTTTCACTTTCAATCAACCCTGCTAGGCCTTTTATTTTCCCTCCATTTCCCACTAACACAATTCCTCTTTTTAAAATATCCTCCATTAACTCTGGTGGTGTTTCATCTAAAACTACTGACACTAATTTAACAATTTTAGCCAATTCCATCGTCATTGCCTCTTTAACTTCCATTTCTGTCAATTTAATTGTTTTTGGTAAACCAGTTTCCAAATCCCGACCTCTCACTAATGCTGTTTTTTTATCGCCATCCTTATTTGAAAAATTTCCAATTTCCATTTTAATTCTTTCTGCACTATTTTGGCCAATCAAAATTCCATATTTCATTTTCACATAATTAACAATACTATTATCCAAATCATCTCCGGCTGTCTTAATTCCTCGACCCACCACTACTCCCCCCATTGAAACCACACTTACTTCAGTTTTCCCCCCACCCACATCCACAATCACTAACCCAGAACAACTATCTACCGGCAAACCAATTCCAATCGCCGCCAAAACCACTTCCTCTAAAAGAATTACATCCTTAGCCCCAGCATTTAAAAAAATTGATTTTACTGCCCTTTTTTGTACCTGATTAATTGAACTTGGCACCCCCACAATTACCCTCGGCTTAAAAACTTTAGGATATTTCGATGGAATTTCGTAAACCAATTTCAAATAATAAGAGATTAAGCTTTCCAATGCCTCAAAATCTGAAATCACCCCATTTTTAATCGGACTCACCACTTCAATTTGTTTTGGTTCTCGATTTAACATCTCTTTTGCTTTAAATCCAAAAGCAATTGGACCGCTTTGTTTTGTTCTTGGCGCCGACAAACCAGTCCATCTTTTCTTTTTTTGTCTAGCAATCATTGTTGGTTCATCCACAATCACTCCTCTATCTTTTAAATAAATCAAAGTATTACTACTTCCCAAATCCACTCCAATTTCCCAACTAAAATTAGCCACAATTTTATTAAATTTTTCTTTGATCCCAAATAACTTCATCTGTTAAAATTATACTCTATGAAGTCCCTTACTAAGCCAATCCATTTTTTGTTTTTGGCTCTTGTTTTTTTTACTCCTTTTATTTTCACCCAATCAAATTCTGAGCTTTTTGAATTACCAAAAATGTATTTCGTTTATCTTTTAACCACTTTAATAACTACCTTTCATTTAATTAATGTTATCCAAAAAAAAGCTCCTTTTCGCAAAAAAACCTTTTTAGATATTCCCATTCTTCTCTTTTTTATTTCCCAAGTAATTTCCACTTATTATTCCATTGACCCCCATACTTCTTTTTTCGGTTACTACTCTCGTCTTAATGGCGGTCTTTTATCATTGATTTGTTATCTTCTTCTCTATTTTATTTTATCCGTTTATATTGACTCAGATTTTAAAAATAAAATTATTAATTTTTCCCTACTTTCGGCATTTTTAGTTTCAATTTATGCCATTGCCGAACATTTTGGTATTGATAAAAATTTATGGGTTCAAGACGTCCAATCACGAGTTTTTTCCACTCTTGGTCAACCAAATTGGCTCGCCGCTTATCTTTGTATTTTTATTCCCTTTTCTATTTTCAAATTTTTTGAATCAATTAAAATTGATTTTGATAAATCCAACAAATTGTACGGGCGAATCATGATTCGCCCCTACCTATATTTAATATTAACTTTAATATTTTACATTTCTCTTCTTTTTACTAAATCCAAATCCGGTATCATCGCCTGCCTCATTTCTCTGGCTATTTATTTTGCAGTTTCTTTTTTTAAAAACAAACCCTTCAGGAAATTATTAATTCTTAATTATTCATTATTAATTATTCTTTCACTTTTAATCACCAATCCCATTAAAGATAGTTTTATTTCTTTTATAAAAACCAGACATATCGTACCTATAGTCGTAGAAGATAAAATTCCATCATCAAAAATCTTAATAACTTCTAGTGGTGATATCCGCAAAATTGTTTGGACGGGAGCCATTGATCTTTGGAAAAAATTCCCCATTTTTGGCACCGGAGTTGAAACTTTCGCCTATTCCTATTACTGGACCCGCCCAGTCGAACACAACCTCACTTCTGAATGGGATTATCTCTACAACAAAGCCCACAATGAATATATTAATTATCTCGCCACCACCGGCACAGTCGGCTTTACTACCTATTGCTTTTTCATCATCTCCGTTTTATTTTTCTCATTAAAGTCTCCCTTGTCAAAGGGAAATTTAGAGGGATTGAATTTAGTCGTCCTGGCCAGCTTTTCCAGCATATTAATAACTAATTTTGCCGGTTTTTCAGTTGTTACCACTTCGCTCTTCTTCTTTCTTCTCCCCACCCTTTTAAATCCAGATCAGGAAATTAAAGTAGAGACGTTGCATACAACGTCTCTACGTAAATTTTTAGTTATCCCAATAATTATCATCAGTTTATTCCTAATTAAAAAAACAATTTTCTTTTACATCGCCGACATCGCCTACAATCAATCCGAAAAATACGATTCTCAAAATGATTATCAAACTGCTCTTTCTTTCGCTCAAACTAGCCATCAACTAAATCCAAGCGAACCGCTCTACATTGACAAATTAGCCACTATTTACTCAAAAATTGCTCTAAACACCGGCAAACAAGAATATATCGACCAAGCCATCGATTATTCCGATCTAACCATAAAAATCTCCCCTGCCAACATTAATTTTTGGAAACAACGCGCCCAAGATTATCTTTACCTCTCCGGCATTGATACTAAATATTTCTCTGTTTCTATCACCGCTCTAACCAACGCCGCCAGTCTCGCTCCCACTGATCCTAAAATTTTCTATTCCCTTGGCCAATTTTTAGAAACAGCCAGTCTTACAGACCAAGCCATTCCTTATTACCAAAAAGCCATTGAATTAAAATCAAATTATGATTATGCCTATTTCGCTCTCGGCAAAATTTATCTTTCCAAAAAAGAAAAAGCGTTAGCCAAAGAAAATCTCCAAAAAACCATTGATTATTCCTATCCCACCAACACTGAAGCAGAAAAATTACTGAAAAGTCTTTAAATTTTGTTCTAACATTTTTCCTTTAACTTCTTTAAAAAGTTTTCCGCCGTCTTTTTTTACATGATCAATAAAAACTATACCATCTAAATGATCTGACTCATGTTGCCACACAATTGCCTCAAACCCACTCAAACTTTTATATTTTCTTTTTAAGTTCTGCTTTGCAGGATCGATCTCATCCCAACTTACATCAATTTCTAAAAATCTTTTTACCGTTCCAAAATATTTTGGAAAAGATAAGCATCCTTCCAAAAAATCTTCCTCCTTTTTATTTTCACCCACAATTTTTGGATAAACTTTTCCACCATAACTTTTTTCAACTTTTGGATTAATAAAAATTGAAGGCTCTCCATTAGACAGTTCTTTACTTCCAAAAAATCTTTTATTCACTCCAATTTGAGGCGCCGCCAAACCTGCTGCATTTTCTCCATTTTTCAGTATTTTTTTTAAATCATTCATTTCTTCCAACAACCTTTTGTCTATATTTTCGACATCTTTTGTTTTTTGTCTCAATATCTCTGCCGGATAAATCACAATTTTTCTCATACGCTATTTTATCAAATTAACTTTATAAACTTGACGAACTTGATAAACTTACTCATGGTTAATCTCATTTTCTTCGGCTCATCAGAATATTCTCTTATTATTCTTAAAAAAATTCTTGAAATTAAAGACTTTAATTTATTGGCCATCGTCACTAAACCAGACAAGGCTGCCGGTCGAAATCAAGAAATAACTGCCAATCCTGTGGCCGATTTCGCTCGCCAAAATAATTTAGATCTTCTTCAACCTCAAGATTTTGATCAAGAATTTATTAACAAATTTAAAGAATTAAAACCAGATCTTGTTATCGTCGTCGCCTATGGCCCCCCCTATTTCAATCAAGAAATGATTGACACTCCCCAATTTAAAGTTGTAAATATTCATCCATCTCCATTACCAAAATATCGCGGTGCCACCCCCGGCCCTTGGCAAATTATCAATGGTGAAACTAAAACAGCTGTTTCTTTTTTTCAAATCGATGCTCTTCCTGATCATGGCCCCATCATTTCTCAAATTCCTTTTGACATCAGTCCTATCGAAACCGCCACCAGCTTTTATCAAAAAGCTTTTAACCTCGCCGCCAATAATCTAGAGACAGTTATTAAAAAATATATCTACGATCTACAATCTACAACCCACTCTCTAATCCCGCAGGATCACACCCAAAAAACCTATTTCCCAAAATTTACCAAAGACAGTGCTCAAATTGATTGGTCTTGGGATATTTCTAAAATTGAACGTTTTATCAGAGCTCTCAACCCTTGGCCAATTGCCTGGACTTTTGTCACTAATCAACAATCTCAAAAAATCAAAATGAAAATACTATCCGCCTCAACCACTAATCAACAATTAATTCCCAACACTGTCCAAATCGAAGGTAAAAAAATCGTCAACTGGTCCGAAATTTGCAAATATTACACTATAAATAAAAACTAATTATTAAGAATAAATTAAAAAAATTTTGCCTATAAATAGGACTTTCCTTTTTTGACATTTTTTTTAAATCCTTTTTAATTAAATTAAGGAGGTAAAAAATATGCCAGTCAAAAAACCAGCTAAAAAAGTCGCCAAAAAAGCTGTCAAAAAGCCAGCTAAAAAAGTGGTCGCCAAGAAAAAAGTGGCTAAAAAAGCCAAGAAGAAATAAGTGAAAATTTCTAACTAAAAACGGTGCTTATTTAAGTGCCGTTTTTTGTTCTTTAGTTTCTTTTTTGAGTCTTTTCAAACACTTGGTACAAAAACTACCGCTGATTTTATCTTCACCCACCGTCAAAGTAACCTTTTGGATATTAGCCATAAAAGTTCTTGGTGTTCTATTTTGGGCATGAGATCGGTTTTGACCAATCTTGGTTCCCTTTTTACATAAACTGCATGTTCTCATAGTAAGGTATAATATCAAAACAAACTATTTTTTGAAATATGATAAATTTTCTTTCCTTTTTAGTCTTAATTATTAGTATTACTATTCATGAATTTTGCCATGCCCTAGCTGCTGATCGTCTTGGTGATCCTACCCCTCGTTCTCTTGGTCGATTAACACTTAACCCCCTCGCTCATGCCGACCCTATTGGTACTATTTTTCTACCTTTATTAAGTGTTTTTACTGGATTTCCTACCATTGGTTGGGCTAAACCAGTTGTTATTGATCCTTATAATTTCAAGAATCCCAAAAAAGATGAAATAATAGTTTCTGTCGCTGGCCCTGCTGGAAATATTTTGCTCGCACTTTTTGCTTCCCTTCTTCTAAAATTTTTAGGGGTTCAAAGTGTTTTGCTTTACCTCTTAGTCTTAATAAATATTTCTTTAGCCGTTTTTAATCTTTTACCAATTCCACCTCTCGATGGTTCCAAAATTTTTCTGAATTTACTTCCCGAAGAAAAATCCGTTCAATGGCAAGAGGCCTTTGACCGTTACGGATTCATTCTTTTAATTGTTTTAGTCTTTCTTCCTGTTGGTGGTAGCTCAATTTTTCAAATAATTTTGTCGCCAATTATCGCTTTTGCTTTAAAGTTACTTACTTAATCTTTTATTTAAATCTTCCACCATTTTTTCTATTTGGTCATCAGTCATTCCATGCACCAATGCTCCCTGTTCCAAAGTTTCCATTGATGCCGCCATACAACCAACACAATGAAATCCATATTCTTCAGTTAATACTGAGGCCAAATCTGAATTTTGCTCCACTAAATCTAAAATTAAAATATCTTTGGTAATTTTTACTTTTTGTTTCATAGCCAAGATTATATCAAAAATGTTAAAATTAACTGTCCTACCAAAAGCAGTACTTTAAGAAGGTGTTTTTTCTAACTAACCATCTTAAATGGGAAGCGTTGTTTTTAGGGTTTGCGCCCTAAAATAGTTTTCCACCACGTATTTTTAGCGTGGAAAAGCCATTATTAAAGAAAACTTTTGGTGGGGCTTTCTTTATTCCAAATCTTTTTTCACTCTTTCTAAAATTATTTTAAGACTTTTTTCATTGTTCAGAGCTTCTTCTTTAATTGTTTCTTTAAATTTTTTTTCAAAATATTTTGGATCATCCAAATATTGATTCAGAAATTTAACCAATTCGTCACTTTTTTCTTTTATCCAACCCAATTTCTTCTTTTTAATCAAATCAATATTTCCATCTTCCTGACCTCCAATATGAGTAATTGCCACAAATGGTTTCTGGCAAGCCACACTATCAAACAAAAAATTAGGACCGGCTTTTCCAAAAACAATATCTGATGCTCCCAAGACTTCAACCATATTATCAATCCATCCCATATTCTTGATAATAACCACATTATCTCTTCTCAGTTTAGTCAAAATTTTACTATATTTTTCCACCAAATTATAAGAAAATTTATCCACCCCAGTGTTAATTACAAAAGTTACCTTACTTTTAAGAAAAATCAAAGCTGGTAATAATTTTGGCAAAGCACTTGTTCCTAAACTTCCCCCACCAACAAAAATCACTGGCCTATCATTTTTAATCCCCAATTTTTTTCTAATTTCTTTTTTATCAATTTTTTTATACATTTCCGGTCTCACCCACCAACCAGTTTTCAAAATTTCATTTTTCTTAATATCATATTTCAAAGCCAATTTTTCTCCAATCTCATCATAAACTATATTTAAATCACAACCTTTAACAAACGAAATTGGATTAATTGTCCACGGATCAGCCACTATTGTCCACAATTTAAACTGTTTATTTTCTTCTTTTCTCCAATCAGCCAAACTATGAGAATGGAAAAAATAAGCTGAAATTATTAAATCTGGATTTATTTTATTAACTTCCTTTTTTAATCTCGGCAAATTGAAAATTGTACTTTTTCGCATTAGATCCCTGGCAAATTTAATATCAAAAACTTTCGCTGCCCATCGATTAGACACTGGTAGATATCGATAGGCAAAAGTATACAAATCATCAGCCACTCCTATTTCTGCCTTAACTTCGGCATAAAAAACTTCAAAATCATTATCTTTTTCATACCCCTTAAGAAAATTAAAAATTGCCTTAGCTATCGATCTATGTCCCCATGGCATATGATCAGTTAATACTAAAATCTTTTTCTTTTGCATGTTCATATTTTACCTTAATTTTTTTCTTTTACCTCTACCATTACCTTTATTCAAACCTTTATAATTTGAAGTCAAACTATGGCAATTCGGACATAAAAGCCTTAAATTAGTAATTTCGTTATTTTTAAAATTACCATCAAGATGATCGACTTCTAATGGTGTTTTACCTGTGGTTTTATTTATTTCTCCCCAACCACAAAGAACACATTTATTATTAAATAATTTAAACAAATATTGTCTGGCCCATGGTCTTAATAAACCATTTGTATTTATAGGATTATCTTTTCCGCTCAACCACTTTTTAACCTCTTCTTTTGTTTGAAAATCTTTTTGACAAATCACTGAACAATATATCTTAAAACTCGAATAACAAGGAAAAAATTCCTTCTCACAATTTTTACACTTCACCTTATTCTTACTTCTGTGTAACATACAAAAAAATCAAATATAATTGTTATAATATATCACTTATTAGCCTGAGTAGCTCAGTCGGTAGAGCAACTCTCTTGTAAAGAGTAGGTCGTGAGTTCGAATCCCACCTCAGGCTCATTTTTTATTAATATTTTGGTAAAATATCAGCACGCCCGGATAGCTCAGTTGGTAGAGCATCCCCTTGGTAAGGGGAAGGTCATGAATTCGAGTTTCATTCCGGGCTCAATACAGTTATAAAGTTTGTCAAGTTTTTAAAGTTGTAAAGTTGTTTTAAATTTTAGCTTGATGAACTTGATAAACTTTTGACTTTATAAACTCAATTGGAGGGGTGCTCCGAATGGTAAGGAACTTGTTTTGAAAACAAGCGTCAGCAATGACATGCAGGTTCGACTCCTGTCCCCTCCGCATTTAGCCTGTCTTTCCATGTAATTTATGTGGTATAACTACAAATCCCTAACTTTCCCTCGTATTTTTACGAAAACCAACATTTTTCATTTTTACAGCCTGTAATAACGAATTTTATTATCCTAAAACATAAAGTATAATGAATGTGATGGCATATTATTTTTGGTTTCTTTTTGTATTTATATTCTACACAGCTTTTATTTTGGCGATTTATAGTGTAAATTATTTTTTTAAATTATTAAAAATTCAATCCATAATTATAAAATCACCTGCAAAATTTTGGTATCGCACTACTGTTATTTTTATTTTTTTAGCCTCTTGTTATTGGTTTCCTTTAGGTCCAACAATTATTTTGGTCATATGGTATCTCCTTAGAAGAGAATATAAATTTAATAAATTAATTACATCTTTAAATGATCTGAGTAATGAATTAGATAAAAGGTCTAAGTGGTTAGAGAAATTAAAAAAGAGACTTAAAGTAAATCCTAAACCTGATCTATTAGAAAGGTATAATGGTTGGCCTTTAGGTATTTATAAACTTGGTTTAGATAATAATATTGCGGTATCCATTTCTGATTTAGATGGTGAGCTTGTAGATTTTGGGCTTGATAGAATAGAAAAGAAAATTTCTTTCTTAAAAAAAGAGATAATTCCCTTTAAAAATAGAGAGGATGTCAAAAAAATGATCGGGGCTCTTGAAGAAGATATAAACGAAATAAAAAACAAATCACCTGTTGCCAATAATTTTTATTTTAGTATAAACGAAGCAAAAAAAACAATAGATCGTATTATTTCCACAACAGGAGAAATAAATGAATACATGATAAAAAAGGAAGAATTTTATGCAAGAAAAGAAGCTGAAACAAGAAGGAAAGAAAACACTTTTCTTTTGGCTAATGCTTATAAACAAAGACTAACTTCTAATTTTAAACAGAATTTATCAACAGTTGATAAATTAACAGAATTAACACCTATTGAATTTGAAAAATGGGTTAAAAAAAATATATTTGAAACAAATGGATGGAATGTTGAAGAAACTCGAAAAACTGGAGATGGTGGAATAGATTTAGTTCTCAAAAAAGATGATGAATATTCAATTGTTCAATGTAAAAGGTTTAAAAAAACTGTTGGTGAACCAGCATTAAGAGATTTTTATGGAACGATGGTTAGCGAAGGTGTTAGTAGAGGTTATTTTGTTACTACGGGATTATTTTCTCTTTCGGCATTAAAATTTGCCGAAGATAAACCTATAGAATTAATAGATAGGAGAATTTTGGCTCAAAAATATTTATAACTACAAGTATTTATACTTTAATGATTAATTGCATTAAAACAGATTTTATATTTTATATATATTATTTAATTTTAAAATAAGAGGAAGTGTTTAATTATGGGTACAAGTGATAATTGTAATTTAATTGAAATAAAATTATTTTCTCAAAAGGAAGTTGCAGATTTTTGTGGAGTTAATTTAAGTGTAATACAAGAAATGGTTAGAAATAAAAAGTTTGAGATGTTGGCAAAAAATGAGAAAGATATTTTAGGTGATAAAGAAGATATAAAAATGGTTGTTAAAAAATATAATTCTATACACAAAGCCTAACAAATAGTATTATTTAACTTGTTTAATCTTTATTACCTTGGTAATAATTAATACTGGAATTGTATAAAGAGTAAAAACACTTATCAATTTTGATATTTCATTATTAATGAATTTACCCACTGACAAAAAACTTCATTTAATAAATAAGTTATAATTTCCCCATGGACTATTCTCAAGCTTCACTCGAAAAACACAAACTTACCAAAGGTAAAATTGCCATCGCCAGCAAATTTGGCGAGGTCAAAACTAAAGATGATTTAAGCATCGCCTACACTCCTGGCGTCGCCGCCGTTTCCACTCTTTTGGCCCAACATCCAGAATTAGCCTCCGAATATTCCATTAAATCCAACACTGTCGCTGTCGTTTCGGATGGCTCGGCTGTTCTCGGCCTTGGCAATATCGGCCCTTTTGGTGCCCTACCAGTTATGGAAGGCAAAGCTTTACTTTTCAAAGAATTTGCCAATGTCGATGCTTTTCCCATTGTTTTAGAAACCCAAGACCCTGATGAAATTATCAACATCGTCAAAAATATCGCTCCCGGTTTTGGTGGTATTAATTTAGAAGATTTTGCCGCCCCTAAGTGTTTCTACATTGAAAATAAATTAAAAGAAATTTTAAATATCCCTGTCATGCACGATGATCAACATGGCACTGCCATTGTTGTTTTAGCCGCTCTAATTAACGCTCTAAAATTGACCAACCAAACCAAAGACGATACTAAAATTGTCATTTGTGGCGCTGGTGCTGCTGGCACCGCTATTGCTAAACTATTAAGTCTTTATGGTTTTAAAGATTTAATAATTGTCGATTCTAAGGGAATAATTAGCAAAGACCGTCTCGATTTGAATGACGCCAAAAAAGAATTTTTAACTTTCACTAATCCTCAGAATTTAAATGGTGATTTAAGCCAAGCCATGATCGGCCGACATGTTTTCATTGGTGTCAGCGGACCAAATATTGCCACCGGCGACATGGTAAAAACCATGGGTGAAAAACCAATTATTTTTACCATGGCCAATCCTGTCCCAGAAATAGATCCTACTGCTGCCAAAGAAGCTGGTGCTTTTATTATTGGTACCGGTCGCAGTGATCAACCAAATCAAATCAATAATGTCCTCGCCTTTCCTGGTGTTTTCAGAGGTGCTTTAGATAATAAAGTCAGCAAAATAACCGATCAAATGAAACTAGCTGCCGCTCAGGCCTTAGCCGATTATGTTAAAGAAACTGAATTAACCGTTGATTTTATTTTGCCCAGCCCTCTCAATAAAGGCGTCGTCAATGTTATCGCCTCAGCCATTAAATAATGGTTCTCTTGTTTCTTTAATAAATTTCCATTCTTGATTCGAAAATCTTAACCCTAAAATATTAGCCAATTGTTGATATCTACCCAAAGCCGCATCGGTACCAGAATCATATAAACCAACAATTTTTTCAAAATGAGGCATTGAGATTCTTTCAAATTCTGATTGTGGATCAAAAACTATCTTCTTCACTTGATCACCAAATAATCTAACCCACAAAAAACCAGTCGAAACCTGATAACTAACCGAACTTTTAGAACCCTGAAGTTGAACTATACTTAACTCTTCCGTTACAGTTTCCATACTTAAAACAGCACCTTCTTTTCCTTTATATCTCAAAAGCAAACTCGAATCACCATTAGTTGGTGTTTTAAGAATTTCTCTTTCATTTCCACAAAAAACAACCAAATCAATTCTTTTTGGATCCAATATTAATTTATTATTAGGTCGCAAAAATTTTTCATAATAATCAGGTGGCAAATTTGTATTTACAATTTCTTTTATTGATTCCATAAAAAATAATTTTAATCAAACGATTTTATCATAAGGTAATATTTTTAAATCTGCCCCTTTAGTTTTATGTGTTAGAATATTATTCTTAAACAACCCCTTTTTAATTATGCCAAAAGAAAATTTCATCAAAAAAATATTTAAAAGAATCCAGAAATGGTACGTCACTCTTCCTGATAAAAAAAGATATTTTGAATTACTCACTGCCGTCCTTTCTATTCCCATGATTCTGACCGTTATTTTGGTCAATATGAACACAATCAACAAAAATAAAGAATCGTCAATTCCAACTCCTACTCCAGCTCCTATTCAAATAGTAGTTGAAAATCCTGCCTCTGGTTCTGGTAACATAAATCCACCCAAAATAAATATTACACCAACCCCCACTCCTACTAAAATTGAATGTAAAAAAGATATTGGCGAAATTGAAATTTTATCACCTCAAGAAGGTGAAATTATCACCTCTGATAATGTTTGTATCAATATTTCTACTGATAGCAAATATTGCCCTGTTACTTGGTCTTACAAACTAGATAATGGTAATTGGTCTGATTACAACAATAATGATATTTGTCTTTACAATTTAACCGCTGGCAAAAAAGACCTTCAAATTAAAATTAAAAGTACAGTTGTCGATAAAACCATAACCCTCGAACGAAATTTCACCTACCAAAATTCCACCACCACTCCCACCACCACTCCCACCAATAACTAATTTGCTAAACTTGATCAGTGTTTAAAACTAAACGAAAAATTTTAATTGTTTTTATAATTCTCTTAATAATTTTAATTGCCTCTATTTTTTGTTTCATTTTTTTGAAAAAAGATAAAACAAATTCAGTTAGTGCCGATTCCACCACTACTATAATTACCCCTTCACCCATAACCGAAATAACTTGGCAAGAAGCCGTCAATCTAATTCAAAATTGTCAAATTAAAACAGTTTTTCAAAAAAATAATTTAGAAGTCACCCTAACCGATAAAAATCAACAAGTTTTTAAAACCATCGAACCCAAAAAAGACGACGTTTTTATTCAAACCAACCATCTTCGTTCCGATTGCAACGATATCATTCAAACCATCACTGAATAAAACCTTTCAGGTCTATTTAAGAAAATGATAAAATAATAATAGATAACGATGAACATGCTAGTTTTAAGTTATAAGTTAAATAGGAGATCTAAATGAATATTCAGATCAAAGGTGTTAACTTAATTATTTCCCTAAAGATCCGCAAGATGATCAACGACAAATTTGTCGACAAGCTTGATAAGCTTCTTCCCCAATTTAACAACGAGCTAAAAACCGCCTTTCTTCGCATTGAAAAAGATAAAAGATACAAAGATTACACTGTCCAGTTCGACATGACTCTTCCCGGCCAAAAAAATAGTTTTCATGCTGAAACTAAACATCATGAACTAGAGGCTGCCACAGTTGATTTACGTGAAGCCATTGAAAAACAAATTAAAAAATATAAACACGCCGATTAAATCCACACCTTATACTTGATAAACTTGATAAACTTGATAAACTATCTGTCATGTCTGCAACAAAATCTAAAAAAACACCACGAATTTTAATCGCCCTCGTCTGTTCAGTCTGTGGCGCTCAAAATTATTTAACTGAAAAAAATAAAACCAATACTCCTGATAAACTAAAATTTACCAAATACTGTCGTTGGTGTAGAAAGAAAACTGAACACAAAGAATCAGCAAAATTAAAATAAAATATAAATTTGTAGGGGCGGACCATGTGTCCGCCCTTTTTTGTATATGAAACAACAGATTCAGTCAGCCCTAGAAAACATCTACATTTCTCCCTTGGAATTATGTAATTTGAATTGTCGCGCCTGCTACACCAATAAAACTAAAAATATTCTTTCTAATCAACAAATTCTCGACTTCGTCGAAAAATATAATAGATTTTTAAAAAAAGATTTCAAAGATACAATTTTTTATGATATCGAACGTGGTGACACATTCGCCGAGCATAAAAAATTTGTATCGAGAAATCTAAAATTAAAATCTATTCTTTTTTGTGGTGGCGAAGTCTTCACTCTCCCTGATTTCCCCGATTTAATCAACACTTTGATCCAAAAAGACATATTTATCACCATTATTACTAACGGCACCATCGACTGTATCAATAAAATCAATGATCCAAAAAATTGTCAGCTCTTAGTTTCACTCGACGGTCCCAAAGAAATTCACGACCGAAATCGTGGTCCTGGTAATTTTGATAAAACAATAAAATTTATTCAACACGCCCAACAACTTGGTTTCCCAATCGAAATTATGTTTCTCATTACCAAAGATTCCTATCCTTACAAAGGTTTTTTTAATGTTTTTGGTCTGCCAAAAACCTATTTAACTGATCGAAAAATGTCATTGTCAAAAAATCAACTTTTAGATATCAAAAAAAATTATCAAACCTTCCCAAATAAAAATTTTGGCTGCTCTCAACTCTCGCTTCAATCCTCCGGCATCATCACCGGCTGTTGTGAATCTTCCCTACGATTAGGCACAATTAATGATGATCCTGCAACTTATGTCGCCAATTTTATAAAATCTTTGTCCAAATGTTCCATTTGTCAAAAATGTAACGGTTGTTGCGACCCCAATTATCTTTGTGGTTACAAAACCGAATTAAATCTCAAAAATTGCCAAGATGTTGTACAATCATTCAAATGAATTTTCAAACCCAATTTATTAAAGAATGGACAGTTCAAGCTTTGCGAAATTATTTTATTGATAATAATTTTCATGAGGTCGAAACTCCAACTCTTCTTGCCAAAATCCCCATCGAACCAAATCTCTACGCTTTAAAAACTCATTGGTCCCAAAAAGATTTTGATTTTTATTTACCCACCTCACCCGAGTCTTCACTCAAAAAATTAATTTCTCAAGGCATTGGTAATTGTTTTGCCATCAGTAAAGTTTTTCGAGATTTAGAAGATATCGGCCCCACTCACAACCTCGAATTTGCCATGTTGGAATGGTATGAAATGGACAAAAATTATCGCAACATCGCCGAAACCACCCAAAAATTAGTCTTAGAAATTTACCACAGTATCCTTAAAAAACAAAACAAAAGCATTACTAATTTACTCACCTACCAAAATCAAACCATCAACCTTTCCACTCCTTGGTATTTTTTCACTCTTCAAGAATTATTTCAAAAATTTGCCAACATCGATTTGTCCAAAAATTTAACGACCAACGAAATTATTGCCACCGCCAAATCAAAAGGTTACAACACTGATGGTATTACCACCTGGGAACCGCTCTACACTCAAATTTTTATCAATGAAATTGAATCTAAATTACCTCAAGACAAACCAGTCTTTATTTTAGATTATCCCACTCAACTTTCTCCTCTTTGCCTCCCCTGTCCCAATAATCCAGGTTTCAGTCAACGATTTGAATTTTATATCGGTGGCATGGAAATCGGCAACGCTTATTCTGAATTAAACGATTCAAAAATTTTAACAGACAATTTTGAAACTGAAACCAAATTTAGACGAGATAATAATTTACCAATTCATCCCTACGATCAAGAATTTATCGATGCCTGCGGTCAACTTCCTACCTGTGCCGGCATCGGTTTAGGTGTCGATCGTCTGGCTATGCTTTTCGCCGACACTACTCAAATTGAAGATGTCATTTATTTCCCCACTTCAAAATTTATTGAAAATTAATATTTATTCAGTACAATATAACTAATATGAGTCGATCAACCACCAGAAAAGTAGCCACCGACAATCGATCAACCATCGTCAAAGGCTTCGTTAAACCAGAAATACCAAATTTCCCCGGCAATAAATCCACTTCTGGCTTTAAACCAGGAGCTAGATTTCAAACCATCAACCGCGGCCGTCGTTAATCTTTGATTTTTTCTTCAATCAATTTATCAATCCAATACATTTTTTGGACTCCATTTTCCAGTCTAAAATAGTGGAAAATATAAGGCACTAATAAAATCAATAAAAGAAAATCAATTGTAATTAAAATTACAAACTGATAAACCAAACTGAACATTATCGATACCATAAATAAAATTCCAAAAGTTAAAGTCACTAATAAATGAATCAACCGTTCATGTTGCATAAATTTTATTGTTTCCCTATGATTTTCCAATACCTCATTCCAATTCTGATTCTTCCCGTCCTTTATTTTTCTATTAATTTCCTTTAAATATTGATTCAAAAAATCAATCATAATCAAATTTTACACTCTTTCACTTTTTTGGCTACTATCTCCCAATTTTCACACGGAATCACATTAATATCTTTTCTTTCCGTCTCTGTCTGATCATACAAATAAATCACTCCTTTATATTTTTTACCAAAATATTTCGTTAAACCAGGATTATCATCAACAATTCCCACCACTTGCGGATATAAATACTCCAAAACCTTCGCTTTCCACTTATTGCCCATCTTTCGTTCAATATTTTTTGGCCTAGTAACAATTTGAGCTTCCGGAAAATCATGTTTTTTCAACCAAAACTTTGTTTCATTAAAAGCCACTGATGATCTAACCGTGATATAAGCCACAATTGGAATTATTTTATTTATCTCTTGGATAATTTTATTTGAATTTTCAATCAATGGTAAATCTCGAAAAGAATCAGCCGATTTGTTGAATTCATCGACAACTTTTTTAGCTTCATTATTCTGCCAATAAGGAATATTATCTGTATGCCTATACTTTCTCGCAATCTCTTTAACTGTTAAATTTTCAGGATTACCCATTTTCTCAATTAATTTTTCAATCAAAAAACCAATCGTAAAGGATAAAGTTTCATCAATATCCAACGCCAAACCTTTAACTCCCGACAACTTTAATTTTCTTTTTAAAGAAATTATTTCTTTATTTTTAATTCTCATTTTTTAATCCAAAAAATCTATCTTACCACCCGGCCTATCGACTTTAATCAATTCCACTTCTGCCTCTTTTAATAAATCTCTTACCCCACCAACATCAGCATAATCCACATAAGTGACCAATCGTTTAATACCTGCATTAATCAACATTTTAGTACAAATAATACATGGCGAATGAGTACAATACATTGTCGCTCCTTGTATATCTTGGCCATATTTAGCCGCCTGAATAATAGCATTCTGTTCTCCATGAATCGCCCTACAAATCTCCACTCTTTCCCCAGAGGGAATTCCTAGTTGGTTTCTTAAGCAACCAAGCTCTAAACAATCTTTAGTTCCAGCCGGCGCCCCATTATAACCAGTGGTCAAAATTCTTCGATCCTTCACAATTATCGCTCCAACATGGTGTCTTAAACAAGTTGACCTTTCCGACACCAACGCCGCTATTTTAATAAAATATTCATCCCAACTTGGTCTTTTATTTTTTATTTCTTTTTTTGTCATTTTTAAATTTGAATAATTTTTAAAATTTCTTCTAATTTAGAATTTAACTCTTCAACTGTTCCAATATTTTCAATCTTAAAATCAGCCATTTCAATACATTTACTTAAATTCTGTTTATTTGGATCATCAGAAACCATTTCTCTTTCTTCATCGGCCAAAAATTTTTCAAAACCAATATTATCAGTAGCACTCGATCTTCCTAAAATTCTCTGATATCTAACCTTTGGGTCAGCATCAATTGCCAATAAGCTAAAATTTCCTTTTTTTCTTAAAGATTCTATTTCCCCCATTGTTCTTAAACTTTCAAGTACACAATTTTCTCCCGATTCTAAGGCTCTTTTAAACAACTCATCTGCCACAAAACTTGGACTATTTTTTTCTCGCAATTCATTTGCCACTGCCACCATATTATCTCGGTTATTTTCTAAACCTCTTCTTTCAATTTCCTCCATCAAAAAAGCTCTTGCCGAAAAATGTTTAAAATTTTTTCTGTCCACCAAATATTCCACCACAGTACCTTTACCTGCTCCAATTGTTCCCGTAATTCCAATTATCACCATTTACCAATTTATCATTAAATTAATATCAAAACAATTAATTACTTCTTACTAAGTTGTCTTAGTAAATTTTCCGCTTCCACTGTTCCCCTATTCCCTTCTTTTATACCTTTTTCCTCAAAAAGTTCATCTGGAATTAAAAGCACCTCTCTAGGATCAATTCCAAATCTATCTCCTATTGGAATAATTCCCATTTTATCTAAAACTTCAAGATTTGGTGAATTACAAGTGTAATGAATCACCACCTTTTTATCAGTTTCCGAAGTACCTTCCGGCCGCCCATTAGAACCTATTCTAAAACCCGTTTCTCTCTGAATTGATTCATTTCCTCTTTCACCACTCATTAATATAAATTCTAGCAACCAAAATTAAAAATAACAATTTATGTTAAAATATCCCTCAAATGCCAAGAAATTCAGAAACAATTCCTTTCACTCCTAAAGAAATAATAATTGAAAAAAAGCCAACTTTCTCATTAGATCTCGCTGTTCAGCACTGGTCCTGTTGTTGGGGAGGAAGAGTCAATTTTTCCAAACAACATACCGAAACACCTCAAGAAATCATTGAACATTTTAATAAAAAAAATCCTTGGATTGGTGAATTTCTCAAAAACAATAAACCTGATCAACCAATTGCCATTTCCACTGTAAATGAATCTCCAAATGGGTGGCACAGAAATTTAATTGGAGATTTCTTTATTGATCTTACATGCATACAAGACCAATCTACTCTTCATTCTAATCTAAGTACTTTTGTTTCATTAGACGGTATTCAAGTTTTACCCATTAAGTCTGAAAAACGAGAAAGAGTCACAATTCAAGATGATTTGTTTACTCATAAAATTTCTCAAAAACCAAATTCAACTTTAAGATTTGCCTATTATCAAAACAAAGCAGGCTTCATTGACAATATTAGTTTTCAAGAAAATGGAGGTTTAATTGCTGCTCATCTCTATTTAACCGATCCAAACGTTATTGATTTTGATCTAAAAACAGCTGTTCCGATTCACACTGAAATAATCAACTACCAAAATCTTCATCTACCCGAGTATTAATATTAAAATTTGTGCAGGTCCGCCAGGAGTCGAACCTGGAAAAGCAGTTTTGGAGACTGCTGTGATACCATTTCACCACAGACCTAAGAACGAAAAGTGGACCCAAGGGGACTCGAACCCCTGACCTTCCCCATGCCATGGGGACGCGCTACCAACTACGCTATGGGCCCTCAAAGGTTCTCTATTTTACCAAAAACTATAAGCCAACGCCACTGGTTTTCTAACTTTTCTTTTGTGTTACCATTAGTCTAATATGACTAATATTTCAAAGGCCGTCATTGCTGCCGCTGGCCGAGGCACTCGTTTTCTTCCTGTCGTTAAATCTTATCCCAAAGAATTGGTTCCAATTCTAGATAAACCAAATATTCAATATCTTGTCGAAGAAGCTATTGGTGCTGGTATTACTGATATCGCCATTATCCATAGATTAGGCGAAAGTTCAATCGAAAAATATTTCTCCCCCGATCAAGACCTAGAAGATTATTTGATCAGTAGAAATAAAACTGAATATTTAGACAGTTTAAAAAATATTTGGCAAAAAGCTAAACTAACTTTCATCCCTCAATCAGCTGACCTTCCCTATGGCAACGGCTCCCCTATTTTAGCCGCAAAAGATTTTATTGGTTCCGATAATTTTGTTTACATGTTTGGTGACGATCTCATCGTTGAAGAAACTTATGGCCAATATTTAACCAAAATGATCACTTCTCTTGAAGAATACAATTCCGACGCTGTCGTTTCTACTCAAGAAATGCCAACTGAAGAAATGAAACGTTACGGTGCTGTTGTTCCTCACACCAACCCTACCGTTCCCCACCAAATCAGTGCTTTGCTCGAAAAAACTGACCCACCTCCATCTAATTTTGCTGTTGTTGGTCGTTATGTTATCTCTAATAAAATTTTAGATGTTATTAAAACCCAAGGCACCACCAAAGACAATGAACTTTGGCTGGCCGATGCGTTAAACACTATGGCTCAAAATGGCGTCGTCGTCGATGAACCAATCACTAATGGTGTTTGGATGACCACTGGTGATCCTCTTCGCTGGCTCGAAGCCAACATCGCCGTCGCTATCAAAGATCCCAGACTTAAAGACGATTTAAAAGAATTTTTAACAAATTTAGATGTCAATAAATAAAGCTGTTATCGCCGCTGCTGGTCGAGGTACTCGTTTTTTGCCTGTAGTTAAGGCTTACCCAAAAGAATTAGTTCCAGTTCTTTCTAAACCAAATATTCAATATTTAGTTGAAGAAGCCATTGGTGCTGGTATTACCAACATTGCCATTGTTATTCACTTCGGCGAAAAAAAGATTCAAAATTACTTTTCCAAAGATGCCAATTTAGAAAAATATTTAATTGAAAACA
Source organism: Candidatus Shapirobacteria bacterium (assembly GCA_028704635.1). Classification (GTDB taxonomy): domain Bacteria; phylum Patescibacteriota; class Microgenomatia; order UBA12405; family UBA12405; genus WARW01. The sequence continues at coordinate 31,104 of JAQWFB010000002.1, forward strand.
ATAAAACTGAATATCTCGACAGTCTAAAAAATATTTGGCAAAAAGCTAAAATAACTTTTATTGAACAGCCTTTAGACTTACCTTATGGCACTGGTTCCCCTGTTTTAGCCGCCAAAGAATTCATCGGTAATGATGATTTTGCCTATTTTTATGGTGATGATTTTATTCTTGAACCAACTCCTGGTCAATTATTATCGAAAATGATTTCTAAATACGACCAATACCAAGCCTCCGCTATTCTGGCCGTTCAAAAAGTTCCCATGGAAGAAATTTATCGCTTTGGTAGTATTAAATATATTAACGACCCTGTCTATCCGGATCGCATGTCCGAGATTATGGAAAAACTCCCAGCCGATCAAGCCCCATCCAATTCAGTCAATATCGGCCGCTTCATTGCTTCAAATAAAATTTTAGAAAATATCGATATTAAAAAACTCTCTAGGGACAACGAATTATGGTTCACCGACGCTCTAACTAAATTAGCTCAATCAGGAATTGTTCTTACTCAAGCCACTCAAGATGAACAATGGCTCACCACTGGCGATCCCCTTCGCTGGCTTAAAGCCAATATCAGTACTGCTCTTCAAAACCCTCAATACAAAAAAGATATTTCTGAGTTCATAAAAACACTATAAAGAACCTTTTTTCAGGAAACACCTTCAATATAAAGCTTTAATTCAAACTGACTACACACTCGATAAGTATTTTTATACAAACCAAAAACTCCTATAACTAATCTATTACTGATACTTAAATGAATAAAATACCTTATTTGTGCCTAATTTTAAAACAACCTACTACTTGACATAGACCTATAATAACATTATAATACCTATAGAATTAATAAAATAATTCGCACTTTTATAAAAAGCCAAATTGTTCAAAGGAGAGATTTGGAGTGTGGCTCCTCTAGAGTTTCGCACCCCGTTTCTCCTTTGAACAATTTAAATTCAAAGGAGAGATTCAGAGTGCGCCTGTCCTGATTTATTAGGAATTCCTCGTCTCACCCCGTTTCTCCTTTGAATTTAAAATAGAAAAGCCCCGCAGATGCGGGGCTTTTTTGATGTATTCCAAACTTGACATTATCCTATAACAATGACATACTATATCACTTTTTAGTAAAGCACTAAAAAAGTTTTCGTTCTTTAATAATCCGTAAAAAACTTAAAATCAAAAACAATTCAGAGAAATCTGTTTAAATAAAATCGTCAAATAAGTATAAAAAATGAAAGGGTGAGTTAGAATGACAAATAAAAAAAGTTTAATGTTATTGGTTTTTTTGTTCTTTTCGATGTTGATGTTAACACCTCCAGCTTCTGCTCAAATTATTGAGAATGGCAACAGTTATTACTATCAACAATCAAACAACTACAACAGTCAATTTTGGCAAAAGGAGTACGAATCATATTTCTACCCTGGTTTAGGGCACAAAGAATATGAAGTCCTATACCAAAACGGCTACCGAACAAACACAACCCGATATACCGGTTTGTATGTCTTTTTACCAAACGAATCCGTGATGAATCAATATGGTGTAACCACTATTATTGAATACAAATCCGGATATGACTCTTATTTCACTCCAAATAAAGGACATAAACAGTACATTGAAAAATGGGTAAATGGCACCAAAACAAATGATATCCCTGTCTATACCGGTAACTATATTATCTTACCGAATGAGACAATTGATTCAATTTACAGAGAACCCTGTAGTAACAACTCTGATCTTTATTTAAACACCACAAACATTCCATTAACTAAAGGATTGAGCGGCTGTAATATCTACTACCTAGAAACTGGTAATAAGACTACTACTATACACGCAGAAGTTCCATATGGTTACTCTCTAATTGTCGCCGGAGTAACAGTTGATAATACTAATGGTGGAGTCTACAAAACATTTTCTACAGGTAATAGAACAGTAAAAATTAAAAACGGATTCGCCATAATTATCAGCAACGACGACCTTTACAACGAATTCCAAGCCAGAGTCAAAATCGCCAGAAACAATAACTGGAAATGTTCACACATTACATGGCCAAACCAATATTAAAATTTAAGTTTTGCACGGACCGGGCCCTATAAGTTATTTTTTGAATCATCATTGATTCACAAATTTAACTTACAGGGCCTTTATCATTTTAATTAATATAATAACTTGACTTTATCCTATAACAATGATAAAATCCGGCACTTATCAATAAAGCATTGATTAAGTATGTTCTTTAAAAATCAGTATCCAAAATTCCTTTTAAAATTTGTTTTAAGTCCATTCTAATGGGCAACATTTTGTCTATCATCACATCGATGATAAGCAGAATGTTACCCATTAGAGCGGGATAACAACGTTGCAAACGTAAACAAAACAAAATTAAGAGGAGGAATTAAGAATGAGCGAAACAAATGAACCTTTAGCAGAGGAAAACCAGGTAAAACCCAAAAAGTGGTGGAAAATTATTGGCATTGTAACATTAATCGCAATAATTGCATTAATGCTATGGCAAAGCCAACCCTGGTCAAAAGAATCTAAAGAAACAACTATTAATGGCGACTTACACGTCACCGGCAATCTCGTCGTCGACAAAAACGTCGAAGTCAAAGACACAATTACCGCAAAAAAAGTTGTGGCTCTTGAAGAAATTAAAACACCAATCATCAAAGCAGATGTTGGAGAAATTTCCCATGTTAAGGCAAATGTAGTGGATTCTATTATAGTAAATGCCGAAACAATCAATGCCAACACGGCCAATATTCAGGTTGTAAATGCTGGAAAAGTTAATACTGGAAGTAATATTTCTAGTGTTACTGTTCAACCAGTACAACCAGTCGAGAAGCCAGTTGAACAAACAGGTTCAGGCAGTGAAAACTCTTTTACTTCCGGTGATCCCCAATGGAACACAGGTGTAGGAGTTACCAAAACTGTCACTCTAAATGTGAGTCCTGGTAAAACCGCTGTTGTTGGTGGCTACACCGTTAATGGCGTTAAAGGATCATTAAAGATCTACCAGCCTGGAACTTACCAATTGACAATTTGTGACGGATTTATCCGTGACAATGTCGATCCTGCCAACAGCCAGTCAACCTATCAAATGAAAAAAGATGAGGCTGCTCGATTAGGACAAGACATTTCCAACGCCCAAAACTAATCCCGCTCTAAAAAGGCTTGGATACTGATCAAAACTAAGATGGAGAATAATCTCTATTTAATTGACAACTGTCAACTAAATATATTATTCTCCATCCCCAAGTCTACTGATAAATCTCAGTACTGATGAGTCCCAAAAGGACGAAACTTGAAACTTATGAAAAATACCAATCCCCTAGTCACCATCTACATGCCAGTTTTCAATGCTATCCCTTATCTTAGTCAAGCCATTGAAAGTATTTTAAATCAAAGTTATTCCAATTTTGAATTTATTATTGTTGACGACGCCTCCACCGACAATTCTTGGAAAGTCATTAAATCCTACGCCAAAAAAGATTCTCGTATTATTGCTATTAAAAATCATATTAATTTAGGCGTTAGTTTAACTTCAAATATTGCTATTTCCAAAGCCAAAGGTAAATTTTTAGCTCGTATGGATGCTGACGATATTTCTTTTACTGATCGCATTGAAAAACAAGTCGATTTTTTAATCAAAAATTCTAAAACCATTGCAGTTGGTGGTCAATGTGTGGTTATCGATGAAAACAACAATATTATCGGTAATAAAAATTTCCCCACCCAACATCAAAAATTAAAGGATATGATTTTTTGGGCTGTTCCTATGCAACAACCATCAATCATGATTAATTTAGATAAATTACCTAAAAATTTTGTTTGGTATTCTCCAAATCAATCTTCCGCTGAAGAAATTAATTTAATGTTCCGTTTTATGATTTATGGCCAAATCTCCAACACTGAAGATAATTTACTTTTTTATCGTCATTTAAACAACAGTCTCTCTCACAAAAATCCAAAAGCTACTTTTAAATTAACCATCAAAAGTCGTTTAAATGCTTTATCTCTCGGATTCAAGCCTAGTATTAAAGCTATCATTTTAAATCTAATGCAATTAATTGTCATCGCCCTAATTCCCAATAATTTAATTTACGATATTTGGTATTTCATTCGCGGTATTAAAAAATCAACCGGTGCTACAGTTGGGACTTTTGCCGAAACTCAAGTATAATTTTAGTAATGGCTTTCATTGCTAAATTAAAACCTCATCTAGATAAAATAATTCTTGGACTGGTTTTAGTAATTTTATTCTATAAAAACTTCTCTTCAAACACTTGGTTAATTGGTTGGGATAATTTAGTTCCAGAATTAAATATTTGGTTAAATATAAAAAGATCTTTTTTGGCAGTTTGGCAGGAATATCAAGGTCTCGGTCTAGTCGGCGGCATGGGCCACGCCACTGAAATTATCCGACAACTAATTCTTCTCCCGTTTATTCTAATCCTTCCCCACAATCTAATCCGTTATTTTTGGCAATTTTTAATGCTGACTCTAGGTGTTTTTAGTCTTAATTTTGGTCTCAAAAAATTTTTTCATTTATCCAAAACTTCCAGTCTACTAGGCTCTCTTTTTTATCTTCTAAATTTCGGCACCATTCAATATTTTTGGGTTCCTTTTGAGCCATTTTCTACTTTTTGGGGATTTTTTCCAGCTCTCTTTTTTGTCCTTTTTAATTATCTTAAAATTCCCAATCGCAAAAATTTAATTTACTTCACTCTAATAAATTTTCTAGCCATTCCCAGTTTTTATGTTCAAACCATTTTTATTGTTTACATCCTTTGTCTTTCTCTAATTCTTCTATCCCATTTCATTATTAATTTTAAAAAAATATCTTTCAAATTTTACTGCACTATTCTTTTAATAATTTTCTTTTTAAATTCTTTTTGGTTTTTACCTTCTATTTATTTTTTAAAAAATGATTCTTTTAATACCACTCAAGGCTATGGCAATATAATGTCCAATCAAGAAACTTTTGATCGCAATCAAAACCACGGCACGATCACTGATTTTCTTTTACTAAAAAATTATTATTACGATTTTCCTAAAGGTGAAAACAACACCCTCATGTCTCCTTGGGTCTCTCATTTTTCCAATCAATACAATCTCATTTGTGGTTATTTTGTTTCTCTTTTTATTATCATCGGCATAATCAGTCTTTTTACTAAATTTAAACAAAAACCATCACTCAAACTTTCTCTTTTGTTAATATTTTTTCTTTGTTCTATTGCCCTTTTATCTGCCACCCCTGTTTTTTCTCAAATAAATTACCTCATTCGCCAACTACCGATTGTCAATCAAATTTTCCGTTCCCCTTGGACTAAGTTTTTAGTTCCCACTGCTTTTATTTTTTCAGTTCTTCTGTCCATTGGTCTCGAAAACTCTTTTAAATTTTTAACCAGAATAAAATATTCTCCTAGATTTTCTAAAACCATTCTCACTTTTATTTTTTTATTCTGTCTTTTTGACTTCAGTTTTCCCGTTTTTCAAGGCCAATTTTTTTATTCAAAAATGAAAAATTCACTCCCCGCTGAATATTCTGAATTGTTTTTCTTTTTTAAAGAAATTCCCTCTACTGCCAGAATTATGAATCTTCCTCAAGGATCTTTTTGGGGCTGGACTAGTTACCGCTGGGGTTCTGTCGGTTCCGGTTTTCTTTGGTACGGACTAAATCAACCTATTCTCGACAGAGCTTTTGATGTTTGGAATCTAAAAAACGAAAATTATTACTGGGAATTAACCACGGCACTTCAACAAAAAAATCCTCTTGCTATAAAAAGTATTATTGATAAATACTCCATTGAATATGTCGTTTTTGACGATAATGTTTATTTTCCTGATGAAAAAATCTATGGTAAATTAGTTTCACCCAGCTTAGATCTTCTTCGTCAAATAGACGGTTTAACTTTAATTAAAACTGTTGACTCAATTTATATTTTTCAATATCAACATCCCACTCAAATTTATTCTACTAATTCCATTAACAACACTCCGCAAATCGCCCACTTTGATCCCAATTTTCAACCTCAATATATTCCTTCATCCACCACTGCTATCTACCCTTCTGAAAATAGTTCGATTCAAAATTCTCAAATAAATCAAATTAATGACAATAATCAAACTTATTTTCATTTTCAAAATAAACAATCACATAATTATCTAACCTTTAATTTCCCAAATTTGGTATTCGATCAAGATTATTTATTAAAAATAGAATCTAGAAATTTAAATGGTCAAACCCCAATTATTTCTACCTTTGATAATTATCTTCATTTTTATTTTTCCAAAAACCAACTTAAAACATCAACCGATTGGCAAATCACTTGGATTCTAATTCCCAAAATGGAAAATTCTCCTTTCGATACTGGACTTACTGTTATGATTGATAATCCCAGTTTTAATCAAACACTTTCGATAAATGACATTAAAAATCCTGAAATTTATCCTTATCAAAATAATATTTCTATTATTGAAAATTACCAATCCCCTCAAAATAAATATTTTGAATCAAAATCAAATATTTTTTATTATCATCTCAAATTAGATCAAGCCCAAGATAATTATTTAGTCTTACCCCAATCTTTCCACCAAGGTTGGATTGCTTTTTATTTTAATGGTCTCAACCCAGTTTTTCTAAAAAATCACACCTTGATAAATGAATGGGGCAATGGCTGGGAAATTCCCAAAAACTACAATCTATCATCTACGATCTATTTCCTATTCTGGCCCCAAATTCTCGAATTTCTAGGATTTATTCTCCTTATCCCTACTTTTATTTTTGTTTTCAAAAAACCCAAAAAACCACTTTTGTTATAATTAAATTATGAACAATTTAAATCCCTTAGCATTTCCACAATTTTATATTCCTTTTTTACTTTGGAGCATTTTCTGGAAAGGTTTTGCTTTGTGGAAGTCTGCGGGCAAAAAACAGCTCATCTGGTTTATCCTTTTAATGATTCTAAACACTGGTGGTCTTTTTGAAATTGCCTACATCTTTTTTCTTAACCAATGGGATCTCGACAACGGCAAAACTCTCAAGTTCTTAGAAAAAAAGTTTAAAGAAATCAAAAAATAGTTTTATTCTTATTGTAAAGGTCAGGCATACCTGACCTTTTTTTGTTTAATCATGTAGAGACGTTCTGCAGAACGTCTCTACATTTCAAAAACTAAATATTTTTTATTATCCCAGCAATTTTATTTCCTAATTCTTCAAACTCTTTCTCTTTCCATCCTCGAGTCGTCATTGCCGGTGTTCCAATTCTAATTCCCGATGGTCTAAATGGACTACCTTTTTCATGTGGCACAGTATTCGCATTAACCACAATTCCCTCTTCTTCTAATTTTACTGCTGCCTCTTTTCCTTTTTCAAAACCCACCTCCACCACCATTAAATGATTCTCTGTTCCAAAAACTTTTAGACCATTTTTTCTTAAAGTTTCTGCCAATATTTTGGCATTTTTAATTATTTGGCTGGCATAATCTTTAAAATCTTGAGTATCAGCCTCTCCAAAAGCTACTGCCAAAGCTGCAATCTGGTTTTCATGCGGACCACCCTGCATCCCTGGAAACACTGCTTTGTCAATTTTTTTAGCTAAATCAGAATCTTTTTCTAATCCTTTTTTAGTTACTCCAATTACTGCTCCTCGTGGACCCCTTAAACTTTTATGAGTTGTCGAAGTGACTATATGAACATATTCATTTGGACTTGGATGAACACCGCCAACCACTAAACCCACAATATGAGAAATATCTGCCACCAACCAAGCACCTACACTGTCAGCAATTTCTCCAAATTTCTTAAAATCCAAAATATATGGATAAGCTGTTGTTCCTGCAAATATCATTTTTGGTTTTTCCTCTAAAACCAGCTTTTGTAATTTATCATAATCAATTCGACCATCTTCCTCAACATCATATTGAACACTTTCAAAAAATTTTCCTGAAAAAGAAACTTTTGGATGACCATGAGTTAAATGTCCACCAGCTGAAAGTTTTAATCCACAAATTTTATCTCCTTGTTCTAAAAGTGCCATTTGAACTGCACTATTAGCTGGACTTCCCGAATATGGTTGCACATTTAAATGTTCCACCCCCAAAACCTTTTTTCCTCTCTCAATAGCTAAATTTTCAATTTGATCGACAAACTCATTACCTTGATAATATCTCTTTCCTGGATAACCTTCAGCATATTTATTTGTTAAACAACTTCCCAAAGCCATTCTAACTTCATCCGAAGCAAAATTTTCGCTTGGAATTAAATGAATTAAATTTTGTTGCCTTTCTTCTTCTTTTTTAATTAAATCTCTAATTTGTTTATCTATCATAAAAATAATTTTAAAAATTAATAACTCAAAACCGGGGCAAAAAATTATCTATATCATAATTCCATTTTACAACAATTTACTTTGCTCCTCCCATTTAAAAAGTTCTCCTAGCGATTTCTCTTTATGAATTCGATCAATAATCTTACTTAAAAGTGGTGCCAAAGAAATTATTTTCATTTTCTTTATTCTATTTTCTTTAGAAATTGGAATTGTATCTAAAAAAATAACCTCCGATGCACAACAATTCTCCAAATTCTGCTTTGCAGAACCATTTAATAAAGCATGTGTCGCACAAATAATCACTTTTTTAGCCCCATATTTTTTAACCACCTCCGCTGCCGCGCAAATTGATCCACCAGTATCTACCATGTCATCAATTATAATTGCCGTTTTCCCTTTTACATCACCCACCACATGAGCCACCTCGCATTTATTGTGTTCTCTTCTGATTTTATCAATAATTGCAATCGGTGCATTTAATAAATCAGCCATTTTATTAGCTCTCTTTACCCCCCCAACATCTGGCGATACTATTACCATATCTTTATGTTTTTTCTCCACTAAGTATTTTGTTATTAATGGATAACCCACAAAATGATCAACTGGAATATCATAAAAACCCTGAATTTGATCAGCATGTAAATCCACTGTCACCAACCTATTTACCCCCGCCTTGGTAATTAAATCAGCCACTAATTTTGCTGTTATTGGTTCGTGTGATTGCGTTCTTCTATCTTGCCTTGAATAACACATCTGTGGACAAATTAAATTAATTCTCCCTGCTGATGATCTCTTTAAAGCATCAACTAAAATCAAAAGCTCCATCAAACAATCATTAACCGGATTTGTCATCGTTTGAATAATAAAAATATCATCACCTCGTACCCTCTTGCCCAATCTCACATAAATTTCTCCATTGGCAAATTTTTTAATCGTTATCGGTGTTAATGGTATTTCTAATTTTTTTGATATTTTCTGAGCCAAATCTGGATGCGACGTCCCAGCTATTAACTGAATTCCATTCATAAAAATCTCCTTTTATTAATTTCTTCAAAAATAATATTATGTATTTCCTCTTTTGGTAATAATTTTCCATCCCGACAACAATCTATCAACACCCACAAATCGGGCTCTTTGTCAGCCATTTTTTTATATTCTTTTGCTGATTCCATTTGATGATTAAAATCTTCCTCTGCTGCATCCATCGCCTGCCCTTTAGTGTAATTTCTTTCTATTTTTTTTAAAATATTTTCCCTGCAAATTGGCGGATCCACCAACAAAACCAAAACCAAATCAGGTTTTTTAATTCCCATTTGGTTATACCCAGCTTCCCATAGCCAATTAGCATAAATTTCTCTATCATTTTCTGGTCTTTTAGCAATTTGATGAACATTCGAAGTAAAATATCGATTAGAAATTACTATCATCCCTTTTTCTAGTGCTGGCTCAATTATTTTTTTACTTCCATCAGCTTCATCAAGAATATAAGGCAACACTGTTAAGTAAGAACTTATTTCCATCGGATTTCCAAATTCTTTCGACAACATTCTTCCCACATGTTTTCCCCAAAAACTCGTTTCATAATGAGGATAATCATCCACTACTACTTCTCTATTTTCTTTTTTTAATCTTTCGACCAACAACTCCGTTTGTGTTCCTTTACCTGCTCCATCAATCCCTTCAATTACAATAAATTTGCCTTTATTCATTTTCCTTTAATTTTGATCCTTTAATCGTTTTCCATAAACCACAAGAAAGTTTTCCTTGATCACAAAGTTTTTCTGACACACACGGTGCTCCAGCATTTTCAAAAATATTTGGTGCCACTTCTTTAACTAAGTCCAGCATTTGTTTAGCAATTTCTCTTATTTCCCATTGCGCTCTAATGCAAGATCTCACACTAAAAAAATGTAATAATTCTCTTGCATTCATACTCATTACCATTTTTATTTGAACTGATTGTGGTTGACAAAACCTTGCATCCTCAGCCTTAATTCCAGCATCCGTCAATTCGTTATAAAGTTCTTGAGAATTATCTAAATGTTTTAAATATTTTTCATAAAGTTTTTTATCTTTTAAAGCTCTTATCATTGGTGGTACCCTATAAGCTGCATCACCCCTTTTTACATATCTTCCCGACTGAATCGAGAAAGAAGCAATTCTATGTCGAATCAAATGAATTTCAGTCACTCGACTTACTCCATCAATTGAAAAAGTAAAAGTTGCATGTTCCAAAGTCGAAGTGTGGCCCGATTCAATTACTTGCTTAATCAATCTATTTTTAACTTCTTCTGTTGTTTTTTCTTTAAGCTCCTCAGCTCCCACTGCACTATAACACTGTCTAATTGCCGCCACCACATTTTGTTCCGGATCAGCCGTATGGCTTAACAATTTAACCTTCAATTGATCTTCCTTGGCCATTCTTTATTAAAATTTTTTAAAAAATATAATCTAAGACAGATTAAACCCGCTTCCCCTTTAAATCAATTAAACAATCTATATCAAAATTATTTAAATTCAAAAGTTACGGTTAATGTCTTGGAAATAGTTGAAGTTCCAGGACTTAATTCCGCTCCACCCATACCAGAAGATAAAGCTTTATAAATTGGAGAATAATTACCACTACTACCTTCAACCACATTAATTACTTTACCCAATTTTCTTCCACTCAAACTAACAATTAATTCCGCTCTTTCTTTTGCATCAGCCATAGCACTTTCATATAAAGTTTTTTCCGTATCGGTAGTGTTTTCAATCCTAAAACTTGGACCATAAATATTATTGGCTCCACTTTTATTCAATAAATCCATTAAAGCATTCGCTTTTGACATATCTCTTAAAGTAATTTCAACCGTACTATTTACTACCCATTGATTCTTTTTTGATTTATCTGTCTCTTGTTGTTCATAAACATTAACACTCTGTGTCTGAATATCTCCTTCAGCAATTCCAAAATCTTTAACTGACGATACCAATTCTTTAACCTTTTTATTAACCTCATCAACAGCCTCTTCCTTTTTTTCTTTAATTACATTTACTCCCGCACTAAAACTAGCCACTTCATTTACTTGTTTAGTTTCTGATTCCCCTGTTACCACTACTGTTTCTTCCTGAAATTTTATCTTTCCCCAATTAATATTTTTCCAAGGCAATGCAAACGCCGCAATTATAATCAAAATCAAAACTACCACACCTTTATTCTCTGTATGTTTTTTCATAAATAATTTTAACATCAAAAAATATTGATTAAAAAATCAGATTAACTATGCTAGAATGTTTTTGAATTAAGAAAATCTTAATTCAAAAAGCACATTGAAAGGAAGAATAACCATGAGAATAATTATTGTAGAGCATAATAACAATTGTGTCAGCCAAAAAGTGGAAAAAATTGGATCATCAATCAACAGAATAAAACCCCTTATTAAACAAGAAGTTAAAATCTTTTTTTCAAAAAATGATCTCGATTCAAAAAAAATCGCCCAAAAAATTACCAGTTTAATTAAAATTAAAGAAATTAAACCAGTCACAATCTCTCTGTCCAACAGTAACCTTATCGAAACGATTAGAGCTGAAACCGACACCATTATAATTATCACCCGTGATTACAAAATTTCTCACTTTCTCCGACAAAATGGTTCTTTATTATCTGAATATGTTATAGGCGGATTAGGAAGTATAATAATTATCGATTTTTGATTCTAAATCAAAGCTTTTTAACAATCATTAATCAACATCACCAGGCTTTTTCAGCCTAAACTTTAAACCTACATTAGGTAAAACTTTTGTAGGTTTTTTCTTTTTCTTAATTAATTTTAAATATATCAAAATATATCAATTATTCCGCATAAATATATCCTTCTATATCATTTACACAAAGGGCACTTATCACCAGAATAATAACAATCACATTTTTCACAATGTTTCAAACCATCAACATTTCCTAGTCCGTAAACCAACTCTCCATTTATACCCACTGACACAATTATTCCCATTCTATTATTTTCACTTCCCCAAGAACTTCCATGCCCCCCTTCAGTATTAATTTCATTCCCCATTCTTGCCATTAAGCTTTCAAATAAATAATTATCACCATCTGCTCTTTCCATGGCCATTCTTACATCTTTTTCCATTTTTATTTTATTTTCAGTATCCTTACCTTCCTCAATAAAATCCCAAATTTCCATAAACTCAGGCATTATTTTTTTACATTCATATATCCAATCATCAATCTCTTCAATCCTAAATCCTATCGGTTGTTGCCTTACGCTTTCCTTATTATTAATTGAACCTATAGATTTTCCATTATTTTTTAACAATCTCTTAGCCAATTCAAACGATTCATTTTCATCACAAAGCAAGGGAACATGTCTCCCATAAACCACCCATTCATTTTTTCCAAAAACAGGAAATTCTATATTCAATCTTCCCTCTTTGTAAACATTTCCACCATCATCAGGACTTATCCAAACAATCAAATTGTATCCCTTTTTACCTAAATCAAAAACATTAATTGTTGCTTCTTTTTCTGCTTCTGAATGTTTATTATATTCCCAATTATCTTTTTCTATTTTACTTTCTACATAAAGATCTGAAATATTTATTCTATTTCTTAAATCTAAATCATTAGCCCTCTCCTCCAAAAACGCTCCTGCAATTTCACTAAGAGAATTTTGATTAATATCGTAAAACTTTTTATTTTCTAAATTCATATACTTTTGCTCGAAAGTTTTGGTCATCCGGCTCTACGGTTGCGGCACAGCCTAGGAATTACACCTAGTTCCCCATTAATAATTATTTTTTAATTAAACTTTGACCTCCACATCCAATTTAAAAAGGATGATAATTTATTAAAATATTTCAATACATTTTCATCAAATTTCTCTTTTTTCTTTTCTTCTCTATCCCATTTTAAAGTCACCACCCTCCTTTCCGCTTCTCGACAATCAGTTCGACAAATATTAATTCTCGATTCAACTTCATTTTCACCAGGTATTAAAAAATCGTTTAAATCCTTAACTCTTTTTTCATATTCTTCCGAATCACTTTCTATTTCTTCAATTCTTTTCTCTCCGTTTTTCCAATCTTTACCAACATAAAGACTACTCATAATTTCATTTAAATCTTTTTCTATTTGAAGAATTTTTTCATTTTCTTCTTTTTCCTCTATCACCACTCTAGTCCACCCCAACCGGGCCTGAAACTTATCAATCGCTCCAACTGCTTCCACAAAAGGAGAATCTTTACTCACACTTAAATTGCATTCTCCTGATGTAAAACCTTTATCTCCTCTTTCACTCATATTTTTTAACTACATTTACTATAACCACAAAACTCATTTGTACATTTAAAACAGCCCTCCTCAGCTCGAAGTGGACTACCGCAATCTGGACAAGAAAGTACTTTACTTTCCATAACAGCTCGTTCAACTCTAATATTTTCCAATGCTGTTGTATCGATTGAATTTTTTTCGCAGGCAAACATATCTAATTGTTCACCCCGTGAAATTTCCAAAAGCGATTTCCCAACTGCATCAAACATACTCAAAACTGTCCCATTTCCTAAACCAATTTTTTGGCCACATGAAATTCCTACTAAATTATCAGCAATTTCATCTAAACCAGCCCCATATTTTAACGATAAAGAAGCCAATCGACCAATAGCCTCAGCCGCCCCAGCCATAAATCCACCACTCTTCCCCAAGGTCACGAATACCTCCACTGGACCATCACCCGCTTCATAAAAAATTGAAGTGTAGACACTCCCCAAATCACATTTCTTTTTTAATCTCACCCCACGAGCCATTACTGGTGTTTCTTTTTTCTTTGGTGGCAAAACTACAACCTTTTCTTCAGTTGTTTCTTTTTCTTTAACTTTTGACATTGGCTCAAATGACCTTGAACCACTCCTATAAATAGTAATACCCTTAGTTCCTAAAGCATAAGATTTTAAATAAGCCTCCCTAACATCATCAACCGTTGCTTCCTCTGGTAAATTAATTGTTTTTGAAACCGCATTATCAGTATATTTTTGAAAAGCCGCCTGAATTCTAATATGCCATTCTGGTTCAATTTCCAAGGCTGTAATAAAAACTGATTTCAAATCTTCAGGAATTTCTTCCACTCCTTTCAAAATTCCTCCATTTTTGACAATTTTTTCAATCAATTCTTCGGAATAAATTTCTCTCCTTTTTAATTCATCAACTAAAGTTGGATTAACACTGTAAAGAGTTTTTCCTTCAACTGTGTTTTTTTGATAACCCAAAGAAAATACTGGTTCAATTCCTGAACTGGTATCAGCCAACATACTAATCGTTCCAGTTGGAGCAATCGTCGTTAAAGCCATATTTCTTGGTTTGTAATCAGTATTAGCAAAAACACTCACATCCCACAAAGGAAAAGTTCCTCTGGTTTTAGCCAATTCACAAGTTGCCTCCCTAGCCGATTCAGTTACAAACTTCATTATTTTTCCTGCCCATTCAATCCCTTCCTCCGAATCATATCTCACCCCCAATTTAAATAATGCATCAGCAAATCCCATCACCCCAACCCCAATTCTTCTAGTTTTACTTACCATATCCCTAATTTTTTGAACTGGAAATTCATTTACTTCCACCACATTATCCAAAAAATGCACTCCAATTCTAATAGTTTCTTTTAAATCTTCCCAATTAATGTCGCCCTTTTTAAGGGAGATGTCAGCACCAGCTGACAGAGGGTTTTGTTTTACAAACTTTGCCAAATTAACACTCCCTAAATTACAAGCATCATAAGGCAAAAGTGGTTGTTCTCCACAAGGATTAGTAGCTTCAATTCGACCAATAGTTGGGACTGGATTTGAAGTTGAGTCGTTCATTCTGTCTATAAAAACTAAGCCTGGATCACCAAATTGCCAAGCCAATCGTGTTACTAAATTAAATACTTTATAAGCATTCAATTTCATCGCCACCTCACCTGTTCTTGGGTTAATTAATTCATACCCTTCCCCTTCTTGGCTGGCAATTGCCCAATCGTATAATTTTTTAACTCCAGCCTCAATATCTCTCAACCTTCTTTCGACATTTCGATCTTCCTCCGCGTTTTTTATTTCCTCAATAACCTCTTCTGGAATCGAATCGTCAGTCACAAATTTTTTATCAATTTCAATTCTCTCCATAAACGCATTCGTCACCGCCAAGGAAATATTGAAATTAGTCAAACTCCATTCATCTAATTTAACCACTGCAAATCTCAACACATCAGGATGATCAATTGACAACATTCCCATATTTGCTCCACGTCGCACTCCACCCTGTTTAATTTGAGCCGTCACATCATTATAAGCCTGCATAAAACTAACCGGTCCAACCGTAGTTCCACCACTCGTTTTAATATAATCACCACTTGGTCGTAATCGAGAAAATGAAAAACCCGTTCCACCACCACTTTTGTGAATCATAGCCATATTCGACATGGTTTCTAAAATTGATTCCATCGAGTCATCAATTGGCAACACGAAACAAGCTGATAATTGTTGATGTGGTTTGCCTGCATTTATCAAGCAAGGCGTATTGGGTAAAAATTTTTGTTCCGCAAATAATTGATAAAAAGTCTTGGCTTGTTTTTCGATTCCTTCATCATTTATTCCAAAAAATCTATCCCCTTTAGCCACATTAGTCGCCACTCTCCAAAAAATATCTTTAACTGTCTCATATGGTTTACCGTCTTCACTTTTTCGTGAATACCTAGTTTCAGCAATATATTTGGCATTCGCTGAAAGCTTTGGCTCCATTAGTTCACCACCACTAATATTTTGTCTTGATGTATCTGTCATTTTTTATTTTTTAAAATTACTAATTAATTTTTGAAAATCACTAACTTCATTTATATCTAAATAAACCGTGGCAAATCGAATATATGCCATCGGATCCAAATTTTTCAACTTTTCCAAAACCAAAACTCCTATTTCCTTTGAAGGTATTTCCACACTCGGCCAATTCAACAATGTCATTTCAATTTCATCAATCAATTTATTTTTTTCCTCTTCGTTCATTTTCCAACAAGCTTTGTCTAAACATTTTTGTAATTTTTCTCTAGAAAAGTCTTCTCTTTTGCCTGATTTTTTAATCACCTTAAGATCAATACTCCCAACTCTTTCATAAGTCGTAAATCTTTTTTTGCACTTCAAACATTCCCTTCTTCTTCTGGTTACTTTTCCTTCTTCGGCTTCTCTGCTTTCCAATACATTGGATTCATCAAAACCACAATATGGACACAACATTTTTTTTGTAATTTAATTTATAAATTTTTCTTTACAGAAACACTATTTCTAGTGGCTGTCCACCATCATACCCACTACCACTGGACTCCGTCAATAGACTAAAATATATCAAAACCCCAATTTGCAATTATTCCGCGGACAAAAATACTCTTTATTAAAAATTCAATTCAAGCTACCTAACTGTTATAATACACTCATGCAAAAAATCATTAATTTTTTAAAAGAGGTAGCTGTAATTTTTAAAAGCATCACTTGGTCTAAAAAAGACGCTTTAATTCAGATGACAATTGTGGTAATATCAATCTCAATTGTAATCTCCCTAATTTTGGGAGGTTTTGATTATTTGTTTACTGAGTCGATTGGTCTTTTTGGTAATTCAAAAACTACCAAAAACACAACCGAACAATCGGTTACACCAACAATGAATCCGCTTCCGACAGTCGCTTCTACTTCGGAAACATTCAAATAAAAATATGCCAAAAACTTCTGCAAAAACTAACAAAAAAGAGTTTCTTTTCAAACTCTCATCTTTAGAACCAAGCTTTGATGCCGCTTGGTACGTTGTTAATACTTATTCTGGTCACGAATACAAAGCTATCGAAGCTCTAAAAACTAGAATTAAAACTATGGGGTTGGAAGATAAAATTTTTCAAGCCATTGTCCCAATTCAAAGTAAAATGGTCATTCGTCGCGGTCAAAAAATTAAAACCCAGGAAAAAACTTTTCCCGGTTATGTTTTAATTCAAATGGTTTTAACCGACGATTCTTGGATTACCGTCCGCACTACTCAAGGTGTTACTGGATTTATCGGCATCGAAAACACTCCATCTCCAATTTCCCAAAAAGAAGTTGATCAAATTCTTCAAACTACCGAAGAAGACAAACCAAAATATCAAGCTCCATTTGCTATTGGGGACGTCGTCAAAATTACTAATGGTCCATTCGCTGATTTCATTGGTACTATCGAATCAATCGATCAAGAAAAAGGTAAGATTAGAGTTTTAATCTCTATTTTCGAACGCGAAACCCCAGTCGAACTCGACTTTTTACAGGTTAGTAAAGAACTCTAACTTTATAACTTGACAAACTTTATAACTTTAAAAACTAAATTATGGCTAAAAAAATAAAAACAATTGTCAAATTAACTATTCCCGCTGGAAGCGCTAATCCAGCCCCTCCAGTCGGTACTGCTCTTGGTCCTCACGGTATCAAGATTATGGATTTCTGTAACGAGTTCAATGAAAAAACCAAAGAAATGCGTGGCAGTCTTATCCCTTCTGTTATCACCATCTTCGAAGATCGTTCTTTTGAATTCATTATTAAAAAACCACCAGTTTCCGACATGATTAAAAAAATGACTGGCATTTCCAAAGGTGCTGTCACTCCTGGCCGCGAAAAAATTGCTAAATTAACCATGGCCCAAGTCGAAGAAATCGCTAAAAATAAAATTGAAGATTTAAATACTAAAGATTTAGAAGCTGCTAAAAAATCAGTTATGGGCACTGCCAAATCCATGGGTGTCGAAATCATTCAATAAGAGTCTCCCTTGTCAAAGGGAGAAACATCGCGTTAGCGATGAGAGGGATTTAATCCAAAAATTATAAATTTAAAAAACAAAACTATGAGCAAAACCACTCAAGAAAACAAGGCCAAAAAAGCCAAAGAACAAACCAAAGTGGAAGAGATTGTCAAAACTGACGATACTCAAAAGGCCGAAGAAGTTATTGAAACTTCAGAAACTCCACAAGAAGTCGCCGCAACCGTTAAAGTTGCTAAAAAGCGATCTAAAAAATATTCAGCCGCCAAGGCTAAGGTTGATGTTAATAAATATTATTCTCTCGCCGAAGCCGTCAAATTAGTTAAGGCTACTTCTCTTTCTAAATTTGAAGGTAAAGTTGAAGCTCATGTCACTATTTTTGATATTGGTAATATTGGTGAAATTAATTTCCCTCATCTCGAAACCGCCAGCAAAAAAGTGGTTATTTTAAATGACACTATTTTAGCTGAAATTAAAGATGGTAAGATTGATTTTGATATTTTAATCGCCACCCCAGCTACCATGCCAAAATTATTGCCTTTAGCCAGAACTCTTGGTCCAAAAGGTTTAATGCCTAATCCTAAAAATGGCACCTTAACCGACAAACCAGAAGAATCTCTTAAAAAACTTTCTGCCGCTAAAACCAATTTAAAAACTGAAAAGAAAGCTCCCGTTATTCATACTATTGTCGGTAAAATTTCGCAAAAAGACGAAGAAATTATTGACAATATTAAAGAACTCATCAAAGTCCTTAAGGTTAATAAAATTAAAAAATTAGTCCTTTGCGCCACCATGGGTCCATCAGTCAAGATCCTTATTGAAAAATAATATTTTTTCAAAAACACAAAACCCCTCCTAAAAACATTGGAGGGGTTTTTGGTAGAATCATACAAATGACATTTTTAAATATTTTTTATTCTTTTATTCTTTACTCTTTTCTCGGCTGGATAATTGAAACTACATTTGTTTCTATCAATCGAAAACAATTTGTTAATATGGGTTTTCTAGATGGACCTTTCAGTCCTATTTATGGCAGTGGCGCTTTGGCTGTTATTTTATTAGTCTTTCCTCTTCACCATAATTTTTTTCTCTTCTTTACCATGTCTATAATTGTTGCTTCGATTATAGAATATATCACCAGCCTTTTTTTTGAAAAATTTTTTAATATCACTTGGTGGGATTATTCTAATAAACCTCTCAATATTCAAGGTCGAATTTGTCTTGAATATTCTTTTTATTGGGGAATTTTATCCGCTCTAGTCTTAACTTTTATTCATCCTCGAATTATCCCCTTCGTTAATTTTCTTTCCGATTATATTGGTCTAATTGGTATTATTATTTTTGCGATCTATTTTGTAATCGACGCCACTGATACTTTTAAAGACCTTCTTCGACTTAAAAAAACTATTTCTCAAAAAATCAGCCGCCGTATTATTTCTAATAAAAAAATCTATCGCCTTATCAATTCTTTTCCTGATTTCAAATCCAAAATCAATAATGATTTTGTCATTAAATTAAAAACAAAAATAAGATCAAATTACCACCGACCTGATAAAATACATAAGTGAAAAAAAATATTAATACTAATTTAGTTTTTCTACACGGCTGGGGTGGTTGTTGGCAATCTTGGTTTCCAATTATCAAGGCTCTTGAAAAAGACTACACCATTTTTGCTCCAGACCTACCTGGACATGGTCAAGAAAAAATTGAAAAAGTTTTAACTCTTTCCGATTATTCCAATTTTGTCAAAAAATATTTAAAGGATAATCACATTAAAAACCCTATTCTTATTGGCCATTCTTTTGGTGGAGCTGTAATTTGTGACTTATTGATTAAAAATCCAGATTTATCTTCAAAAGTAATTCTCGTTGATGCCGCCCCAATTCGACACACTCCATCTAATAAACAAAAAATAATTTCCTTTGTTAGTAAATCACTAAACAAAATTTCTTTTTTACGGGATATTGGTTACCAAATCACTGGCCTAAAAAACAGTGATTATTACCAAATCAAAAACCCCCTACTCAAACAAACTTTTTCCACGGTCATTAGAGAAGATTTATCTGATAAATTAAAGAATATTAAAGCTAAAACATTAATTATTTGGGGTGAAAACGATGCCGACACTCCCCTTACTGACGGTCTTAAGATTCAAAAACTGATTCCAAAATCAACTATAAAAATTATCAAAAATGCCAGTCATTTTTCTTATCTCGATAATCAACCAAAATTTATCACCGAAATTAAAAATTTTATTGAATCATGAAAATCAGAAATCTAATTTATCTTGCCCAACTCGAAGAATATCAGCCTGACCTAATTAAAAAATGGCTCAAAAATAATCCCGGCAAATCCGTCATTGAAATCAAACATCATTTAAAATTAACCTCAAAAACATGTCTAATTTATTTTTTAACTTCATTTTTTTCTCTTTTTTTAAACAATCAAAAAGCTCTATTTTTAACTCTAAATTTATTATCACCATTTGATAAATTTTTTAAAAATATCTTAATCAAACTCGCCACTTTTAAATTCAAAATTTTTAACAAAAAAACAATTGTTATTGCCATTACCGGATCTTGGGGTAAAACCACTACTAAAGAAGCTCTTTATGCTATTTTTAAAAACACTCCTCATGTTTTTTATACTCCCTCCAACCATAACACCATTCTTTCTATCGCCAAACAAGTTTTGTTTTTACCCACTTCAGCTAAAATTTTCATCTGTGAAATTGGTGCCTATCAACAAGATGATATTAAAAAAGTTTGTCAAATTATTAAACCCCAAATTGGCATTCTCACCGCTATCGGACCTATGCATTTAGAACGATTTGGTTCCCTAGAAAATATTTTAAAAACAAAAATGGAGTTAGCCGAAAGTTTACCTAAAAATGGAATTTTTTGGGCTCCTAAAAATCTGGTTTCGCAAATTCAAAAATTTTCTCTTCCCAAAAATACAAATTATTTTACTGATTATTCTCAAATTTATTTTTCATTAGCTTTTAATTTTAATATTTCTCAAAAAGATGTTCAAAAAACCTTAGATTCTCTTCCTCCAGCCGAAAATCGTCAACAAATAATTAAAAATGGACCCATTACTATTATCGACGACACTTATAATTCCAATCCAGCCGGATTTAAATTAGCTCTCGATAAGCTCCAAAAAATAAAATCGGACCAAAAAATATTAATTACACCGGGAATGATTGAGTTAGGACCAATGCAATTTTCTGAAAACGCCAGACTGGCTAATATTGCTGGTAAAACTTGCGATCACATTATTATTGTCGGCCAAACTAATAAAGAAGCCTGGATTTCAGGATTAAAAAATACATCCGCCAAAATCCACCTTATTCAAAATCTTTCTGAAACAGAAACTCTTCTTCCTTCAATTTATCAAGGCACCACCGCTGTCTTATTTGAAAACGACCTTGGCGATCAATACTTCTAATTAATTACCAAATTTAACCCCACCCTTAGCCGATTTGAGTAATTTTGTCTCAAAACTTCTTTGTAATTTTGACATTTTATTAAATCTTTCGAATCCTAAATCAATTAATTTATTTAATAGCTGAACATAGTTATACCCAGACTTTTCCCATAAATAAAAAGAAACCCCACCTGGCATAGTATTAATTTCATTAATATAAATTTTCCCCTTTTTAATGTTTACTAAAAAATCAATTCTCGATACTCCACTCGCTCCTATTACCCTAAACGCTCTCTTTGCATAATCTTGAATTTGATCTCGCAATTTATCCTTAATTGGTGCTGGAACTAATCTGGTCATCCCCGCCATTCCTTTAGTTTTACTACCTCCTAAATATTTTTCATCATAACTCAATATTTTATCTCCTTTTATTGGTTGTTCACAAACAGACGCTTCTAAATTATCCACCCCCATTACAGCACAATTAATTTCATCAATTCCAATTAAAGCCTCTTCGATTAATATTTTTCTATCAAATTCCTCAGCCACTTGAATTGCCCATTCCAATTCATTTCTATTTTTAGCAAAATTAATTCCAATACTTGATCCTAAATTTGCCGGTTTAATACACATTGGATATCTAATTACTTTTTCTAGTCTTTTTATTATTATTTCTTTATTAGATTCATATTCCCAATTCATAAACCAATCATATTTCACCACTGGTATTCCTTCCTTTTCAAAAACTTCCTTTTGGATAACTTTATCCATTCCTACTGCCGACGCTGTCACTCCACAACCGACATAAGGTATTCCCATCATCTCTAATAATCCCTGTATTGTTCCATCTTCACCATAAGCACCGTGAAGTGCTGGAAAAATAATATCAAAATCTTTATTTATACCAGTTCCCACCGACATTTTATATTCAACCAAATCAGTTTTATTTTTTAAATCCAAATTGAAATACGATTCCAACTTATCCAAATCTTTGCCAATGTACCATTTTCCATTTTTATTAATGTATATTGGTGTTACTTCATATTTTTCTTTATCCAAAGCCGCAAAAATTTCCATCGCCGTCACAATTGATACCTCATGCTCCACACTTCGACTTCCAAACAATACCCCTACTTTTATTTTCTTCATAAAAAATTATACCATTTAAGCTCTAAATTCCTTATCCTTTTTCATCTCGTGTTCAATCAAATTCCTCAAAAACACTGATCGTGGCTGCATTCTTTTTTGTGCCACCCAATCCAAATAATTCAAAATTCTTGGATTAACGAAAAAATTAAATCTCACATCAATTAAACTGTCTGCTTTTTTTAATGCTTCTTTTATCACCTGCTCAACATTATCTTTATCATATTCCGAAATTATCAATTTTGGATCATTAATACCCTTAATAAAAACCGGCACATGTTCCTTTTTATGTAAAGCAATCACTGGTTTATTCATCTCCAAAGCATTACTAATCAAATAACCCATCGACATACTATGTCCCGAAACTTCCATTATCACAATATCTGCCTTTTTAACTGAATCAATTGACTGGATATAATTTTCTCTTTTTATTTTCTGTGGCACCCCACTCATATCTCTCACACCCGTTTTCACCCATCTCATCACTTTATCACTAACCATTTTCCCTTCAGCCAACAAACACGAATACATCCTCGAATACAATTTTGGATCAATATCTACCAATCTGGCAGATGCTACAAAATATAATTTCATAAATCTCTACTTAATTATATCAAACTTTTCTTTAAAAAATCTTACATCTTGTTTAACCACTTTATCCCAATCTTGTTTTAAATTATGATCATTTTCCTCTCTAACATCCAAAATTACTTCTTTTCCCAACTCTTTTAATCTGTTTTGCAATTCTGATTGCCATTCCACTTTGCACCACACATCCGCCGTCCCCTGATGAATCAAAATCGGTGCCCCTACCCAATTATAAAAATTATCAATCGAATAAAGTTTACTGTCATATTCTTTTTCAAATTCATCAATTCGTGTTTTTACAATTTTCCCCGATTCACTATTTTCATCCATTGTGTCCAAGACACTGTTTGGAAAAGGATTAGTCATCGGCGCCCACAACACTGTTGGATAATTTCCTCCTGTAACTTCCAAAACCGAAATTGCAATCTGTCCACCATTACTGTGCGCCCAAATTCCAATTTTATTCGGATCCACAAAATCCAATTTTTTAACCGATTCAATTAAATCCAACACTCCCATTGGCTTCTCAAATCTCGCCTCTAAAATATCTTTTGATTCTCCATCGGACAAACCAAATCCTAAAAAATCTAAACTCACAGTTACAAAACCATTTCTAGTCAATTCATCCGCCACTTTCCAACTACCAGAACCAATAAAATATCCCTCACTATCAGCAAAACCTCTAATCATAATAATCGCCGATGATTTTTTATTTTCATACTCTACTGGCAAATTCATCATTCCGCTTATCTTTTTTCCATTACTTTCAAAACTAATTGCTCTACTTTCAAAATCAAAAGTTTTTCCTTCCAAATCTCCTCTTTTTACTAATTCTTTTCTAGCTTCCATCACAGTTAAAACTTGACCTATCGTCTTAATTTCTGATGCTTTATTTATTCTTGTTTTTAAATTTTCAAAATTATATTGCGCCAAATAGCCAACATTTTTTTCTACCGCCGTCACTCCCACACCTGCACTCGCAGCAGAAATCATTTTTTTATCTTCTTTTGAAACCCACCATCCATCCGCCCAAGCCCAAAAACCCAAAGCTATTAATACAAAAAAAATAATAATAAATTTTTTTTTCATCTTCTTATCCTTACATTATAACCAACCAATATTTAAAATTGACAAACTCAAAAATCTGACTAAAATACCACTTATCTAAATAAAGTGGAATATTTGCATTTCACTTATGTACTTTTAAAATCAAAATCAGTTGAGCAGGTGCTCGGCTTGGACATTAATTTGTGTCTAAACCGAGCACTTGCTCGAAAAATAAAAAGAAAAAGGAGACTTTGATATGCAGACTATTTGCCACGAGAAAAAAAACCAAAAACCCAGCCAACGACTCATAAAAGAGGAATTGTTGTTATTGTCAGACGATCTTCAGAATTTTTTTAAGGATAACAACAACAAAACGGGTACTATTTTCACTAGAATTTTCCAAAAATTGGAAAATATTGACCTCGTAACCAAGAGTATTGATTCCGAAATTCTTCTCTCAATTTTAGTTATTTGCTGCAACAAAAAAAGCCAGATACCCGAAAAAATATGGCTCAAACTCGAAGCTGCAATCATCCGCAACATTCAAAATACCAAAAACCCAGCCTTTTTCAAAACCGCTAAAAACAGAACTTCTCTTTTTCAACAGTTCCATAACAGTAGTGAAATAATCTCTACTATTGCCGATTTTACAGAAAAAAAATCCAAACAAGCAAACTGATTTTGATTCCCAAGCCCGAAGCGTTTTTGAATTTTATATTCAATTACACCTCGGGCCTTTAATTGGCCTATAACTTGAAATTAGACCTATAACTTGATACAATCCCCTGTTCATTAAAAATCAATGAAAGAAGGTTTTGTAAGTGAAGAAAGATTTTTTGTTTGTCTCAGACATTCACGGCAGAAATGCCAAAATGGAAGTTGAACTATCGTTAATTGCTCAAAATAAACAGTCGAAACCAAAAATTGTTGTCTTTACTGGCGACATTGTCGGCACCTTTCTTTTGGATCAGCTTCAAAAGCTGTTCTATAATGGCGTCTACAACCACATTAAAAAACTATTATCAACAAATCCCAATCCCACCAATGAAGAAATTCTCTGGTTTCCGACAGAAAACGGGCTAACTCTTATCGATGGAGCTATTAACCTATGGAATTTTCTTGATAATTTAGATTATTCTGAAACTGATCCACCTAATATGGCCGATTACGTTCGAGAATTAGTCGAATATGTTCATTTTGGACATTTTGTCTCCAATCTTCCCAAAAAAATCTGTGATATTTTGAGGCAAGATATGGAAAAAAATGCCAAAATCTGGGCTGATATCATGACCCAATTTACCGACCAAGAAACTCTGGTTGTTGTTAATGCAGGTAATTGGGATGCCCGCCATCCGTTGGATTTTTATCCAACAAAAGAATGCAAACCATTACCCGTCGAAGAAAGAGCTTTTTACTTTAAAGATTTTCTAAAATCATTAAATGAAAAAATCCTCTACTTTGACAAAACAGACACAATCGAAACTGAAAACGAAATATTCGTTATCCTGCCATTTGACAGCGCCATCAATCTTGATCTTCCTAAACCTATCGCCACCGATAAAAAAATAGTTCTTATTTCACATGCCCAAGTTAACTGGCATGCCATTAAAGGTGATACACCAATGACAGCAGAGGGACAAAAAATTCAAGAGAATATGGAAAAAATTATTGCATTCTTGCATCCCGATTACGTCATCCATGGTCACCTTCACGATCCAGTTCCAGACTATTTATTCAACGGCATTCCCGTTAAATATTTACCTCAGGGAACTTGTCGCTTCATTGATTTTTGATTCAAACCCCGGGTTGCGCCAAAACGCATAAACCCGGGGTCTTTTTTCGTGGTAAAATCCACCGTCCCTTTAAAATCTGTTAAACTAATTTAAATTAATAAAAGAAAGAAGGAGTTTCTTGTGAATAGTCAGGAAAAAATATTGGAAGTAATTAAAAAATTTCAATTTGAAATCGTCAAAACTGTTGTTTTCGGTATTAAAAATTCAACAGGTAATCTAAGCGATGTTTCTAGTCAAGGTAATGGTGATATTTCATACAAAATTGATTCGTTTGCTGAAAGTAAAATTGATGGTTTAGGTAAGAAAATAATTAGTCTCGGTTATTCTGTCGAAATCACTGCCGAGGGTATTGGTAAAAGGAAATATTTAGTTAGTAATAATTCCACCCCCGATTTTGCCATTATTATCGACCCTATCGACGGCACCAGAGGTATCATGTACGATTTTCGTAGTGCCTTTGTTCTTACGGGTGTCGCCCCATATCGACCAGAAGGTAATACTCTTAACGATATTGAAATTGCAGTCCAAACCGAAATTCCTACCTCCAAACAAGACCGTATTTCTATCCTTTGGGCCATCAAAAATTATGGTGCCTATCATCAAATTTTTGATCTAAAAACCAAAAAAATAACCAACGAACCTATTAAAACTTCTTCTGAAAAAAATCTTGATCACGGTTTTGCCGTTTTTGTGAATTTTTTTCCGGGAGTAAAAGAAAAAATTGGCCAAATTGCCGATCTAGTTTTTCAAAAAGTCCAAAAAAATAAAGAAAAAAAATATTCTGTTATTTTTGACGACCAATATATTTCCAATGCTGGTCAAATTTATCTCATGACCACTGGTAAATATCGTTTTGTTGCCGATATCCGTCCAATTTTTGGAGAATTATCTGGCCTTACCGCCCACCCTTATGATCTTTGCACTATTCTAATTGCCACCGAAGCCGGCGCGATTTTTACCAACCTCAACGGTAAAAATATAGATTACCCTTTCGACACTGACACTAAATGCGGTTTTATTGCCTACGCCAACCAAGATTTGCAAAATCTAATTGAACCCATACTTCTACCTTTATTAAAATAAAATTTAACAGACCTTTGGCCTCGGCTATTGATATTTTTATCAAAACCGAGGCTTTTTTTATTAAAAAATGACAAATTTTAGTTAAACGACAAATTTATCTTTTTATCTGTTATAATAACCCCATCAACCGAAGACAGCCGGCACTCAAATAAGTCCAGCCGAGGCAAAACAATTTATTTGTTTTAATTGCGCCTCGATCTTCGAGGCCCTTTTTATTTAAAAATACAAAACAATATGCCAACTACACAAAAAATCAACCAAGTTGAAGAAGTTGCTAAAAAAATTAGCGAAGCTAAGTCTGCTGCTTTGGTTCAGTATCAAGGCTTAAATGCTGCTGACACCACCGATCTTAGAGCTAGCATTAAAAATGTCGGCGGTTCAATTGAAGTTGTCAAAAATTCACTTATTACTCGAGCCCTCGAAAAATTAGGTATCAAATTACCAGAAGAGTTAACCGGTCCAACTGCCATTGCCTACTGTAATGAAGATGAAATTGCTCCTCTAAAAGAAATTGACAAAGTCAACAGTGCTAAAGATAAAACCAGTTTCAAATATGGCATCTACAATAAAAAACTTTTGTCTCTCGATGAATTAAAAACTTTTTTAAGTTTACCTTCAAAAAGCACTCTTATTTCTCAATTCGTTGGTGGCCTTGCCAACCCTCTTCAGAGATTAGCTTATGCTCTTCGTTTTAACCAAACTCAATTGGTTTTAACCCTTAAAGCCTTGTCTGAAAAACAAAAATAAAAAAATTATTAATTATTAATTAAAAATTAAAAAAATATGTCAGAAGAAAAAAAAGTAAGCGCAAAAATTGAAAAAATAATCGATTCTGTTGCTGAATTAACCGTTATTGAGCTTTCCGAATTAGTTAAAGCTCTTGAAGAAAAATTTGATGTCAAAGCTGTTGCCGCTGCTGCTCCTGTAGCTGCTGCTGGTGCTGCCGCTGCTGCTCCTGTAGCTGAAGAGAAAAACGAATTTGATGTCGTTATCACTTCTGCTGGCGCTAACAAAATTGCCGTCATCAAAGCTGTTAGAGAATTTAAACCAGAACTTGGCCTTAAAGAAGCTAAAGACATGGTCGATGCTTGTCCAGCCAACCTTGGTACTATGAAAAAAGATGCTGCTAATGATGCTAAAGCAAAATTAGAAGCCGCTGGTGCTCAAGTTGAATTAAAATAATTCTTTTATTTTAAAACATTTAAAATCCCCCTTTTTAGGGGGATTTTTTATTGTAACTAATCGGATTATCTCTAATATATTTTCTGACCATTAAATATTCTTTTTCATTGCGAATAATTCGTTCGTAATAATTTCGTTGCCATAATTTAATTCCAATTTCTTTTGATGTGTTCATTTTAAAATACCCAATAATATTTGATAATAATGACCTGTGTAGGGGCGATTCATGAATCGCCCCATTTAAAACATCGACATCATTAATATTAATTTCATTATTTATTTTTTCATTCATTTTGGGCGAATCATGATTCGCCCCTACAATTTTAATGATCATATGCAAATGGTCTGGCATAATTTGATAACCATCGATTTTAACGTCAAAACGATTTATTAAATTTAATAACCAAATTTTACATACCAACCATTTTTATTTAAATCCATTTTTCCATTTTCAATTTCCCCAAATATTTCATTTCGATTTTGCACACAAATCGTTACAAAATAATATCCATTTTTTGAATAATCAAACCCATCCAATCTAATCGATATTCTGTGATATTTCACACATTAATGATATCAAAAAATTTATAACTTTTCTAAAAAATCACCCCAACCGATCTTCGTATAAGTTTCTTTACATTCCTTTTCTAAAACTCCACCCACCACTTCTGGTTCATCACTAAAAAAAGGCTTAATTTTAGAAAGCCCTTTATCTTGCAAAATATTCCATTTGCTTTTACCACCCATATTAGGCGATCTAACCCCAAAAACCACTTTTTTGAAATGCAATTCTCTCATCATAAAAGAACACATCGGACAAGGTTCACAGTTTGAATAAATTTCACAATCCTTTAAATCTTTACTTTTAAGTTTCTTTTGGGCTTTTCTCATTGCCATTATTTCTGCATGACTGGTAACATCACATTTTTTTTCATTAGCATTAGTCACCTTAACAATTATTTTTCCATTTTTAACAATCAAACTTCCAAAAGGTGCTTCGCCTTTTTTAACTGACTGTTCAGCCAATTCTATACATTTTTTGATATAAAACTCATTATTTTTCATTTAGTATATTTTACCTCCAACACCAACAAAAAGCCCTCCGAAATTTCAGAGGGCTTTTAAGTTCTCAAATTTTTTATTTACAGCCGCAACCACAGCTAGGACCACAGCCACAACTACTCTTTTTAACAGCCTTTTTAACGGGCTTCTTAACAGGTTTTTTTACGGGCATATTTTTTTAAATTAATAATCTAATTTAATCTAACCACCAAAACTAACTCTCGTCAATAGTGTTATTTCTAACAAATATTATACTAACTCGTTTCTATTTTCTGCCTTCAAAGTATCCACTACCTCTCCCACTCTCCCACTATTCTCTTTTTTCATAATTAATAAAGCATCCCCAGTATCCACTACCACTAAATTTTCCACTCCTATTAAGGCTACATATTTCTTATCTTTTCTATAAACAAAATTTTGGTTACTATCCAATTCTAAAACATCCTCTGGTTGGTAGGTTCCTTTTTCCTTCATATAATTAGCCACCGATTCCCATGTTCCAAAATCAACCCAATTAAAGGGTAATTCTACTACTAACGCCTCACCATTTTTATAAACTAATTTAGTCACCTCTTCTATTCCTGCCTTTGGCATTTTGCCATATTCACTCACCACATCACCATTATTGGCAATCGCCACCAATGGTTCATACCACTCTGGTTTATATTTTTGATACATCTTCAATAAATTATTTGGTGTCATCGAAGTATGATTAGCGTGCAACAATAATTTATCTGTTCCTAAATATTGTTTAATTTTTTCTTCTTCAGTTCTATCAATATAATCAGCCACTTCAAAAATTCTCACTCCACTTTCTTCACTTACCAAATTTCCCTTAACCAAATAATCCACCCCTCTTACAATCGACTGTGGCACAAATCCCCCGGTAATATATTTATCATTAATTCGACCCAATTTTTCCTGTTCCCCAATCATATCTAAAAACTTTTCATCCGGTTCTCTTAAAACATCCGCTTGAACCAAAATAAAAGGCTCATCTCCAAATCCTCTTTTAATTAATTGTGCCGCCGCAAAACCAGTTGCCGGACCTTGATTTCTCATTTCTGGTTCCACAAAAATATTTTCATCAATAATTTCTGGAATTAAATTTTTAGCGATTTTAGCCTGTACTTCATTAGTTTGTAAAAATATTTCCTCTGGGCCAAATTTCTTTCTTAAAGCCTCATAATTCAATTGAAATAAAGATTTACCATTAATCAGTGGTAAAAAGTGTTTAGGCATCGCATTTCGACTCATTGGCCACATTTTTGAGCCAACACCACCACAAATAATTACAGTTTTCATATTTTTTTATTTAATTATTAACTCCTTCCATAAATTTTTTAATATTCTCTACTGTTGTTCCCACAATTCTTCCAATCGCCTCTTTAGTATTAAAGGCATTGTGTGGTGTAAAAATCACGTCATCTCTATCCCGAAGTAAGTGAAAACTCAAAACATCCTGCAATTCATCTTTAGTAATTTTTTTACTCATCACCACACTCACACTTTCCAACATACTTTCATCTTCTGTCACATCCAATGCTGCCCCAGCTAAAGTTTTATTATTCAATGCCCACACAATTGCCTCTGTTTCAATTACCGGCCCTCGTGATGTATTAACCAAATAACTTCCTTTTTTCATCAATTTAATATTTTTCTTATTAATCAAATGAAATGTTTCCGGAATTGATGGTACATGCAAGGTCACAATATCCGCTTCTTTCAAACAAGTTTCTAAATCAACAATTTTACAACCAATTTTTTTTGCCACTTCAGGTGGTAATCTTTCGTCCACTCCTAAAACTTTCATTCCAAAGGCTCTGGCGATTCGCACTACATTTTGCCCTATGTTTCCAACACCTATCACTCCTAATATTTTTCCATCCAAATCTACTCCTGTCAAACCCTCTGGGCTAAATTCTCCATTCTCCACCGATTGATGAGCTTCAACTATTTTTCTCGTAATTGCCAACATCAAAGCAAAAGTATATTCCGCTACTGTTTTTGACCCATAAACTGGCACATTCGCCACCACTATTTTTCTTTTATTACACTCTCCAATATCCACATTGTCAATTCCTGTTGACCTAGCTGCAATCATTTTTAAATTTGGCAACTTACATAAAGATTCTTTGTCAAAAATAGAATAAATAAAAGGCGAAATAATGTCATATTTTGCCGCCAATTCTAAATTATCTTGAACTTCTCCTTCAAAAATTCCAATCCCAAAACTGTCCAATTTTCCAATTTCTTTTTCAATTATCTCCCTCTCCCAACTCTTAACTCCAAAAAACGCAATTCGTAAGTCAGCCTTTGGTTGATTATATTCCATATACCAATCATAACAAAATTCAATCTATTTTTTAATGGCAACAACTCCTTGATGTACTTCCCTAATCGCATTTTTTACAAAATATTTCATTTTTCCACCATCAACATTCATTTTAATTTCTGTCAACCCCTCTCCTTTTCTCTTATAATCTAAATTCCTAAAATCAGATACAAATTTACCTGACTTTTCCGTTATTAACTTTTTATAAGCTTCAGCTGAAGATGAATTTCCTTCAGCGTGCAAAAAAATCACTTTTAAATCACTACCACTTAAACCAGTAATTTTCTCTCTAATAAAGCAATTCATTATTTCTGAACCATTCGCATCACTATTCAAATTAGGATAGTGAGCTCCAATAAATTTCTCACCATCAGTGATAAAAAGACCTTCACACCCACCAAATTTATTTGAACTTATCTCCATTCCTTCAACTAACTCAATCGAATTTTCAGTTCTGGTCAAATAATTAATTTCGACACTATTTGGATTTTTTTGAATTTCACTAATGGGTAACTCACCAATTTCCATAACCAATTCTACATCAAAAAAATTAACTAAAATATTTTTGATTATTGACACACTAATATCCAATATGTTTTACTGATATTAATTAATCATTATTTCGATACAAAAGGACCCACCTAATGGACTATCAAACAGAATCACAAGACCAACTTGTGAAACAAAATTCCGCCGCCCCAAAAAAAATAAATGGAGTCTCCATCGACAATCTTCCCGACCTCTTAACCGTCGCTGAAGTCGCCGATTTACTCCGCGTCAGTAAATTAACCATCAAGAGATGGGGAAAACGAGGTAAACTGCCAGCCATTCGTATCAATGCTCGTGGTGATCGCCGTTACCGAAAAGAAGCTGTCTTATGGTTACTTGGAATCCAAGCCGAATAAAAATTTAGTATTCCGTAGCCTTAGCGAAGGATACCCTGCCCAAAATAAAATCATGAGTCACGAAATACCCAAAAATTATATTACTCCCGATGGAATATCTATCGATCACAAATTTTTAGAAAATCGATTTAAACCAACCTCTGATTATCACCAATTACCAAGAGAATATGGCAGTCCTCTTGAGACTGAATTACTCACCGATAATCTTATTTATAAAAACAATAAATATATTGCCCTTTCTCCAACTGATCCGGATCAATTACCAAGACTTCCGTTCGGAATTACCCCTATTATTCTTCAAATTAAAGAAGTTGAAAATAATATTTCCTATCTTCCAGTAGAAGATGACGAAACGCTCATCGGTGTTTGTCGGGAATTATTTAAATATTTTGACAAAGTAGAAGAAGAATTATCAAGATTTGTTGAAAACATTAAAAAAATCGATTTTAATTTTAAACCCCGTAATTCTAAATTTTAATTAATCTTCCGCTCCACAAATTTCTTCCAAACTTGGGTACCCCTCCCCAACCCTGACCGCCTCTTTTCTTTTATCCTCAACTAATTTTGGTAAATTTTCTCTAAATCTTTGTGTTGCCTCATCAACACTTCTTTGCCTTATTATAGGCATAATATCAATTATTTTCTCTTTATTCATGTCAACACTCTTCCTTTAGGTGTTCGTTTAATTAATCCTTTTTTCATCAAAAAAGGTTCGTAAACTTCCGTAATTGTTCCCACGTCTTCGGTTAAAGCCGCTGCAATATTTTCCAC
The DNA here is from genome assembly GCA_028704635.1 of Candidatus Shapirobacteria bacterium. Classification (GTDB taxonomy): domain Bacteria; phylum Patescibacteriota; class Microgenomatia; order UBA12405; family UBA12405; genus WARW01. Next base: position 64,563 of record JAQWFB010000002.1, read on the forward strand.
TCCAACTGGCCCACCACCATATTGTTTTTGAATAATTTCCAAATATTTTCGATCCGCATCTGACAAACCATCTTCATCCACCCCCAACATTTTTAAAGCTTCCTCAACTTCATTCAAAGTAATCAATCCATCATTTTTTACCTGAGCGTAATCTCGTACTCGACGCAATAATCGATTAGCAATTCTTGGCGTTCCCCGTGATCTTTTAGCAATCGATTTAGCCGCCTCTGGATCAATTTTTACTTTCAGAACTTCTCCCGTCCTTTCAATAATTTCTTTTAAATCCACATCATCATAAAAATCCAACTGCTGAACATAACCAAATCGATCTCTCATTGGTCCTGAAATTAATCCAATTCTCGTTGTTGCCCCAACTAAGGTAAATTTTTGCAAATTAAGTCTAACCGTTTTTGCTGATGGTCCTTTACCTAAAACAATATCCAACGCAAAATCTTCCATTGCCGAATACAACATTTCTTCCACTAATTTATTCAACCGATGAATTTCATCAATAAACAAAAAATCGCCTTTTTTTAATCCTGTCAAAATCGAAGCCAAATCCCCTGCTCGCGTCAACGCCGGGCCAGAAGTCATTTTAATATTGCTCCCCATTTCTCTAGCCATCAAACAAGCCAAAGTTGTTTTTCCTAATCCTGGTGGACCATAAAATAAAATATGATCTAACGCTTCATTTCGATTTTTGGCCGCATCCAAAAATATTTGTAATTGCTGCTTTAATTTTTCCTGACCAATAAATTCCGCTAATTTTTGTGGTCTCAAACTTTTTTCCACCACTTTTTCATTAACTTCTGCTTTAGGATTTAAATTTTTATCCGTCATATTTTACTTAAACACCATTCTAATTTTTCTTCAATTGTTTCCAAATCAGCCGGTAACTTGGCCACCACTTTTTCAATTTCCTTTCGATCAAATCCTAACTGTTTCAAACTCAAACTCAAATCGTCATCCTTAATTTTTTCATCATCTTGAGTCAAATCTAATTCTCCTAAACCTCCAATTTTTGATTTCAAATCAACAATTATTCTTTGGGCTCCTTTTTTACCAATACCTTTAACCTTTTCAAAAAATCTTACATCCGCCTCCCCAATTGCTTTAATTATTTCTCCACTTTCAGTCTGTCCCATTATTTGTGCCGCCGTTTTTGGCCCAACTCCAGATACTGAAATTAACATTTTAAATAAATTAACATCATCAACAGTTTCAAATCCAAACAAACTAATATCATTTTCTGAAACTGACTGGTAAGTATAAATTTTTAATTCTTCATCAACGTTTCTTCTCTTTAAAAAATTTTGCCCACACCACACTAAATAACCAATATCATAGACTTCAATCTCTATAAAATTATTACCAATACTAGAAATTTTTCCTTTCAAACTCGAAATCATAAACTCATTTTACACTAAACCAAACAAAACCCAAAGACTATCCAACCTCCCCCAAACTACATCAAACCAGTTAAATCTTTATTAGTAAATAAATAAGTTAACGCCACTGCTACCGCATCCGAAGCATGACTTGGACTAATATTTTTTTCCAAACCCAAAAAATTTCTAACCATAATTTCCACCTGCTCTTTTTCTGCTCGGCCATAACCTACCAATGCCATTTTCACCTGAAGCGGAGTATATCCCTCCACCTCGATTCCATTTCTTTGTCCACAAACTTTAATCACTCCAATTGCCTCAGCCACTTTAATTGCCGATTTAGCATTTTTGGCAAAAAATAAAGTTTCAATTGCCATCGCCTCCACTTTGTATTTTTTAATCAATCCTTCCAACTCACAATAAATTTGATCTAGCCGCAATGCCGAACTGTCACTAATTTTAGTTTTAAGGCATCCACACTCCACTAATGTCTTTTCGTCGCTTAACACCGCCCATCCCGTGTTGGCCAAGCCTGGATCAATTCCTAAAATCATAGTTAATAATAGCAAATCAAAGCTAAAATAACTCTACTAAACTTATAGGACACTTCCCAACTTACCCACTTATCCACATCAATAACCTATATTTTTTTATTATTCCAAATTATTTATTTTATAAGATAAAAATCGTACCTGTAGGGGGCAGGCATGCCTGCCCCCTACTATTAAATTGGTATAATAAACGCATGGATATTCAACAAAACATTCCTCTCGCTCCTTATACTACCGTCAAAATCGGCGGCCCGGCTGATTTTTTTATTCATGTCCACAATTCCAAAGAATTTATTGAAGCTCTCGAATATGGTCAAAAAAACAATTTACCTGTCACCATCCTTGGTAATGGTTCCAATGTTTTAATTTCTGACTCCGGCCTTCGAGGTCTTGTTATTAAAAATGATTCTGAAAAAATGGAAATTTTTGATGAAAATAAAATAAAAGTTTCATCTGGTACCCAACTCGCCCATTTAATTAATTACAGCCTCGATCATAACCTTTTAGGTTTAGAAGAATTCGCTTATATTCCTTCCACTGTTGGTGGTGCCGTTGCTGGCAACATTCACGGAATCCGCAGTCATTTTTCTGATTATGTCGATTCAATCGAAAAATATAACGATTTTATAATTTCTGTAAATTTAAAATTAACTCCTGGCGATTCCACTCAAGCCAAAATTGAAGCTCAAGAAATTATTCAAAAAAAATCTCAAATTCAATCCATGCTTTCTTTGGGCTCAATTTTTAAAAATCCTGAGGGTAAGGATCCTGCTGGTATGATTATTGACCAACAATTACATCTCAAAGGTTATTCCGTCGGCGATGCTCAAATTAGCCCAACTCACGGCAATTTTATCGTCAACACCGGACATGCCACTGCTAAAGATTATTTGGCTCTCATCAATCTAGTTCAATCTCAAATGCAAACTAAATTCGGTTTTCAGTTTGAACTTGAGATTAAACTACTTGGAGAATTTTGACCAAAAAAAAAGGGCAAATATATATGTTCTTCGAATAATCGAAAAATATATACATTCACCCATAAACAGGTTTTAAAAAAAGAGAGATTTTATTTGTTTTGATTCAAGCCCATCAAGTACCAAGCTGCCGGATGAACAATCGTTTTTGCCGTATACTTCTTATTAAATTCACAAAAGTCACCATTTTCTCTTATCATACCCTTTTCTTCCTGGCCTTTAAAAACCATTGTTCTTTCTCCTGAAAAACCCGCATAAGGATTTCCCTTAAAATAAGAAAAACTTACCTTATAAAAAATTCTTTGTTCTTCATCAACTATGTAAGCCTGTTCCTTAAAATTAAAACCTGGACTCAAAAAACCATTATGAAAACCAAAATTTCCAGACAAAGGAACCAGATGATAATAGTCATCAGCCCCCATAACCACATTTATCCATGCCTCGGCCATAATCATCGAACCGTTGTCAAGAACAATCCCATTCCGATGGTCAGTCTTAAAAAGAAAATCTTTCAACTCAGTATATTTTTGTACCTTCGGATCCCAAAAAACAGTTTTACAATCATTGCCACGATCAACTCGTAAATTTCTAATTTCTTCTGGGGTTAGGAAAGCAAAAATACTATCCGACTCTAATCTTCCTTTAAACTGCTCAAACATTTAAACAACTCCCTATCCTGTTATTAAAGTACTTATCACCGCTTTCGGCAATAGCACCCACATTATATTCAAAATAAATTAAAAGTCAATTTTTGATTAACACTTTCCACATAAACTTCGGCAATTCTAACTGCCGCTTAAATCTCTTTGGTTCTTTAATTAAAGAGTATAGCCATTCCATTCCTATCTTCCTCCAAGCCAAAGGTGCTCTTTTTAAATCTCCACTATAATAATCAAAACTCCTCCCCACTCCAATCACCACTCCAAAATCAGCTTTATTTCGATTATTACTAATCCATTCTTCCTGCTTTTTCATTCCATATGCCACAAATAAAATATCTGGTTTAAATTTGTTAATTTTTTCTAAAACTTTTTCATTGTTAAACTTCGGCTCTCCACTACAATAATCCATTTTTATCTTATCTTTCTCAAAATATTCCATCGTTCTTTTTGCTCTATCGCCAAACCCACCCAAGAAAAAAACTTTGTATCTTTTCTTCGCCGCTAATCGGCACAGCTCCGACATTAAATCCACCCCAGTAATTAAATTCTCTCTATGTTTACCCTTCAAAATCTCCCCACCGATTTTTATTGCATCCAAAAATTTAATAAATTTATTTACTTGATGAACTTTACAACTTGATAACTTAATAAACTCATGTGCCCAAAGCAATCCTACTCCATCAACCACATTTAAATCTGTTTTTTCTAATAAACTTTTAAAATGATCATCCTTTGTACTTTTCATTACAAACTCCGGATTAACCGTTGCAATCCACTTTTTTTTAGCTTTAGAAACAATCCAACCATCAATTATTTTTAGCACTCGATCCATATCACTGCCAAACAGACGAATATCAAAGATTTCCCAGTCGTTTAGGCCAAAAACACCATCGTTTTTTTTATTTTTTTGCCCTCCAAAACCTTTCTTTAAGTCCATTTTCTATTTTATAAGTCTTAATTTTTATTTAAAAACCTTATTGTCTAATTTTACCATTAAAAAAAATTAAAAAGTTCTAAAAATTGTTTAAAAATAACCAAAAAAATATCCTATATTTATTTTTTAAACCATAATCAATATAACTATATCACCTTTCACCCCTTTTATTATTACAAGATATAAATTCCAAAAACATACTTTCCATTAATATTTATTATTTAGAATAAATAATTTACTCATAAATTATCAAATAAAATAGGCAAAATATCAAAAAACAACAACTCATAGACTAAAAAACAAAACTATCACTTATATTGATTAATATTAAAACACAAATTTACAATTTTCAATTATAAATAAATATATTACAAGATTAAAAAAACAAATACATCACCTAATCGCTCTCTCGTATATATCCAAATTTTCCACCGCAATTCCGGTCCCCTTAATTACGCAAAACTGTGGTTCCAATGCCACATGAGCCGACACTCCAATTTCTCTTGTTACTAATGTGCTCAAATTTTTTAACTGTGCTGACCCACCGCTTAAAACTATTCCTCTATCAATAATGTCTGCCACTAACTCTGGTGGAGTAATTTCTAAAGTATTTTTAATCACTGTCAAGATTAAATCTAACACCGGTCTTATTGCTTCATAGACATCATCTGTACTAATTATCACATTTTTAGGTAAACCATAAATTGAATCTCTTCCATTTATTTCCATTGTCTCCAACTTCTTTGGCTTAATTGCACTTCCTAGTTGAATTTTAATCGTCTCTGCAGTTTGATCACCTATCACCAAACTGTATTTTTTCTTTAAAAAATCCATTATTACTTTATCTAATTTATTTCCTCCTACTCTTACACTTTTATGAGTCACCACTCCCCCTAAAGCAATCACCGCCGCTTCTGCCGCCCCACCTCCAATATCTACAATCATATTTCCAAAAGCTTCCGCCACTGGGATTTTTGATCCAATCGCTGCCGCCAATGGTTCGTCAATCAAATGAGCCTTTCTCGCTCCAGCTGACAACATCGCATCTATCACCGCTCTTTGTTCAACTTGAGTCACCCCAGCCGGAACACATATCATCACCTCCGGACCAATAAACCAATTGTTTCCCATTACTTGTTTCATAAAATAGCGAAGCATTGCTTCGGTCACCTCATAATCAGCAATCACCCCATCTTCTAATGGTTGAATTACTTCAATATATTCTGGTGTTTTACCCAACATCTTCTTTGCCTCGTTTCCTACCGCTAAAACTTTTCTATCCTCAATTCCTACTGCTACAATTGTCGGTTCATTCAATACAATTCCTTTTCCCGCTTCCCACACCACCGAATTGGCCGTTCCCAAATCTATTGCCAATTTTTTAAACAAACTCATACACTAATTTTATCCTAATTACGATATAATATAACCATGTCAAAACCAAACAAAAGAAGCCTTTTAGTAATCTTTTTTGTCCTCATCTTTATCGTTGGAACTACCATCGGTATCACCTTTTTTGCTAAAGGTTATCAAATTTCCACTAAAGGCAAAGTTAGCTTTCTTGCCACCGGTATTATTTCTGCCACCTCCAAACCTAAAGGTGCTTCAGTCTATATTGACGACCGTTTAATCACCGCCACTGACGATACTATTAATCTTCCACCCAATAACTACACTATAAAAATAGTAAAAGATGGATATCTTCCTTGGCAAAAAAATATTCAAGTCAAAAAAGAAATTGTTTACCAAACCACCACTCAGCTTTTTCGATCTTCTCCTGATCTTAGACCAATTACCGTCGCCGGAGCCATTAATCCAACAATCAGTCCAAATAATAGTCTTGTTGTTTTTTCTGTTGCCTCCGCTTCTGCCGCCAAAGATAATGGTCTTTATCTTCTCGAACTTAGCGATACCGCTTCCTTTTTATCTAAAAATTCAGCCAAACAATTAAGTTCTAATCTTCAAAATCTCGATTGGTCAAAATTTACTTTCACCTTTTCTCCAAACTCAAAACAAATTTTAGCTTCTAACCCAACCAAAGGCGTCAATTTTTTAATCGATCTGTCAACTACCACTGATTATAAAAATCTATATGATGTCACTGCTAAATTATCTTTAATAAAAGAAGATTGGAATCTTCAAGAGCAGGAAATTATTAAAACCAAAACTACTCTTCTACCTATTGAACTTCAACCGTTCGTATCCACCACTTCTGCTAAAACCATTATTTTTAATGAAGATGAAACTAAAGTTTTATACTTAGCCCAAGCCGATGGTAATCTTAAAAAAGATATTATTACTCCTCCTCCCGCTCAAAGTACTCAACCTCAATCCCGAGATATTAAAAAAGATAATTACTACGTTTATGATTTTAAAGACGATACTAATTTTTGGCTCGGATCAAAAGATCTTTACAATCTAAATTGGATTGCTAATTCTAATAACCTTATTTTTATAGAAGACCAAAAAATTCAAACCATCGAATATGATAATACCAATAAACAAACTCTTTTTGCTGGCAACTTCAACAAAGATGCTGTGTATCCTTGGTTAGATGGCAGCAAGATCATCACTTTAATAGCACCATATAACAACGCTCAAGAGAATCTATACTCCATTACTATTAAATAATGTTAGAGATAGAAAAAACCTATTTAGTTAAAAATATTCCTGACAATTTATCATCTTACAATTCAGAAAAAATTAAACAGGGTTATATTTCCTCCACCCCATCCCCTTTAAGAATCAGACAAAAAGGTAATAAGTTCGAATTAACCAAAAAATTACCAGTAAAAGAAAATGATTATAGTGTCGCCGAAGAAATAAATATTCCCTTAACTGAATCTGAATTTAATAAATTATGGCCCACAGTCGAAAAATATTTAGAAAAAATCAGATATCAAATTCCCCTTAAAAACAATTTAGTCGCCGAACTTGATTTATATCAAAACAATTTAAAAGGATTGGCCTTCGTTGAGGTTGAATTTGAATCAGAAACAGAGATGGAATCGTTTAAACCACCATCTTGGTTTGGAAAAGATGTCACTCAAGAAGACTTTTCAGCCAATTCTTTTCTAGCAGGAAAAACTCTCACCGAAATCAAATCTTATATTAAAATCAATTAACGACCAATATAATTTGCATGTAAAACCTCTCTTTCTACCTCGGCATTTGGTAAAATCACATCTTCCTTTTGCACAGTTTCTCCTAAAACCTGACTCCTAGAGACAACAGCTACATTCTGCCCCATTTCCACAAATCTCAAAACTGTCAAAGATAATACCGCCAAAACAAAACAAGCAACTAAAGTTCTTGCATTTCTATCATTATCAGTCATATCAAACAGTTTAAATACTTTTTATATTAGTGTCAAGCCTCAGGTGATTATTTATTTTGTAAGATTAATAACACAATCACAATTTTCAATTAATTCCTCTTTATTCTCTGCAATTAAAACAGTATTATTTTTATCAATAATTTTTTGAAATACCTTAACAAGAACTGGAAGATTACTAAGATGAAGCCCTCTAGAAGGTATATCCAAGATATAGATACAACGATCGCCTAATTTTTTAGACAATATTTTTGCCAATCTTACTCTTTGAGACTCTCCCCCACTTAAGGTTCCAGACTTCTGGCCTAAAGTTAAATACCCTAATCCCACTTCTTGAAGAAAACTTAATTTTCTTACCACCAAAGAAGAATCAGAAAACAAATTAATCGCTTGATCAATTGTCATTTCTAGAACATCAAAAATACTTTTTTCATTATACTGCACTTCCTTATTCATTTTTTTATTAAAACTAAAGTCGGCCTTAGTTAAACCAGCCTTTTTACTTTCAGGCAAACTAGCAAATAGATCCCTTATACTATCCCAAATCCCCAAATAAGTTGCCGGAGTGCTAGTAGAAATTGAACTAAGTGAAGATTGATCTACTAAATATGAACGTCTAACATTTGTTTTTCCTTCAATTGATTTGAATCCTTGTTTTAGTTTCCAAGCACCTTTACCTTTAAAAAGTGCTCCATAAACCACTGAAAGTAATGCTGACTTGCCTGTTCCCATTTCTCCTGAAATACAAACCAAGCTACCCAAAGGAAATTCTAGATTAAAATCTTTTAAATTATATTTAGTTATTTCTTTTATGCTCAATTTTTTATTTTGCATAATCTTTGCTTTATCATTTGGACTTCTTCGATAATCAACTAAAGACGCTTTGTCAGAAAAAACATATTCCGAAGTAGTTGTCTTTGATTTTCTAAATTTCTCTATCGATCCTTTAAATATTATTTCTCCTCCCTTTGCTCCAGATTCAGGACCAAATTCAATTATATAGTCTGAATTAATTATCACGTCTTTACTATGTTCAACAACAATTACTGAAATTCCTTTTTTAACAGTTTCTTTCAGAATACTTATGATATTAATTCGATCAATTTTAGCCATGCCTGCACATGGTTCATCAACAATCAATAAATCTCCACTTTTTATTTCCCTTAGGATTTTATTTAGATTATTAAGGTTGGTTTCTCCTAAACTACTATTTCCCATAGGTTTAACTTTTTGTGCAATTACGTATGTCTTCGGCAATTTACTAATTGTTGCCTTAGTATCATGACCTCGGGAGGCTTCATACAAAACGTTATAAACTAAAGATGATTTACCACTACCACTTTTCCCAACCACGGCCACTAATTTCTCAAGCGGAATTTCAATATTTACATTCTTTAGGTTATTGGCAAATGCGTTTTTGATTTCTATTTTACCCACTAATGGTTAGTATAACCCATTTGATAATCGTTTCCATCCCTTTTGTTTCACTTATTTTTCAAAAAAATTAATCGAATCAAATTTAATATTTTTTTAATCTTTTAAAAAAATGTTTATAACCATAAACATCGCCAAACAAAAATAATTCAACCTTTAGCAAAAACCATAAAGACTGCTAAATATTAAAAATACATTAAAAAAGATTAAAATCATTAAAACATCATTTTAAATAAAAAGTTATCTTTCCATATCATTTTTGGTTTAAAACTTTATTTGAGATATAATACTCCTCAGACAGGCTTACAGGGATTGGCGCAATTGGTAGCGTGCAGCGTTCGGGACGCTGAGGTTGCAGGTTCGAATCCTGTATCCCTGACTTAAAATTTTTAATATCCTTCTTTTTTTTAAAAATGGATTTGAAATATTAGAAATTTAAAAAAAATTTTAAAACCAGTCCTCATAGTTCAATGGATAGAACGACCACCTCCTAAGTGGTAAATCCAAGTTCGATTCTTGGTGGGGATACAAATTTCAAAACATCCTCTCTTTTTGTCCCCTTTCACAGTGATTTACCGCATATTTCAAATATAAAAACTATCTTTCTCCGCATTATTTTTTTTGATTACCGCACTTTCTTTTGATTTTTTTCATTATTTTTTTCTCCGCAAAAAGATTTCTAAAAACTTATACCTAAAGATATCATTTACGATTAAAACCAAACATAATCTCCGTATTTTGATACATTATAAGACTAAAAAACCTTTCCTCCTCTATTTTTTTTAAAAAAAATAGAAAATTTTAAAAAACCTTCAAAATAAATATATCAATTAAAATCAAATATTTTTCTTCCAAAATATTAAATTTTTCCGGTTCAAGCCCTTTTTTAAAAACAATTTTAAACACCACTTATTCCTAAAAATCCAGTAATTGTATTATGAAAAAACCCTTAGCAGACAAAAAATCAAATGCTAAATGTCATAACAATCACTTGTTATGACACACCAAAGTCCTAATTTCTTCGCTTTTAAATATCTCTTTTGCCAAATCTTTAACCTCTTTAAAAGTCACTTTTTTATACTTCTCCAATTCTTCCTCTATTGTCTCTTCACTGTTTTCCAATAAAATCTTTTGCCCTACAAAACTAGAAATAAAACTCGTTCTGTCCATTGCTAATTTAGTCTTACCCAAAAAATAGTCTTTAGCTCTCATTAATTCTTCTTCTTTAATTGATTCTGCAATTTTACCAATCTCTTCTCTGACTATTTCCATTGCCTCATTTATTTTTTCCAGATTAACTCCAGACTGAATTGCCCAATAACCACCTTCCTTAAACAATTCTCCAACCGACGACACATAATAAGCCAGAGCCTTCTCTTCTCTTATCCTACTATAAAGCCTAGAAGAGCTATTTCCGCCCATTACTATATCTAGTAACCTTAAAGCATGTTTTCTCTTATCGGACCATCCTAAAGCTGGTAAGCCCATACAAAAATGACCCTGTTCAAGCTCCTTTTTAATTGTCTTGTTTTTTTCTTTATTTAAAATTAATTTAACCTCTGGCAAGACCAAATCATTTTTTAAAACACCACTAAAACTATCTTTTATACTTCCTTCTAAGCTTTCATCTACATCTCCACAAACTACTACTACCATTTCTTCGGGGTTAAAAAATTTATTTTTATAATCAACAATTGTCTTTCTGTCAACATTCTTTATATCATTAACCTCACCCGCTATATTCCAACAACCAATTTTTGAATCTCCATATAAAAAATTAGTAAATTCACCCCCCAATCCCATCATTGGGTTATCTTGATACATTCTGATCTCTTCAATTATTACTCCTCTTTCTTTTTTTGTTTCTTCTTTGTCATAAATTGAATTTAAAAGTATATCTGAAAGTAATTCTATTGCCCAAGTTGCATTTTCTTTTACTGTAGTCACATAATAAGAAGTCATTTCATGCCCTGTCCCAGCATTGTAACCAGCACCCTTCGCATCAATTTCTGTATTAATTTGTTGTGCTGTTGGTCGCTTAACTGTTCCTTTAAAAGCCATATGCTCCAAAAAATGACTCAATCCAAATTCACCCTTACTTTCATATTTAGAACCTATTTTCAAAAAAACTTCAGTAGTTACCGACTTTAAACCCGGCAAAGGTACAATTACCCCTCTAATTCCATTATTTAATTTAAAGCTTTTTGTTTTATTCATACTTTTCCGTCTTTAACTAATCCTCTTTTGATTAGCAAAAGAAATTAGTTTTTGCTTGATATATTTATAGTTTTACTACAAGATTAACCATCTTACCAGGTATATATATCTCTTTAACTATATCATTTGTGCCTATCCACTTAATTATTTTCTCGTCTTTTTTAACTAAATCTAAAATTAAATCTTTGTTGTCGATTTTATCGGTCTCTATTTTTAATTCACTCCTTGTTTTACCATTTATAGCTATCATTATCATGACTTCCTCTTCAATTAAATATTGAGGGTCAGTCTTTGGCCACTCAGCAACATGAACCGACCCTTCATTTTCCAATTTATACCATAATTCTTCTGCTATATACGGCGCAAACGGCGCTATTAACTTAACCAAAGTTTTTGTATCTTCCACTCCAATCTTATAACCGGATAAACTATTTAACAATTCCATCATTTGAGCAATAGCAGTGTTGTATTTGAACTGCTCATTCATCTCCGTAATGTTTTTAATTGTTTTATTTAGTATCACTTTAATTTCTCTATTTTTAGCAGTCTCACTTTCAGTCTGATTAATTTGTAGTTTAATAAACTGTTCAAATCTATCCAAAAATCTTTTAACTCCCATTAAAGTGTTTTCGTTCCAAGCCATAGTCGAATCAAATGGACCCATAAACATCATGTACATCCTCACCACATCAACTCCATATTTATCAGCTACTACTTCCGGCACAATCACATTGCCTTTAGATTTGCTCATTCTTTGATTATCTGGACCTAAAATTACTCCATGGGATAACCTTTTATAATAAGGCTCCGGTTGTTCTTTTGGCACCACTCCCAAATCCCACAAAAATTTATAAATAAACCGTGAATAAAGCAAATGAAGGACATTGTGTTCATCTCCTCCAATGTAAACATCAACTGGGCACCAATATTTCATCAATTCTTGACTAGCTAGAACTGTATCATTATGTGGATCAATATATCTCAAAAAATACCAATCACTACCAGCCCAGTTTGGCATAGTATCTGTTTCTCTTTCCGCCTCTCCGCCACACTTTGGACATTTAGTTTTTACAAAACTTTCAATTTTTGATAACGGACTTTTACCGTCATCGGTCGGTTCATATGCTCCCACTTCTGGTAATACAATTGGCAACTGTTCTTCTGATACCGGCACCCAACCACACTCTGGACAATTAACCATTGGTATTGGTTCCCCCCAATAATGCTGTCTGGAAAATATCCAATCCCTTAAATGATAAGACGATGTTTTTTCTCCAATCCCTTTTTCCGAAATCCACTCAATCATTTTTTTAATTGCTTCTTTTTTATTTAAACCATTTAAAAACTCTGAATTTAATACTTTATTATTTTTTTCATCATAGACACTAATTATTTCTAAACCAAATTTTTTAGCAAATTCTTCATCCCTTTCATCATGAGCTGGGACGGACATAATTGCTCCAGTTCCATAACTTGCTAAAACAAAATCAGAAATCCAAATTGGAATTTCTTTACCATTAGCTGGATTAATTGCATATAATCTTGAGAACACTCCGGTTTTATCTTTGGAAAGTTCCGTTCTTTCTAAATCTGATTTTTTTCTTGTTTCACTAATATATTTTTTAATTTCTTCATTATTTTTTGCCATTTCCAATGCTAATTCATGTTCTGGTGCTATCACCATAAACGTGGCTCCAAACAACGTATCCGGTCTAGTTGTAAACACCTCAAGATAATCTGTAGAGACGCCATGCATGGCGTCTCTACTACTTGATGAACTTGACAAACTTTTAACTTTAAACTTTATTTTGGCTCCTTCTGATTTTCCAATCCAATTAATCTGAGCTTGTTTTACTTTTTCAATAAAATTAGTTTTTTCTAACCCCTCAATTAATTTATCAGCATATTCTGTTATTCTAACCACCCATTGGGAAATATTTCTTCGGCTCACTTCTGATCCACATCTCTCACATTTTCCATCCACCACTTCTTCATTTGCTAAACCAATCTTACAACTCGGACACCAATTAATCGGCATTTCTTTTTTATATGCCAACCCCTTATTAAATAGTTGAATAAAAATCCATTGAGTCCATTTATAATAACTCGGATCAGTTGTATTCACTTCCCGACTCCAATCAAACGAAAAAGCCAAATCCTTCATCTGTTTTCTAAACATATCTGTATTCTCTTTAGTTACTTCTTGCGGTTTTCTTTTCATCTTAATTGCATAATTTTCTGTCGGCAATCCAAACGCATCCCAGCCCATTGGAAATAAAACATTTTCTCCTTGCATTCTTTTAAACCGGGCATAAACATCTCCCCCTGTAAAACTAAAAGCATGACCCACATGAAGACCACTGCCACTTGGATATGGAAATTCAACTAAAATATATTTCTTATTTTTTTCGGAATCATTATCTGCCTGATAAAGCTCAGAGTGTTCTTCCCAAAATTTCCCCCATTTATTTTCTATTTCCCTAAAATTTTCCATAGATTATTTTACTACAAAAAATTTTTTTTAATGATACTATCATAATAGTATCCATGTCTTTACCAACTAAAAAAATAATTATCACCTCTTCGGTTGTTTTGGCAAGTTTTGTAATAGGTGTTATTGCTTCACCTTATATCCTCACTTCAACTCCACAATTAAGTAAAGAAATACGCAAAAACTTCAACTATCAATTTATAAACCCTTTATTAGAATGCGAAAGTTCGACTATCAGCCAAGATCCAAATTTAACCTCATTAAAACAATCTATTCAGTTTATTATCGATCAGGAAGTTAATAACAAAAAAATTTCATTTGGATCAGTTTACTATCGCGATTTAAATAATGGACCTTGGATTGGCATTAATGCTAATGAATATTTTTCTCCAGCCAGTCTCATTAAAGTACCAGTTATGATGGCCTATTTCAAAGCTGCTGAAAATGATTCCTCCATTCTAACTAAAAAAATTATTAACAATAAAACTTTTGACTACAGTCAACAAAACATTACTCCTACTCAAACTTTAGAAATAGATAAAGAATATACTATCGAAGATTTAATTGAACGTATGATTATTTACTCTGACAATGCCGCTTACGAATTACTTCTAGATAATATTGACAATATGAAAATTTATAAAGTCTATCAAGATCTCGATGTTGATATTTCCAAAGCCCAAAACGATCCCAACGGCGACATTATTACTGTCAAAGATTATGCCTCTTTCTTCCGTATTCTATTCAATGCCTCATATTTAGACCAAGGCATGTCTGAAAAAGCTCTTACTCTTTTAAGTAAAAGTCAATACTATAAAGGTCTAGTCGCTGGCGTTCCTGAAAATATTACCATTGCTCATAAATTTGGCGAACGTCAATTTTTACCTAGTCATGAAAAACAACTTCATGATTGTGGTATTATTTATCTTCCAAACAAACCTTATCTTCTTTGCATCATGAGCCGTGCTGATGATTTTGATCAAGCCGCTGGTTTTATTAAGCAAGTTTCAAAAGTTGTCTATGATGAAGTTTCTAAAAATGCAAATCCGCAGTAGAAATTTCTCCATTCAGGTCAGTTCTCCAAATTTCAACTCCTTTCTCTTTTAGTTTATTTAACACTTCTTTTGTTGGATGACCAAATTTATTTTTTGCTCCCACACTAATCACTGCTATTTTCGGTTTTAATAACTCTAACAATTCTTTACTTGTCCCATTTTTTGATCCATGATGACTCACCTTTAAAATATTTACCGTTCCGGAATCTTGACGAAGAACGGTTTGCCAAACTAATCTTTGTTCTGTTTCTAAATCAATATCCGCCGCCATAAAAACTTTAATTTCTTTTTTTAATTTAGTGTCATAAAATTTTAAAATACCCGCAATCGCATTTTCATTATTATCTTTCTCTTCTTTTACTTTTTCTCTCGGATTGACCACCTCAAATTCCATCCAATTAGTCTTAATTAAATCAAATTGACTCACTTTTTTTGAATCAATTATTTGTTCAATTTGATAAAATTTAGACACATCTGTTAACCCTCCACTATGATCATTATCCCCATGAGTAATCATTACCACTTCAATTTTTTTATCCCAAAATGGCACATTTTTTTCCAAACAAGTTAATACTCTTTTATTATTCGGACCCGTATCAATTAACATCTGCCAGTTTTTATAAGTCACCAAAGTTGCATCCCCTTGCCCCACATCACAAAAAATCACATTCACTTTTTGCGACGGCAACGTCAACCAAAATATCACTACCAAAGCCATTAATGACAAAAATAAAATAATTCTAATTTTCATAAATTATATTTGGCGAGATTGTATTTTTCCGCGCGCAACATCCGAGGTGCACTACCGAAGGGCGTGAGCACGGCAAAAATATTATCGAGCCAATAATCATAATTCGTGACGAGAATTTTTAAACAAAAAATAAATTAATAACAAATACCAACCAATCAACCAAATCCAATTAAATTTTATTTCCACACTCGCCCAAGATAAATTCCCTAATCCCTCTACTATTAATAGTATGTACTTCAACAAAGGAAAACTTAGCCACAAAATTATCTTTCCCAAAACCGGCACGATTAATCCCAATACACCTCCCAATACCCCCAATATTGTGATTATCTCTATTAAAAATAAAATTAAAAAATTAGTTATTGGCGCCACCAAACTCATTTTTCCAAACAACATTACTAAAATTGGCAACAGCCATAAACTCACCCAAAACGAATTCCATAAATCACTCCACCATTTTCTTTCTTTTCGAAAATTTAAAACCACCGCTCCAAACGCCACAAAACTCAAATAAAAACTGGCACTAAACAACACCCGATAATCAGCCAAAACCATAATTAAAATTATTAAAATTACAGCCCGCCCTAAATCAAATTTTCTTCCCAACAATTGAGCCCAATAAAACAAACTCATTAATAAAAAAGCTCTCACTGCTGGTATTTCAAATCCCACCCAGTTCATATAAATCAAAATCATTCCAAATCCAAAAATAATCGCTTTCTTTCTACCCGTCCAACTCGCCAATCTCTCCACTAATCCTCGGAACACTAAAACAATATTTGTTCCACTCACCACCATAATATGAATCACTCCACTATCTCTAAAATTTGCAATCATATTTTTATCAAAATTATTTTGATCACCAAACACCATCCCTGCCATTAACGCCGCCTCTCTCGGCGGCAAATTTTTAAAAATCACCCCAATCAAACTATCTTTATCTATAAACTTATAAATCAAAATAAAACATAAAATAAATAGGGCAGGCACAAGACCTGCCCCTACTTTTTGTAAGGGCGACTCTTGTGGTCGCCCCTTCATCAAATCATAATTGGATATCATTCTTAATTTTTTCAAACATCTTATCCCCAATTCCCGGCACTAATTTAATTTCTTCAATACTTTTAAATCCCCCATTTTCAGTCCGATAATCAATAATTCTTTGAGCAATCGATGGACCGACTCCATTTAATGCATCCAAATCTTCCAAACTTGCCGTGTTTATTCGAATTATGTTTTTGGTTGTACTTACCCCCAATATCACTTTTTCATCATCAACAACATTGGGAATATAAATTTTCTGACCATCATAAAGTTTTTCCGCTCTATTTAAATTTTTATCTATCCAAGTTAAATTAGCCTTGCTCCCTAAACCTCCCGCCATCGCAATCGCATCATCTAAAATTGCTCCATTTTCTAATTTATATACCCCTGGATTTACCACCTCACCCGATATATCAATCGTTACCTCATTATTAATTTGTGTATCATTTTTCTCCGTTGACCCAACATTATTTGACACTATTTCTGTTTTACCTTTTTCCATAAATTGATCTCTAAAATTTATTCCAATTCCTAAAATAACCAACAAAAAACCCAATACTAATAACCCATCAACTATTTTTAAATTCTGTATATTTTTTAACAAATCCACTCACCAACAATATCTACCTTTTATTAAAAAAAAATAAAAAAGTTATGTTAAAATACACCAATTGTTCAAAAGCGAACCTTAAAAACCAAAAAAGAAAGGAGATTTTAGAAATGGCACAAAAAGTATTTATTATTTATCTCTCAAAAAACCATACCCCACTCGCATTTTCAGAAATAATTCAACCAACAAATTCTTATGAAGAGAAAATTGCAAATATCAAAAATTTTCTTGAAAAAGAAAATCTCGATATTAAACAAGTTAAAGGATGTTCAAATATATCTGGAGCAATAGAAGCGTTTTCTATGGTTACTTTAGATTATATTGAGTTCTACAATATAACCAGTAATAGTGGTTTTTGTTCACCTTTTACCATTTGGAAATATTTTGAATATCGAGAGTGAACTCAAAAAAACAATAATGAAAGGAGTGAGTATAGTGATGGACATAATTAATAAACTTTTTATTACCGTCTTTTATCCAGAAGACTCTATCCCTACTGGTTTTACGGAAGTAACCAAACCAGAAAATTTTTCTGTTGATGAAAAAATCGAAAATATCAAAAATTTTCTCGGCAAAACAGAACTCGACATCAGATCATTTGATGACAAAGGTTTCACCCTTATAATTCTAAGCGGCGAGGATTTTGTCAACATTATCAATAACAGTACAACGATATGTAACAATTTTTTTCAGCCTTGGCATATGTTCCCATCTAAAATAAACCTGGCAAAATAAACCATCAATTATATTGGCCTCAACGGTAATCAATAAACACCGTTGGGGCTTTTTCTTGTCCAAAAACTTGATACTTTCTATAAAATAACCGATACTATTAATAATGCCTCAAATAATTAGTATTATTTTATTCTTTTTGGTTTCTGTTTTTTCCTTTCTCTTTTCCATTTCCAATTACCTTTATTTCGCCCCTCAATTAATTGCTATCACTTCCATCGCTATTTTAATTCTTTATTTCACTAAAAAAACCTTTTCTCTCCACTTAGTTGCTCTTCTAATTAATATCATCATCTTCTCTACTAATGGTCTTAATTCTCCTTTTTTCTTTCTTATCTATTTCTTTCTCTTTATTATTGCCTTTCAAAATCCTTCCTCCTCAACTTTAACTTATTCTCTTTTTCTAGTTCTAATACTATCACAATCACTCAATTCCTTTAATTCTGTTATTACCCTTTCTTCTTTATTACTTATAACTCCACTGGCCTGGTTTATGGGTAAACAATTTTCTGAAAAAACCAAAAATGAAGAAATTATTACCGAAGATGAAACTGATGTTTTACTTTGGCATTCTCTTAAATTAAAAACCGGTCTTTATCAAATTATCGATTCCAGTTCTGAAATTTTATCGACCCCTCTTACTCCCACCCAAAAAAACCAAATTCATAAAATTAAAGAATCAGCTAAATCACTTCTACATTCTTCCGATAAATTAACTGCATCAATCGACAATGAATCAGATGACTAAACCCCCTTCCACTTCGTGGCATTCCCCCTCAACGAGGGGGAAAATCTTATCCTCTTTTTTTAAGGGAGGAAGTTTCGCAATTACGAAACAGGTGGGTTTGTTCATTATTTTTTTACTTACGATCTACTATCTACGACCTAACACCTCACTTGCCCAAACTTTTGATTCCGCCAGTTACCATATCGATTTTGGTAATTTCAATATGACCTCCGGCAGAAAAACTTCTACTAATTACACCCTCACCGACACCGTTGGTCAAAATGCCCCAGGTCGATATGACAATGTTGGTTATGTTCTTAAAGCTGGTTTTCAGTATCTTTATGAAAGCGGTATTCCTTTGTCTTTTGAAATTAGTAACACTGATTTAAATTTTGGCTCCCTTACTCCTAATATTGGCTCAACTGTTACGAATACTTTAACCATCAGTACTCCAACCGGACACGGTTATGATGTTCTTGCCATTGCTAACCACCCTTTAAAATCTCTTGGAAATACTATTCCCGATACTAAATGTGATTCTAGTTCTTGTTCTGAATCTGTTTCTGGAGTTTGGACCAATAATTCCACTTACGGCTTTGGTTTTAATGCTAATGGTGATGGCACTTCCAGTTACTTCACTAATACCACTTACTTCCGTCAATTTGCTGACAATTCTTCCGGCGAAACTGCCAAAATTTTAATGTCTGAACCAACTCGAGTCAAAGATCATTCCTCTCTCATCACTTATAAAATAAATATTTCTCCCCTCCAAGCCGCCGGTACTTATGAAAATTCTATTAATTTTATTGCTGTTCCTAAATATTAACCTCTATGCCCAACTTTAATCTAACTCTCTCTCCAGCTCAAATCGAATTTGTTTTAAAACCAGGAGTCACTATTATTCAAGCCTATAATGTCATCAACGATTCTGGTTCATCAATTACCCTCAACACTGAAGTTTTACCCTGGATTCCCAGCGGCACCAACGGCTCTGTTAATTATAATCAAGCCGTCAATAACTCCAATATTGAATTTTCCCTTAACAATGCCAATATCCAACTCGGTCAACCCTTTACTTTAGCCGCTAATTCTAAACAACAATTAGTTTTAAAAATCAAAACTAATTCAACAATACCACTGTCCGATAATTATTACACCTTTTTCGTTTTTCAAGATCAAAATATCACTACCGCTTCCAAGGATAACTTTAGCCAAGCTAGCGGTAAAATTGGCTCCCATCTTTTATTGACTGTTTCTGACACCGAAAACCCAAAAGTCGCCTCTGAAATTCAATCTTTTTCCATTTCTCCAAAAATCAAAGATATCTTTTTTAATCCCATCACTTTTGAAGGAAAAATAAAAAATAATTCCGATTTCTTTTTTAAGACTAACGGTAAAATTACCATCACTAAAAATGACCAAATTATTAAAGAATTAGAACTAAGCCCTGATAATGTTTTAAACCATCACAGTCGAGATATTTTCTGTACTGATCAAACCACCTGTCAAATAAACCCACCTTTTTGGCCCGGTCATTATAAAGTTACTGCCACTCTCGATTCCTCTCTCAATGCCAAATCATATGAAACTTCATTTTACGTTTTGCCAATTTCTCCTGTTTTATTTATATTACTCGTCGTCGGCCTGATTTTCGGGGTCAGAAAATTCAAATCAAAACCAATTCCTAAAATTTAAAACCCTCTATTTTAATAAATTCTTTTATTTCTTTTTCCACTTTTTCAATATTATTCAAAACATCATCATTATTTACTCTTATTGTTTTTATTCCACAACACTTTAGAAATTTATCTCTTAAAATGTCTCTTTCTTTTTTGACTATATGAGAGTCTCCATCAACCTCAATAATTAGACTTAATTCAGAACAATAAAAATCTGCAATAAATCTATTAATCGGCCTTTGTCTAGTAAATTTATACCCCAAATACTTTTTTCTTAATAATTTATTCCATAATATTTTTTCGCTCTCTGTTTCATTTTTACGATTATTTTTAGCCGCCCAAGTTAAAGAATCGCGATATTTCAAATGATATTTTTTAGTTTTAGCTTCAATAACAACATCTTTTTTCATTTCAAACCCTTCCCTTTTAAATTCAAACCCCTCAGTTTCACTTCGTTCAACAGCTCCCCTTGACAGGGGAGCAAAAAACCAAAAAAAGTATTAAAGAAAGGGTTAAAAAAAATTATATATGTAATAATAATCACATCAATATCGCTCCCCTGTCAAGGGGAGCTGCCCTCAGGGCTGAGGGGTTTCAACTCCAAAATATTTTAAAATCCCTCCTTGATATGACGGCTTTTTGTATTACAATTAATACACAAACTGTTACAGATCAAATTCAATTATGCGTCAAATAATCAACATTTCTCTACCAGAAAAATTATCAAAAATGGTTGACGATGCAACTAAAGACGGTCAATATGCTTCTAAAAGCGAATTCTTTCGCTGTCTTCTCCGAGATTGGTCCGAAGAACAACTTTATAAAAAATTGAAACAAAGCCAAAAAGAAATGAAAAACGGTAAAAAATTTTTGCTTAAGTCTTTCAAATATTTAAAAAATATGTAAAATAAATTACAGTGAATATTTATTATTCGAAAGATTTTTTAAAATCATATCAAAAAAACTCCTAAATCAATTCAACATAAGTTTGAAAAACAAGAATCGATTTTTCGAAATAACCCTTTTGACCCACGTCTTAAAACCCATCCATTAATTGGCAAATTAAAAGGCTTTTATTCATATTCCATTGATTATCATTATCGAGTGATCTTTAGTTTTGAATTAGAAAATGAAATATGGTTTCAGCCTATTGGGTCTCACAGTATTTATAAATAAAAGTTGTTTGTTTTTTCAAACCTTCTTTTCCATCAATAAATAGTTATAACCTTCTTCTTCAACAAACGATCCAACCTTTTTATAACCTCTTTTAATATAAAAATTTACTAAATCACCATATTCTTCTCGACAATCAAATCGAACATATTCCGCTCCTCGACTTTTAGCTGTCGAATCAGCAAAATTCATTAAATCACTTGCAATTCCCTGACCATGAAATTCTGGTTTTATTGCTAATGACGACAAATAAAGTGCTTTTGCTTTTGGGTCAGTAAAAGCTTCTCTATTTTTTAAAACATAATAATCAGGTGGATATTCACCAAAAGAAATTGTCCCCACTACCTCATTATTTTTATAAGTTAAATAAACTTCCTGTTTCTTAACTTTATTTTCCATAATTTCTCTGGTGTAATAAGATGACCAATGGTCTAAGCCTTTTTCTTTTAATAACCAATCGCCATCTGCCTTAATCACCTCAAAAACCTTGTCAACATCTTTTTCTGTTGCCCTTTCCAACCGATTTGTATTTATTGCTTCTCTTTCATTCATTATTTTAAGCCCCCGGCTTTCCTAACAACGCAAACATCTTTTTCTTATACACTTCCACTCCTGGTTGATTAAACGGATTCACTCCCAACAAATATCCACTCATTGCACAAGCTTTTTGGAAAAAATAAATCAAATATCCCAAATTAAATTCATCTAATCTTGGTATTCTAATTACCATGTTTGGCACATCTCCTTCAGTATGTGCCGCAATTGTCGATTCCATCGCTATTTTATTGACCTCATCCATCGTTTTTCCCGCTACAAAATTTAATTCATCTAAATTTTGCGGATCATTTTTTATTACTAATTTTTCATTATCCTCTTCAATCGACAAAACTGTCTCCATTAAAATTCGATTTCCGTCTTGCATATATTGCCCAATCGAATGTAAATCAGCCGTAAAACTAACAGTTGCTGGAAAAATTCCTTTTTTATCTTTACCTTCACTCTCCCCAAAAAGCTGTTTCCACCATTCACTCATATAAAACAGACATGGTTCATAACTAGCCAATACTTCAACTAATTTACTTTGTTGATAAAAAATATTTCGGTAAACCGCATATTTATAACAGTCATTTTCAATCAAATTCTCATTATTAAAATACTCTCTGGCTTTTTGTGCTCCCTTTATTAATTCTTCAATATTAATTCCCGCCACTGCCATTGGTAATAATCCCATCGGAGTCAATGCTGAATACCTACCCCCTACATCATCCGGAACTATAAAAGTCTCATATCCCTTTATTGTTGATAATTTTTTTAAAGTTCCTTTTTCCTTATCAGTTACTGCATAAATCCTTTTATTAGCCTCTTCGCCATATTTATTTTCCATCCATTCTCTTAAAATTCTAAAAGCCACAGCCGGTTCAGTTGTTGTTCCTGATTTAGAAATCACCGCCAATGACACATTCTTGTTTTCAATTTTTTTAAGTAAATCAATCATCTGTAGTGAACTTAAATCATGGCCAGTAAAATAGATTTCAACTTTTTCATCACCACTCAAAGCTCCAATCACTGATCTTGCTGATAAATATGGACCACCAATATCAATCACCACTAAAACATCTGAATCATTTCTAATTTTTTCTGCTGCTATTTTTATTCGATCAAATTCTTCTTTATCATAATTAACCGGTAAATCCACCCACCCCAAAAAATCACTTCCTTCTCCTGTTTTATTATGAATTTCTTCATGCTTTTCTTTAACTTTTTGATTCCAACCTATTAACTCATTTCCACTAATAAAACCCTTTAAATAACTTTCATCAAAAAATTCTTTATTTACCATAAGGCTATTTTAACAAATTTTATTTTTATATTTTTTTAACCTTTTACGTTTAAAATAATTTGTTATTTTTTTAACAAAACTATGAAACACATAGTCAAAATTAATAAAAACAAAATCGAACGAATCTATAAAGACGGATAGTAAAAAAATCTCCTAACTCCATTTCTACTAAAAAACTATATCAAGATGGTTCACTATTTTACGTTTATAATCAAATTATTAATTTCTTATTAAGAACAACTTCTTGACAAACATATGTTAGAAATAATATCTTTATACAGTTGAAACAATATTAAAAAAATGAAAAAATCGATTTCTCGTATTCTGACTCTAGTCATTCTAGTTTTGCCAATTTACTTAACTTTTTTTGCCAACGAAAATAAAATTATTGCCGTTTCTTCTTTAAAAGATCAAGTCAGCAATGCCCAATTATCCTTTTTTGCTCGTATGTCTAGTTATTCCGGATCCACATTAAAAGTTCTCAACTCCCCCGCTGGTGTTGCTCCAAATCTATTTACAACTAATCTTACTATTGGCGATAGTGTCGCTATTGCGGCCGGCGTTGGTTCCTCCGTTTTTACCATTAAAGATATTGGCAACACTAACAGTGTTAATTTAAACGCTGCGATTGGTCTCACTGTTCCCAATGGTTATATTATTGCTACTCGCTCTGGAATACACACTGTATCTTTTACCCCAATATCGTTTGGAGGAGCAACTGAAAAATGGCAATTTTTAATTAAAGCCAGTGTTGGCAGTTCTATTCCTTTTAAAGACGGTATGCCTGATCAAGATGGATTTGATATCGGTGGTAGTAATTGTGATACTGCTGGTTGTTTACTTCATGACGTCACTTGTCCTTACTCCACTGGCACTGCAAACATTGGAACTACTATTACTTTTACTGCATCTGATATTGGCGACTCTGCTTTCGTCGGCACTTATAATGTAATTGAATGTGCTTATACTGGTGCTACCTCCAAAATTGGCACCCCTGGTACTATGATTATCGGTGCTACTAACGGCACTCAATTAATTAATCCTTCCTCGTCGGCTAACCGCACTTTTGGCGTTGCTGATGTTTATTTTTATGGCCTCAGACAATTAGACACTAATGGCAATGTTCTTGATTTAAGTTTTGGAAAAATAGCCGTTGATGATAGCGTCCGAATCACTGCCATTGTCGATCCAACCCTAATGTTCACCATTGCTGGCAATGCCACTATGAAATGTGGTGCCGCCCCTGCCGTTTCTCCTGCTTCCAGTACTCCAACCTCACTTAATTTCAGTTCATTAGCTTTAGAGTCAACAGCTAATAATCTTTCCCAGTTTATAACTGCCACCACCAACGCTTCCGGTGGTTACGTAGTTCAAGTCTTTGAAAATAACCCTCTCACTATAGTCAATACTACTACTACACTTCCCGACACCACTGCTAACAATACGGCTTGGCCTGACGTAGTCGCCTATTCTGGATTTGGTTATTCAATGGAAGTCGGTGTCACTAGAGCCGGTGCTGTCTTGGGAGTTGGTAATACTGGTAATTACAAATCTTTCGGAATCGGCTACGCTAATGCCGCTATGGTACTAAGCCACAACGCACCTAGTACTGACAACGCTTACATGTGCTACCGAATAAGCGCTACTTTACAACAACCAGCTGGTGAATACGAAAACTCTATTAGTTATATTGCCACTTCAACTTTCTAAAAATTAAAAATAAAATGAAACCTGCCACCCAAAAAACTTTTAAAATCAGTGCCTTTCTTTTATTATTAGCCTCCAATTATTCCCTCTTTATTCCTTCAGTCAGAGCTCAAAGTGTCGAAGGCTTATCAGCAATTCCTCCTCGATTAGAAATTACAGTTAATCCAGATAGTGCCATCACTAAAACTATCAAAGTTAGAAACGAATCTGATAGTGATAAAACGGTTTCAATTTCGATCGAAGATTTTATTGTAAATGACAACAAAGGCACTCCCACCATTATTACTGCTTCTAAAGCGGATAATCGTTGGGCCGCTAGTTCTTGGATTCAAGTTTCCCCTTCTTCAGTCAAATTAAAAGCTGGCGAAACCAAAACTTTAAATCTTACTGTTATGCCTCCTAAAAATGCTCTTCCCGGCGGCCACTACGCCATGGTTGTCCAAAGCCCAGAAGGCAAAACCACTCTTAATGCTACTGGTTCATCCATTCAACCTCGAGTCGGCACTCTTGTTTACATAACCATTCCTGGTGATATCACTCAAAATGCTGTCATTAAAAATTTTAGTGCCGGCAAATTCTTTGAATTTGGCCCAATCGATTTTGCCACCACTATTCAAAATCTTTCCGATATTCATATCAAACCGGCTGGTAATATCACCATTACCAACATGATTGGTATGAAATCATTTGTTCAATTTAATAAAGATGGTGTTAATATTTTCCCAGGAAAAACCAGAGATTTTGAAAATCAACTCAATAAAAAATGGCTCTTTGGTCGCTATAAAGCCGAATTAAATACCACTTACGGCAATGCTGGGGGTGTTGTTACTGCTGCTGTTTTCTTCTGGGTCATTCCATGGAGATTCCTCATTCTAGTTGGCACTGCTATCGCTATCATTATTGCCGTTATCATAATCATCAGAAATAAAACTGGCGGCAATAAAGAAACCGAAGAAAAAGTCGATGAACTCGAAAAAGAATTAGAGGCTTTAAAGAAAAAATATAAAGATCGATAATTTTATTAGACCTTCACCCCCGCACCCGCGGGGGTTTTTGTTAAACTAAATTAATGCCAGTCATTTTTTTATTATTTTTATTCCTACTTTCCCCTTTTCAAGTCCAAGCCCTTGAAAAATCCGAATCCGTTTCTGTTTCCGCTATCATCGGTGAAAACGAAGTCTCCATTTTTGGCTATACTTCCCCTAATTCAAAAGTTGAATTAACTGGTATTAATATTTATTCCCTCGACTATAGTGACGACACTGGCTATTTTGAATTTAACAGTTTAGTTTTACCCAGAAATTCTTCCGAACTCTGTCTTCAATCCAAAGACGATTCCAATCGATCTTCATCTCTTATTTGTACTCCTCCACCACCATCCTCTAATTATCACACCGATATCGGTCCCATTATTCTCCCTCCCACTGTCTCTCTAGAACAGGACAATATTAATCCCAATTCTACTGTTATCTCATCCGGTCAAAGCATTCCTAAATCCACTGTCACTGTTTATTTTTACAAAGTCGACGATTCCGCCCAATCTTTTCCTAAATCAGCCCTAGCTTATTCACTCCCAAAAATTGAAACTACCACCGATAAAAACGGCAATTACAGCATCAATCTTCCCACTGCCTATTCCAGTAATTATCGTCTCTACACATCCGTTACATATGACGATAATTTTTCTCCAAAATCAAATACTCTTTTATATACCATGCCTTCCCTTTTTTGGCTCTTCCTTCAACAACATGCTTATCTTATGGTTCTCCTCCCTATCTTTATTTTTTCTCTCATTTTATTTTTCCTACTTTTATTTTTAAATTCCTCTACGATCCATAATCTAAGATCTAAGATCAAATTCTTACCTGCTCTTCGCACTTCATATCCCGCTATTAAAACCCAACACTTTCCTGTTCTTTATCCCGACCACTTGCCTCGCAATTTTAAAATACCTCACTAAATCTGCTACACTTAATTAGTGAAAAATAAATATTTATTTATTATTGCCTTTTTATCTCTCGCTTTAATTGCCTCTCTTTATCTAGTTCTTCGAACTACTATTTTCGTCAAAAAAGCTGCCAATACCAACCAATCAACTGTCGCCCTAGAAAACTCTTATCTTTTTGTTTCTCCTCTTCAAGTCAAAGCCGACGGCAAAGAAAAAATGCGACTCACCATCTTTATTCTCGATGGCCGTGGTATGGGCATCGCCAATCAAACCGTCAGTCTAAAAACTTCATCAAAAATACAAGTCACCAGTATCCAAAATCAAACCGACGAATCCGGCAAAGCCGTTTTTGATTTAACCTCCGCTAGTGCCGGTCAATATAATGTCTCTGCTCAAACTGGCGACGCCACCATTCCCCAGCAAGTCAAAGTAGTGTTTTATTAGATCTAAAAACAGTCACGTTCTCCCTCTCCATGTTATCCTTTTTATATATAATGCCTCGTAAATCTCTTCATTCTTCTATTAATAATCTTTCATATAAATCTTTATTAATTATTTTATTTTTCTTATTAATTAGTATTGTTGTTTTATGGAAATTTGTCTTACCTAATCATAAAGTTGAGGCTAGTTGGTGGAATGATGGTTGGAATTATCGAAAAGCAATTAGTATTAGTAATACTTCTGGATCTAATTTAACTGATTTTCAAATATCTTTATCTATTGGCACTAGTGCTTTAATTGCTTCCGGAAAAATGCAAAGTGATTGTGATGATATTAGAATTACAGATATTAATGGTAATTTGTTACCGTATTGGATAGACCCAGATCTAAGTTGTAATACCACTTCCGACACTATAATTTATGTAAAATTTTCATCTATAATTTCCGGTGATAACACCGCTTATCTTTATTATGGCAATTCATCTGCCACTATTTTTCAAAATGGAAATGATGTTTTTCCTCAACTTTTTGATACGTTTGATAGCACTACTATTAATAGTAGAAAGTTTAGTTACGGCGGTGGCACTATTACTCAAAATAATTTTGTTTCTATGGTTAATGATGCCGACGCTTGGGATACATATTTTTATGACAATTCTACTTATACCCGTAACTCCTCTATGGTTTTTCAGTCCAAATTTAAGGCTGATTCAGGAGCCCGCGTTATGGTTGGATTACATGACAGTGGCACCGGAGCACATTACAACAACCTAGTTTATGCTTTTTATTTTAATAATGGATCGTTTAGTATCTATGAAGACGGCACCAGCAGAGGTTCTGTCGGTTCATATACTGTTGGAAATTGGTATAACATTAAAATCGAACTTAAAGACATTGGTGCCAAATACTATTATAAAGCAGTCAATTCAACTACCTGGATTCTTCTTTATGATTCATCTTATTCTTCTGAATCAAATTTAAAGCTAGGTGTTTCCCATTATGATGTTACTGAATATTCCTATACTGACGATTGGATTATTCGCAAATACGCTTCAATTGAACCTACTTCTACCCTCCAATCCGAAGAAGCCGGCGGCGGCCCCATCGCTTATTGGAAATTCGACGAAGGCAGCGACACCACTGCTTATGACTCAACAACCAACCAAAACAATGGCACAATTTCCGGCGCCACTTGGCAAACCGAAGACCAATGCATTTCCGGAAAATGTCTTTATTTTAATGGCGATACAACACAGAGAGTTATCAGTGATGATAATGTTCTGATTGACGGTGATCAAACATTTTCAGTGTGGTTTTATCCAACTCAATTTTCTGGCCTTGACGGTATATTCACGACACATAACCACTCAACTACATCAAATATAGGTATAAATTTAGACGATAATAAGATAACCGTATCTATTGGATATACTGACGATACACGAGAATACAATACAAAAAGAAGTAATTTCACTGTTCCTTTAAATAAATGGACTCATGCAATCTTAGTTTTTAAACAAAACGAAAACACTATAAGTTTATTTGTTAATGGAAAATTTGACAGTTCTTGGACTTTATCTAAAACCGTTAAATTTACTTCAGATAAAATACTAGCTGGACAGTGGTCAACCACATATACTAGCAGTTATAGATTCTACGGTCTGATCGATGAACCAAAAATCTATCGTTATGCCCGCACCGCCGCCCAAATCAAACTCGATTATAATTCCCGCGGTTCCTCAAAAGGCACCTCCGCCAATTTAGGCGGCGCAACCAGTGACAATAACTTATCCGAAGGTTTAGTTGGTTATTGGAAAATGGATGAAGGCGTCGGCACAACTACATTAGACAGTTCAGGAAACGGAAAAACCGGTACATTCACTTCCGCCAGTTGGTCTAGTGGTAAATTTGGTATTGGCGGTAGCTTTCCCGGATCAGTTTATATTGATCTTGGTACAAATATCGTTAACACAACTGCCTACACTAAATCTGTTTGGATCAAAACCAACACTCAAAACGCTAATAATATTTTTTCAGGTGGAAGTGGAGGACATGTTCTTTATGTTCAAAGTGGAGTAATTAATTTGAGTAATACTTGGAGCTCACCAAATATTACAGTCGCAGCCAATTTTTATGATAATAATTGGCATTTTATAACTGCAACTTATGACGGAACTAAAGGCATAATTTATATGGATGGAGTAAAATTAGCCGAAGGAAATTTATCAAATATTCCTGCTAGTCAACCAGCATATATTGGAGCTTATGCCGCCGGTAATCAATTTATTGGTCTTATTGACGAAGTCAGACTCTACAACCGCGCCCTTTCCCCCGCCGAAGTTTCCCAACTTTACGAATACGCCCCCGGACCAATTACTTATTATGATTTTAATGAAGCCTCCGGCACTGTCGCTAATGATAAAAGTGGAAACAATCATACCGGTACATTGCAAGGTTCACCTTCTTGGATTCAAGGTAAATATGGTGGCGCTCTCGATTTTAACGCCTCTGGTCGAAAAGTTCTTATAACTAACCCAACCAGTCAATCCAATTACACTACAATATCTCTGTGGTATAAAGTTACTAGTACCGCTTCTGGATCATGGCGAACTTTATTAGGCCATCAATCATCTAATATCCACCACCTCATCATTAATAGTAGTTCTCGAAATATAGGTATTTTTGATGGTAGTTGGAGAGATTTTGGCTATTTACCACCAACTGACAACCAATTCCACCATTATGAAGTAGTTTATAATAACGGCGTTAACGCCACTCTTTATGTTGATGGTGTATATAAAAATCAAATTACTACCACCCTTGACTTAAGTGTTAATCCAATTGGTTCCATTGGAGATTGGGGAGGTAATAGTTATTGGGCTGGCTCCCTTGACGATGTCAAAATTTACAATTATGCTCGCACCCCAAAACAAATTATCGAAGATATGAATGCCGGTGCACCCGCTGCCTCCTCAAAATCAATTTTAGCTTATTACAAATTTGACGAAGGTTCTGGTACCACTGTCTATAATTCCGGTATTGGCGGAACAGCATTAAATGGAAATTTTGGAACTGGCGACTCAGCACCAAGCTGGACTAACGAAGGGAAAAGTGGCAAGGCCTTAAACTTCAATGATGTTGATTATGTTGTTGTTTCTTCTAGTTCAACTATAAATATGACTGATTCAATTACTGTTTCTGCCTGGATAAAAACTACGAATTCTTCCGCCGATCAAACAATAATTTCTAGAAATGGACCATTATTTTTAAGATTAAGTGGAGGTAAATTTAGAGTTGGTATTTATACAGGATCATGGTTCTTTGGTAATGGTAATATTTCCATAAACAGCAACCAATGGTATCATGTCGTCTTAGTTTACGATGGTTCTTTTGTTAAAAGTTATGTTAATGGAGTTTTAGACATAAAAAGTGCAAAAACTGGTCTTTTAACTTCATTTAGTAATTTGTATTTTGGAAGACCAGTTCCAGGTGGTGAACAGTATCCCTTTTACGGTTCTATTGATGAAGTTAAAATTTACAACTATGCCCTTACTGATGATGAAGTTAAACAAGACTACAATCAAGGTTCTGCCCTACAAATGGGACAAACTTCTCAAACCATCAGTGGTACCACCACTTCTTTGGACTATTGTATTCCCGGCGACACTTCCCCCTGCGCCTCCCCAATCGCCGAATATAAAATGGATGAAGGTGTCGGCACTACTGCAAATGACACTAGTGGTAATAATATAAATACAGGGTTTAACGGTACTCCAACATGGACTCAAGGAAAAATAGGAAAATCATTAAATTTTAATGGCAGTACTGATTATTTAAGAAATACTAGAAAAGTTATTTCTGGTGGCTTAACCTTTGGGGTTTGGATCAAAACCACCAGTACTGATTCTGCTACTGTTTACGACGGAAATGCAGCCCAAAATATAATTGGTGATTCTACTGGTGGTGTCGCCCTCGGATTCGGAGTCCACGGAGGAAAAGTAAGATATCAACATTATGCCGGTGCCTGGTATAACGTTTTAGGAGCGACCTCTGTAAATAATGGTTTATGGCACTATATTAGTGTCACTCATAATTCGTCCACTGGAGCCATTATTATTTATGTTGACGGCAAACAAGATGGCAGTGGAACTATTTCATATAATGGATCAAGTGCTTATGATGTCATTGCTCGAGGATATTCTGCTGATCATTTTACCGGACAATTAGATCAAATTCGAATCTACAACTACGTTCGCACCCCTGCCCAAATCGCCTACGATTATAACAAAGGCGGACCAGTTGGCTGGTGGAAATTTGACGAATGCCAAGGAAATATTGCCTACGATTGGAGCGGAGTCGGCAACAATGGCACCATTATTATTGGTGCCTCGGGCACTCAAAATTCTCTCGGCACTTGTCAAATCGGCACCTCCGCCGCCTGGACCAATGGTACAGTTGGAAAATTAAATTCAAGTTTAAATTTTGATGGAACGGATGATTATGTAACTCTAAATAACCAAAGCAACTTACAAATGGGAACAGGAGCAATTACAGTTTCTCATTGGATTAAATTAAATAGTCTCACAGATTACAGGGTCACATTTTTTGGTGGAGGTTTTGGTGGAGCCACTGGTTATGGCATAGGTTTTGCCGATGCTTCAACAACTTTACGATATGAAACTATGGGAAGCACTGGTGGCAGACAAGTCTACACAGTTAATGGAGGAATAACTCTTAACAATTGGTATCACGTAGTTGCAATTTTTGATGGAATTAATAATCAAATGAAAATATATGTTAATGGAAAAGAAAAGCATAGTGTAAGTATTTCTGATCCCGGAACAGTTACCAATAATAATAATTTTTCAATCGGTAGTTACAATGCCGGTCAAGCTTATTTATTTCCTGGCCAAATCGATGACGTTCGAGTTTACAATTATGCCCTTACTGCCGAACAAATAAAAATTTTATATAACGGCGGAGCCGTATCGTTTAATTAAAAATTATTCCTGTCTCTATTCCACATTTCTGGATTCAATTTAATATATTCTTTGATTCTTAAATATTCCTTTTCGTTTCTAATAATATGTTCATAATAATTGCGTTGAAATAATCGTCTATCAAATTTTGGCCAATTATTTATTTTTATATTTTTAATATATTTATTTGTCGTTACGGTTTTAAACCATTGAATTATATTTCCAACCGTTGTCGTTGTAGGGGTGGACCGATGTGTCCGCCCTGGTGTTAATAAATCATGTGTCCGCCCATTTCCAATAATTATTATTCCATGAATATGATTCGGCATCAC
This sequence comes from Candidatus Shapirobacteria bacterium, assembly GCA_028704635.1. Taxonomy (GTDB): domain Bacteria; phylum Patescibacteriota; class Microgenomatia; order UBA12405; family UBA12405; genus WARW01. The sequence goes on from JAQWFB010000002.1 coordinate 97,569, forward strand.
CACAAATTCATCCAATAAAACATTTTCAAAATGTTTTGGAATTTCATTCCACCAATAATCAATTAATTTCCCTGTTTCATTTATATTAGGGCAGACACACCGGTCTGCCCCTACATCACAAAAATAATTAATTCGATTTTGGGTACAAATTGTTACAAAATAATATCCATTATTTGAATAATCAAATCCATTCAATCGAATCGTTCGTCTGTGACAATTAATTGTAATCATTATTACATAATTGTTTTGTTTTGGGCGATTCATGAATCCCCTCCCCATGTTATCATTTTTATATATAAAACCTCGTATTTTAAACCCACCCAGTCTTCGACCACCCTCCCTTTTCAAGGGAGGAAGGGGCCCTTTAGGGAAGATGGGTTTTAAACATTAAATGAAATCAAAAAAACTAGATATTAATAATTGGTCAGTAAAGAGTTTATTAATTATTTTATTTTTCTTATTAATTATTATTGTTGTCTTATGGAAATTTGTTTTATCTAATCATAAAGTTTCTGCTGCTTGGTGGAATGATGGTTGGAATTATAGGAAAGCAATTCCCGTCACTAACACCTTAGGCTCTACTGTTAACAATCAAATTGTAAAAATTATAATTGACACCAGTGCTTTAGTTACTGCTGGAAAATTACAATCCGATTGCGATGATATTAGAATTACAGATATTAATGGCAATCTTCTTGACCATTGGGACACTGGCTGCAATACCACCACCACTAATATTTATTTTAAATTAAGTTCCATTCCTACTTCTGGCACTACCACTTATTTTTACTACGGCAATTCTTCGGCCAATAACTCCGAAAAAATTCTCGGCAACGCTGAAACCCCAGGTACTTCTTGCCAAATGATGAAAGACCAAGGTAGTGTCACTACTAATGGCACTTATTATATTGTCCCTGGTGGAAATAGTGTTGATAAACAATTTGTTTATTGCGATCAAACCACTGACGGTGGTGGTTGGGCTTTAGTAATGAATCAAAAATCTGATACTGGCGGTTTTTTTGTCAATTCTACTGAAGCCCAAAGTTATAATGAATCAAATCCCACTGCCGACAGGTATTCTATCCTCGGAAAATTATCAAAATTCAAAGACAATGGTATTTTTACTTTTAAACTAAATTGGCCCACCCTCGATTCATCAAGAAATATCTGGTCTCAAACATCAAATCCGATTAGTGAAACTATTGCCGGATATACCGCCATAACTATTGACCACACAGATAATGTATGGGGTGGTATTGCTCCTAGCGGTGCATCAACTTTTATTGACGGTTCCCCTTCTGATAGTACTTGGTACTATGCCATTGCCTCTTACACTATCTGGTCCGGCGGTATTCCAGCATATAATCCAATGTCTATCCAAACTCAACTCTGGGTTAAAGGCAATAATACTATGAACAATGTCTCTGTCGGCACTCCTTCAGCCGAAGAAGCCGGCGGCGGCCCCATCGCTTATTGGAAATTCGACGAAGGCACCGGCACCACCGCCTACGATTCAACCACAAATCAAAACAATGGTGTTTTTGGTCCTGGCTCCTCCGCTCCAACTTGGCAAACTGAAGACATGTGTATTTCTGGAAAATGTTTACGATTCAATGGCACTAATCAATATCTTGATACCACAAAAACATTTAATTTTACTGATTTGACTATTAGTGCCTGGGTAAAAATACCATCAAATTTTCCTTCCGGTAATAGAGTCGGTAATATTATTGGGAACTACGCAGCTTCAAATAATATAAATTTTGAAATAAATACTTCAGGAAGATTAAGAGTTTATTGGAATAATGGAGAAATTGACCTTAGTGGCACAAAAAATTTAATTGATGGCAAGTGGCACAATGTCATGTTCGTCAGAAATAAAACGACTAACACTATTACTCTCTACATTGATAATAAATATGAAGCACAAAGTACTGCGGGATCAGACATTAATCAAACTTCTAAAATATTTAGAATAGGTGGAGATTTCAGAAATGGCGACCCACCCAACGCCCCCGGTATACCATTTACTGGTTCTATCGATGACATTAAAATCTACCCCTACGCCAGATCAGCCGCTCAAATCAAACTCGACTACAATTCTCGTGGTTCTTCCAAAGGCACCTCCGCTAATCTAGGTGGCGCAGCCAGTGACAATAATTTATCGGATGGTTTAGTTGGTTATTGGAAAATGGACGAAGGAATCGGTACAACTACCGCCGATTCTTCGGGTAATTCTAACACTGGTACTTTTGGCACTGGCACCTCCGCTCCTACCTGGTCAAATGGAAAATATGGTATTGGTTTAAGTTTTGATGGCAGTAATACTAATTATGTTCAAAAAAATACCCCTTCAAATTTCCCTACCACTGCTATTTCCTCCTCTTTTTGGATTAAAACTGCCGATAGTAGTAATGGGGTAATTTCTTATGCTTCTTCTGTTTCTGATAATGATTTTCTTTTATTTGATACTAGTAATTTAAATTTCCAAATTCGTGGAAGTAGCGTTTCTTCAGGAGTTTCCGTCAATGATAATCTCTGGCATCATATTGTGACTACTTGGCAATCCAGCAATGGTGAAGTCAAGATATATAAAGACGGCAATCTTTCTTATACCGGAACTGTCTCTTCTGGACAAAGTATAACTTCTGGTGGCTGTCTTATTTTTGGTCAAGAACAAGATGCAATCTGTGGTAGTTTTGAAACTGTTCAAGCATTCAATGGTAATTTAGATGAAATAAGAATTTACAACCGTGCCCTTTCCCCTTCAGAAGTTTTCCAGCTTTACGAATACGCCCCCGGACCAATTGGTTATTGGGATTTAAATGAAGCCTCCGGAACCACTATTAATGATAAAAGTGGAAATAATTTAACTGGTACTTTCGGCATTGGCAGTTCTGCTCCTAGTTGGTCATCTGGAAAATATGGTGGCGGAGTTGATTTTTCTCCCACTACTAAATTTATTAATATTCCAGCTGGAGCTCCATTTCAAACCAATACTTCTGGTCGCTCATTTAGTTATTCACTTTGGTTTAAATCAAAAGATGTTTCTGCCGCTAGTCAATATTTAATTACCAACAATGAACCTTGCAATAATCCAGGCAGTTTTTCTATTAAATTATCTTCTGGCACTATCTCTTTCGATTATTATAGTCTCAGTCTCCCTGGTGCTGTCAGCCATTCATTCACCCCCTCAATCACTTTACAAAACAATACTTGGTACCATTTGGAATGGACAAAAACTTTTGGTCAACTAGGTGTCAAAGCTTATTTAAATGGCATACCTCAAACAATATCTGGGGACAGTACTGCTACCGGTAACACTACTTCCAGAATTTTACTTGGAGCTTACAATGGCACTGGATCTACTTGTACTGGTGGAGTTACTGATTCCCCTCCCGTTGCTAATATGAGTTTAAAAGGTTCTCTCGACGATGTAAAAATTTATAATTATATCCGCACCCAAAAACAAATTATCGAAGACATGACCAGTGGCGCCCCTGCAGTCTCTTCAAAATCAATGATTGCTTATTACAAATTTGACGAAGGCAGTGGCACCACTGCTAATAACTCTGGTAATGGCGGGTCTGCTTTAAATGGCACTTTCGGCACAGGCTCCTCCGCCCCCACCTGGACTAATGATGGAAAATTCAACAAAGCTTTAAGCTTTAATGGAGTTAATAATTATATTCAAGGATCAAGTTCTTCTCTTTTAAAACCCACCAATATTACAATTTCCGCTTGGGCTAAAACTTCTGATTCTAAATCTACTCAGTTTATTGGTGGTTACGGAAACACTGGTGTTTTGGGTTATTGGTTGGGAGCTGGTTCGTCACAATTTGTTTTTTCAGTTGGTAACGGCTCTTCAAATAAACAGCTATCAAGCAATTTCACTTCCAATGATAATAATTGGCACCATATTATTGGCACTTATGATGGTTCAACTCAAAAAATTTTTATTGATGGTAATTTAAAAAATACTTCTAATACAGTTACTGGAGATCTTTCATATGGTACATTGACTAATGGATTTTTAATCGGCAATGCTGAAGGACTTAACTCTGCTCGATTTTGGTCTGGTTCTATTGATGAACTAAAAATTTACAATTACGCTCTCTCTGAAAACGAAGTCAAACAAGACTACAATCAAGGTTCTGCCCTACAAATGGGACAAACTTCTCAAACCATCAGCGGCACCACCACTAGTTTAGAATATTGCATTCCCGGCGACACATCTCCTTGCGCCTCCCCCGTGGCCGAATGGAATTTTGAAGAAAACACTGGCACTACCACCAAAGATTCCAGCGGCAATAACAACACTGGCACTTTAATTAATTCCCCAACTTGGACAGTCGGCCAAAACAATAAAGGAGCAAGTCTAAAATTTGATGGAGTTGATGATCGTGTTTTATTAAATTCAACAATTAATATCGGCAATATCGACTGGACGGTTTCAGCTTGGATTAAAACCACTGCTACAGGAGTAAATTCTATCTTATCAAATTCTAGTGGAGGACCTGTTTTTAATGATCTGCGTACCGATACTTCAAAAATTGTTTATTATCACTACAACAATGCTTGGTTAAGCGAATATGGCACTTCAAATATTGCTGATGGCAAATGGCATTATTTAACTTGGGCCAACCACAACAATCAAACAATTGATCTTTATGTTGATGGCATTCGAGAAGTAACCGGTGCCCCATCCACTCTAAGCGATGGTAACGTTGGCCCTGTCAACCAAATAGGTCGCAATTGGTCCGTATCTGCCAATGCCTCAATTGATAATGTCCGAGTCTACAACTACGCCCGCACCCCGGCCCAAATCGCCTACGACTATAACAAAGGGGGTCCAATTGGTTGGTGGAAGTTTGACGAATGCCAAGGATCCGTAGCTAACGACTCGTCCGGAATGGGTAATACTGGATCAATTAATGTCAGTGCCAGCGGCACCCAAACCTCTGTCGGCACCTGTACCACTTCTGGCACTGCCTGGGGTAATGGTGCTAACGGTCACATCAACTCTTCGCTAAATTTCGATGGCACAGATGATTATATAGAGATCACAACCACAAATAAACTTGACGGATTTACTCAAATGAGCGTCTTCTTTTGGGCAAAACCTCTTGAAAATACAACAAATGAAATGATTACTAAATGGGCTGGTGGAACATATAATAATTGGGAACTTTTTCAAAGCAATTCAAATATCACTGGCAGAATAAACGCAGGAGGTGATTGTAGTTCAACTGGCAATTTTTTTACCATCGGCAATTGGCATCAAATCGGGATGGTGTGGGATGGCAGTAATATCTACATGTATATCGATGGTATTAAAAGAAGTGGTTCTTGTCCAAGAAGTACTACAATGGTAAGTAGTACATCTCCATTAGACATTGGCCGAATTAGTGGAAGTGACAATACTTACCAATTTCCCGGTCAATTTGACGACGTCCGCATCTACAACTATGCCCTCACCCCAGAACAAGTAAAAACTTTATATAACGGCGGAGCGGTAAATTTTAATTAAATTGTTTTGTTGTAGGGGCCAGGCATGCCTGGCCCCTACAGAATTCCCATTCTTGTCCTTGTAGAGACGCACGATCGCACGTCTCTACAAAATAAAACCCCCTCCATTTCTGGAAGGGATTTTCCGATGTTTTCCTAATGGATCTACACCAAACTTACCATTCAAGCTAAATTATAATCTATAAAATTGACAAGTCAATAACCAATTTGTAATTAATAAAACAAATTAAAATGTTGTGGACCTGAAGGGAATCGAACCCTCAACACCAAAATGGTAAGTTTGACACTCCCACCAGGAAACAGGCCCACACAAATTAATAATAACTTTTTATGATAAATATTACAATTATTTAACCATATAGAGACGCGCCACCGGCACGTCTCTACTAATTTAATATGTCTCTCTCCCCATAATATTCATTTGTTCCATCTATCACAAAACTCTCTCTACGATCTATCCCTTACAATCTAAATCCTAATTTATCCCTTGTCTCAAATACCAAACCTTTTTTTATCATTGATTAGCAATCATGATTAAATTCTGCCACCAAAAATCACTTTAGTACATCAAAAATAAACAAAAACAAAACTAGACCATCAAATTTTTTATTTTAAAAAATATCTTATAAAAAACCTAATCCGTAGAGACGCCAGATCTGGCGTCTCTACAAAACTTAAATACATTTCTATAAAATTAAAAACGTCTCAGCAAAATTATTTTCACACTCCATAAACACATCCTATAATTATTTTTCGTTATATACATCACATCTCTTTCTCTGAGATCTAATATCTACGATCCAAATTCTAGTTTTACCCTTGTCTTAAACACCAAAACACCCTCCACTCTTCCCTAGCACCAACACCTTTAATTTGCTAAGAAAAATCAAATAAACACATCAAAAACAAACAATTAAAAGCATTGTGACTCAAAAATTAAATCAAAAATTTTGTCTTATAAATTTAAAATTTCGCAGTGGTGTATTTTTTGCGGCTTTGAACACGCCAGTATTCACGCAAGCAAAAAATATATAACGAGAAATCAAAAACCTCTATCTAAACGTCACTGTCACCGTTCCATTTAATGGCACCCCACCAACCTGTGCCGTTAATTCATACTGTTGGGCCGTGTTCGATGTTAATTCAAAAGTTGCCTTACCCAAGCTATCCGTTGCTCCATCTAACTCTCCTAGCCCACTCAATTGAACTGATCTACCAACAATACCCTTTCCATCACTATCTAAAACAAAAACATTCACAATACACTTCTCATGACCATCTGCCTTAGCCATCATTTTTTGACCAATCAACAAAGAATTCTTAATCGAAACTTTTCGAACCGTACTTGCTTTAGTTAAAGTTACTAATGCCTTGGGAATCACAGATGTTCCTAAATAAACCACTGCTGCCATAGCCACTAAAAAACCAATACCACTGTATAATATGTTTTTTTTATCAGCAATCATCTTAATAAATAATAGCACAAAAAAACAATACAAGCACTAAAACCATCCATTTAGCAAAAAACTAGCTTAACTGCTAACCTTTAATAAATTTAAAAACACACCTAAAAACAGGCATATTTAATCTAAAAATTAAACCTAAAAATCAAAAAAAATCCCAAAACTAATTTTTTTTCCCAAAAAGGATACAAATTACCTCCCTCTAACTCTTTATATATCAATATAATTCATCGTATCTTAAGCAAAATTTACTAAAAATTAATTCAATCTTAACTTTTAATTTAAAAAATTTTTATTTTTTTACTAAAAAAATCACTTCCTAATTAGCTTTTTGAAATCATCTTTGTACCCCTAAAGTATATCATTTAATATCTTTTAGAGTTAACCGCATTTCTCCGCATTAATAAATTTTGTCAGCTCGTATTAAGTTGTATTTTGATTTCATTTATACCACATTGATAGTAGGTGCACCACCTGTGTTAACTATCGTGAAACTATTTTTTTTAGAAAAAAAATAAAAAAAATTGAAAAACATACTATCAAAACATATCAGAAAAACGTCAAAAACGCCCTATTGACAGGCTTTTTCTAATAGTAGATATTATTATTATATTAATTATTAATATATATAAACCATGTATAAATCATATAATTTTGAACCTAAATCATTATCACCGCAAAAAAAATTTAATCTTAATCAGATGGCTGAAAGATTAGTTCCATTTTTAATCATTGCTACCACCTTTGTTTGGCTCTGGAAATAGTCCTTTTTATGACCGCCCCCATCATTGTCTCCTATCAAAACTGGCTCAAATCCAAGTCCTACTCTGAGGCCACCATTCGCAATTATCTTGCCGACCTCAAAAAATATTTTCTCTTCACTAATTCCAATGTTGATCAAGTCACCGACAAAATTTTCGATCAAGACAACTTGTCTTCCTATTTCCAAAACATCAACCAAGACTCCAACTACAAACGTTTTCTTGCTTCTCTTTCTAAATTCTTCCAATTTGCCTTAGACCAACACCTAATTTCTGTCAATCCTTTCTCCAAAGCCCTTAAAGTTGAACCCGAAATTGATCTCGAAGATGTTATCAAACTATATCAACAACAATTAGAGACCAAAAATTTTTCTCTTTCGACTATTCGAAACTATATCAATGACATTCATCAATTTATTAATTGGGCACAAAATGAAAGTCGCCCTGTTAAGGAAGATGTCACTAAGTGACAGAGGGTTTATTCAATGGATTTAAATAAATTATTTAATCAATCCAGGTTTAACGAATACGCTGCTTTTCTAAAAAGCACCAATCTTTCTGATGCCAGCATCCAACGTAAACTTTCTTCTCTTGCCTCTTTTCAAAAATTTCTGATTAAGAAAAAATATGTCTCTTTCGTAGAGACGCACGATCGCGCGTCTCTACTTTCAATAAGCGAACATGCCGATTCACTCATACCAAAAACCTCACTTTTTTCCAATCTAAAATCAAAAATAAAATTACCACCCGTCATTGACGATTTACGATCAAATTTTCTCTTTCGCTACATAGTTATCTTTTCTCTTTTTGCTATTAGTGCCGGTTTAGGTTTTACTCTTTATCGCCAAGCTGTTCTTCAATCACAACAAAATCTCGCTTATTCCACTGCCTCAGCCATGATTACCGGTGGCCGCTTTTTATCTTTTCAGGGTCGTTTAACCGACACCGCCGGTAATCCTATAATATCTTCGACAAGTATAGTTTTTAAACTATATCCATCAGTCGGATCTGGTACTACTCTATACACTTCTCAAACCGGTAACAGTCAAACCGTCGTTCCAGATGAGAATGGTATTTTCTCTGTTACTATCGGTAGAAGCCATGGTACCACTATTCCTTCCTCTGTCTTTACTGAAAATGCCGAAGTCTGGTTAGAAATCACTGCTGGGGGTGAAACAATGAATCCCCGTCAACAAATTGCTACCGTTGGTTACGCTTTAAATTCAGAAACTTTACAAGGCCTTCCCCCATCTGCTAGCGGTACCAAAAACACAGTGCTAGTTATTGATGGTTTAGGTAATCTTAACCTTGGAGAAACCTCTCCTACTATTAAATCAACTTCTGGCACTCTCGGTATCGAGGGTCAAGCTGTTCTAATTAAAGCTTCTGATGGTTCCGGCGGTAATATTACCATCAACCCAGATAGTAATGGCGTTATTAACTTAATCACTGAGGGTACTGGTGCCACTGGTTTTATCAATGCTACTAATGCCAACCTTGCTTCTGGTAATTTATTTAATGCCACCATAAATAATCTTAATCGTGGCTACAATTTCATTAATTTCAGCAATTATAGTGTTGGCACTAGTATTGTTTCCCGTTTTTCAGTTGATGCCTACGGCAACACCATTATTGGTAATAATTTAACTATCGGAGGCACATTTGTATCAGTTGGATCTACTAATTTGGTTACTAAACTAAACTCTGATCTACTTGATGGTCATCATTCTTCATATTTCCTTAGCGTTGGTGATACTGGATCACTTCCTTATGTCAACGATGCTACCAACACTACCCTTACTCGATCTGGCACTTCTGGTCCTTATACCCTAGGTCTTAATCTTAATAATACTAACACTTGGACGGCTATTCAAAATTTAAGTGCTGGTGCCACTATCTCCAACTTATCTGTTGGTGGTACTTTTATTTCAGTTGGTTCTACTAATTTAGTTACTAATCTTAATGCTGATTTATTAGATGGTAATAATTCCACTTATTTTGTCAATATTGGCCAAACTGGTAATTTTATTACTACTATTACCGGTGTTGGTATTTCTGTCTCCCCTACCTCTGGTACCAGTAGAACACTTACTAACATGGGCATTATGAATGCTACTAATGGAACTTTAACCAGATCTGGTTCCATTGGTTCTTATACTTTAGGATTAAATCTCAACAACTCTAACACTTGGACGGCTATTCAAAATTTAAGTGCTGGTGCCACTATCTCCAACTTATCTGTTGGTGGTACTTTTATTTCAGTTGGTTCTACTAATTTAGTTACTAATCTTAATGCTGATTATTTAAACGGTCTTCCTTCTAGTAGTTTTGTTGGTATTGGTTCCACTGGTAATTTCATCACTAATTTAACCAATGGAGTTGGTATCACCATCACTGGTTCTGGTTCTTCTCGTAATATTGCTTTTGATTATGGTGCTTCCTTGTTAGCTACTGGCAATAAGATTGGGCTAAATTTTGGATCAATTAATACTTGGACGGCTAAACAAACTTTTGGCAACGCTGCTATTGGTGGAACTTTAGCCTTAACCCAAGGAGCTCAAGATGGTTATATTTTAACCAGCGATGCCAGTGGTAATTCTTATTGGGCACCCAACACTGGCGTCGGAACAATCTATTTTGCTGGCAGTGGTTTAACTCTAACTGGTACTACTTTTAAGCTTGGCGGTGCCCTTACTGAAAATGCTAATTTAACCATCGGTAACACTTCTGCTTTCTTTATCAATTCCACCACCGGCAACGTCGGCATTGGCACCACTAACCCAAATAGGGCATTAGAAATTATGAAACAAGTTGATGGTGAAGTTCAATTAAGATTAGGTAATGGTCCAACTACATTTTGGGATTTAGGCAGAGATGGTTCAGACGGATATTTTAATATTAAAGATCAAAACGGAGCTAAAAGATTAGTTATAAACGATATTTCTGGCAACGTCGGCATTGGCACCACCAATCCAACTTCAAAATTAACAGTTGCTGGTAATGTCAATATTTCCACCTCTCTCAATGTCGGCACCTCTCTTGTTGTCGGAACCAGCATTGAATTAAGCAGCAGCGGTAATAGATCTCTCAGTTATTACGACTCATCCACTAACGGTTATTTCACTCAAATGCAAACCACTGCCACTGGCGGTTATGGAACTTATGGCCCAGTTTCTGGTGACTGGGCTCTTTATAATCGATTTAGCGGTGCCAACACTCGTGGTTGGATTTGGCAACTTGGCACTGTCAATGTCGCTGGACTAAATGGCAAAGGTGATTTTCAAAACGCTGGTAATTTAACAGTCGGTGGCACTCTAAGTATTGGTTCTGTTCCAACTGCTTCAGATAATAATACTGTCTTAACTAGTGTTGGTGGAGTTGTTAGTTCAATTAATACTTCTGCTTGGGATAAAAATGCTTCAGATGATTTAACCACTTCTACCAATCTCTTTGTTATTAAAGCAGATAGTGGTACAGCCGAAACTCTCAATGTTGGTAACACTATTAACTTTGTTGGTGGTCTGGGATTAGGTTCTACCGTATCCGCTACTGACACTATTACCTTTAATATTGGTTCTTCTGCTGGTATCTCTGTTAATACTGATACCATTGGTATCAATATTGGTCTTACTGGTTTAGGTTTCTCTGGTACTAAATTAATTAATACTGGTTTAGTTGGTGTTAGTAATAGCACTCTTACTCGTATTGGCAGTAATGGCAATTACACTGTTGGACTTAATTTAGCTAACATTAATACTTGGACAGCACTACAAACATTTGGCAATGCTACTGTCGGTGGAACGTTAACCATGACTGGTACTAATGTTGGCACTGGTACTACTGCTTTATTTATCGCTTCCAATGGTACTGTTACTAAAAGAGCTTTAGGTACTATGGCTTTTGACTCTGGCACCTACGACAATTACAATCATTGGAAATTACAAACTAATAGTAATGGCACCACCAATGTTTTAACTGGTAATACTGTCAATTTTATTAATGGTATTGGCATCTCTTTAGTTCAATCTGGTTCTACTATTACTGTCAACAATATTGGTACTGGTACCACTTATGCTGCTGGCGTTGGTTTAAGTTTAAGTTCATCAAATATATTTAGTATTGATTATGATTCCACCCTTGATTTGAATGGTAATAAAATTAGCCTTAATACCGGTAACGCCAACACTTGGACAGGATTACAAACATTTAATGCTACTGGTGCTCCTTTTGCTGTTGGATCTAGTGTTTTAGTCACTAATCTTAATGCTCAATATCTTAATGGTATTTCTTCTAATGGTTTTGTTGGTATTGGCCAAACTGGTAATTTTATTACTACTATTACCGGTGTTGGTATTTCTGTCTCCCCTACCTCTGGTACCAGTAGAACACTTACTAACATGGGCATTATGAATGCTACTAATGGAACTTTAACCAGATCTGGTTCCATTGGTTCTTATACTTTAGGATTAAATCTTGGATCAAATAATAGCTGGTCTAATGGTATTGGTGTTAGTGGAACAACTAATCTAACCAATGCTTTAAATGTTGGTGGAACAGTCTACTTTGGTAGTTACGTTGGGATTGGAACAGCTAGCCCAAACAAACAACTTCAAATTGGATCCGCTGCTAATAATTCTTCTATTTATAACGATTATATTGGCAGTATAAATAATATGGTTTTGGAATCCAGAGATAGTAATGACAGTGGTGCTTTTGTTTTCAGATCTAATAGCGATGTGGGTACTTCTGATTTAGTTCAAATCACTCGTCTCGGTTATGTCGGTATCGGAACCACCGCTCCAGGCTACAAACTTGATGTTTCTGGCACCGGTCGTTTTACTTCTAATTTAACAGTTGGTGGCACTTTAGCACTAACTCAAGGTGCTGCTAATGGCTATATCCTTACTTCTGACACTAGTGGTAATGCTAAATGGTTACCTAATACAGGTATCGGTACCACTTATGCTGCTGGTGTTGGTTTAAGTTTAAGTTCATCAAATATATTTAGTATTGATTATGATTCCACCCTTGATTTGAATGGTAATAAAATTAGCCTTAATACCGGTAACGCCAATACTTGGACAGGATTACAAACATTTAATGCTACTGGTGCTCCTTTTGCTGTTGGATCAAATACTCTTGTAACTAATCTTAATGCTCAATATCTTAATGGTATTTCTTCTAATGGTTTTGTTGGTATTGGCCAAACTGGTAATTTTATTACTACTCTAACTGCTGGCACCGACATCTCTATCACTGGTTCTGGTGTTGGTCGAACCATTAATGACACTTCTACTTTATCCACTGTTACTGGACGAGGATCTTCTACTTCTACTATGCTTTCTCTTCTTGGTGGAGCTTACTTTGGCACTGCTGGTGCTACTCAAGGTGTTTGGAAGGCTAATGGTACGGTTGGGATTGGAACAACTAATCCTATATACGGTAAAGTAGAAATAACCACCACTGCTTCCAATACTGGTGGTTTAAGCCTTTATCGAGGCACTGGTAGCACTGCTAGATCTTGGATTACTTCCAATGATGTTTGGTTGATGCAAAGATCAACGAATGATAATGCTGGTATTGCTATTGATGCTTCCGGTTATGTCGGTATCGGCACCACCGCTCCAGGATACCGATTAGACGTTTCTGGTACCGGTCGTTTTACTTCTAATTTAACTGTCGGTGGTACAGTTTCTTTAACCGGTACTAATGTTGGCACTGGTACTACTGCTTTATTTATCGCTTCCAATGGTACTGTTACTAAAAGAGCTTTAGGTACTATGGCTTTTGACAGTGGCACCTACGACAATTACAACCATTGGAAATTACAAACTAATAGTAATGGCACCACTAATGTTTTAACTGGTAATACTGTCAATTTTATTAATGGTATTGGCATCTCTTTAGTTCAATCTGGTTCTACTATTACTGTCAACAATGTTGGTGCTGGTACCACTTATGCTGCTGGTGTTGGTTTAAGTTTAAGTTCAAGTAGTGTTTTTAGTATCAATTTTGGCTCTGCCAACACTTGGACAGGATTACAAACATTTAATGCTACTGGTGCTCCTTTTGCTGTTGGATCTAGTGTTTTAGTCACTAATCTTAATGCTCAATATCTTAATGGTATTTCTTCTAATGGTTTTGTTGGTATTGGCCAAACTGGTAATTTTATTACTACTATTACCGGTGTTGGTATTTCTGTCTCCCCTACCTCTGGTACCAGTAGAACACTTACTAACATGGGCATTATGAATGCTACTAATGGAACTTTAACCAGATCTGGTTCCATTGGTTCTTATACTTTAGGATTAAATCTTGGATCAAATAATAGCTGGTCTAATGGTATTGGTGTTAGTGGAACAACTAATCTAACCAATGCTTTAAATGTTGGTGGAACAGCCTACTTTGGTAGTTACGTTGGGATTGGAACAGCTAGCCCAAGTTCCAAATTAGATGTCGCTGGAGCCATCTCTTTAATCCAAAATTATCCATTAATTATGAAAAGTGCCTCTGGAACCTACGGTGGCGCTATTCGATATGACACTCTTGGTGGAGAATTTATGACCATGGCCACTAAAAATTCTGCTTCAAAATTATTATTTGCCACCGGTTTTGATCTTACCGCCAGCCAAGGTTCTAGCAATATTCTTCCTACCACTGTTGGCCTAGCTATTTACAACAATAATGTCGGCATCGGCACAACTAATCCAACTTCAAAATTAACAGTTGCTGGTAATGGTAATTTCACTGGCAATCTCTCTGTTGGTGGAACAGTCACTCTCTCATCCTCTGTTGCCTCTAATACTAGTGACACCACTGCTTTAATGATTAATGGTAGTAATGTAGTTACCAAAAGAACTCTTGGTGATCTAGCTTTTCAAAATAATGCTTCTCTTGGTTGGATTGCTAAAACAGCTTCAGGTAACTTAACAATTGGCACTGGTACTACTCTTAACTTCACTGGTATTAATGGTTTAACCACTGCCAATGTTGGTTCTTCTCAAATTACTTTTAGTTTAGGTGGTTTCCTTTCTCAAAATACTGATATTGGTTTCTCTGGTTTCTCTCTTAGTTTTTCTGATGGTGGTAATACTTTAGTTTCATTTTCTTCTACTGGTAATACTTTCTATAATCCAACTACCTTTACTTCTAGTGGTGATGTATCTATTGCTTATGATTTGAATTTTACTAATTCAAATAATTCAAATATTAATACTGCTGGTCCTTTCTCTATTAATGCTGGTGAAGTCTTTAATTCTAGTAATTTAACTCTCCAAACTTATAACTCTGGAAAAATAATTCTTAATTCTAGTAATCTTTACACTGATGGCACCTATTTCGGTATTGGTACTACCAATCCAACCAGCACTCTTAGTGTTAATGGTAATGCTGATATTAATAATTTAGTTATTGATGGCACTTCTGGCACTGGATTAAATATCTCTAATAACAGTCTTACCACAGATATTAGTCTTCAGAATGGTGAAACTATTGATAATGACACTAATGGAAGAATTAACTTCTCTATTAGTGATCTTTATCTTAATAGTAGTATTTTCTTAACTTCAACTAGATTATTCCAAGCTGGTAATGGTACCGTTACCACTCCCGCTTATTCCTTCTCTTCTGACACTAATACTGGCATATACCGTATTGGTGAAGATAATATTGGTGTTGGTACTAGCGGAATTTTACGTCTTACTGTAGCTGGTAATGGTAATGTTGGTATTACTAAAAATCTTAATGTGGGTGGCACCTTAACCACCACTACTCTTAAAGCTACCAATGCTCAAGATACAACCAAAGTTACTAATTTAAATGCTGACTTGTTAGATGGTAATGATTCCAGTGTTTTTACCACTCATAATGAAGTGACTGATTTAGGAACAGTTACTTTTTCCTCAGGTTCAGCTGTTACCACTGCCACCTTTATTACTGAATTAGAAAACAAAGGTGCTTTTGATAATTATCACAGTATAATGAAAGCTAGTTGGGATTATTCCGGCAATAGCGATATTACTGACACTGGTTTCGGAACTTTCGAATTAGCAGGATGTGTTGTTGAAACTTGGACAGATGATTCAAGCGATGTCACTAGAGGTAATATCACTGTTCGAATCACTAGACCAACTACTGGATCAGGAGGAGGTCAAATTTTGGTTTATAACGACCAAGGATCAACCTATAGTCCCGGGTGGAGACAAATTTGGAATTCTAGTACTGACGGTTCCGGTTCTGGCCTTGATGCTGATTTATTAGACGGTCTTCATTCAACTGCTTTTGAAGTCCCATTAACCTTTACTAATGGTTTAACCAGAAGCAGTAATGATGTTCATTTTGGTGGTGCTCTTACTGAAAATACCAGATTAAACATTGGCAATACCGAAGT
Organism: Candidatus Shapirobacteria bacterium; assembly: GCA_028704635.1. GTDB lineage: Bacteria > Patescibacteriota > Microgenomatia > UBA12405 > UBA12405 > WARW01. The sequence continues at coordinate 113,711 of JAQWFB010000002.1, forward strand.
TATGTTCTTCAAATATGCTAATGGCAATGTCGGTATCGGAACGACTAACCCATTAGCCAAATTAAATGTTTATGGTCAAAGTTTATTTGGAACTACTAGAACCGGAGTTGGAGCTGCCAGTTCTGTTATAAATTTAGGGTCAGATGAATATATTAATTTCGCATGGAGTACGAGTTACCCAACTGGTAATTATCATAGAATTGGTAAAGATAGAACTTTTGATAATTATGCTCTATCCTATATTTCTACCGGAGCCGACGCCACTACTAATCTAGCACATGTATTCCGAACCACCAACACTGATTCAGCATTAGCAATTACGGCTGGTGGTAATATTGGTATCGGTACCACCGCTCCAGGCTACAAACTTGATGTTTCTGGTACCGGTCGTTTTACTTCTAATTTAACAGTCGGTGGCACTTTAGCACTAACCCAAGGTGCTGCTAATGGTTATATTTTACAATCCGATGCTAATGGTAACGCTAAATGGATTGTTCCCTATGGTGTTGGTGGTACTAATAGTCTTTCTGCTGGTACTGATATTTCTATTACTTCTGTTGGTATTGGTCGAACCATCAACAACACTTCTACTTTATCCACTGTTACTGGACGAGGATCTTCTACTTCTACTATGCTTTCTCTTCTTGGTGGAGCTTACTTTGGTACTGCTGGTGCTACTCAAGGTGTGTGGAAAGCTAATGGAACAGTGGGAATTGGGACTACTAATCCAAGCGGTGGAAAACTTCAAATATTTGGAGAAGGTGCAGCTAATGGTTTAAGTATTTATAACGGCACCGGTGACACACTCAGATTATACCGAGTCAATAACGTAGGTATTCTAAGCAGAGGCGGAGTCGATACTGCCGGAATTGCCATTAATGTTTCTGGCAACGTCGGCATCGGTACAACTAATCCAGGAGTAAAATTAACAGTCACTAGGGGAGGGGCAATTTATGACGCCGCTCCAACCCTCGGCAGTGGCACTGTTGGAGTATTTTCACTACTCTCTGGTAATGGTCTTTATGGGTTGTATAGCGGTATTTCCTCAAACGGCGACACCTGGCTTCAAAGTCAGAGGAATGACGCCACTACTGCTGCATATAATATATTACTTAATCCCAGTGGTGGTAATATCGGCATCGGCACAACTAATCCTCTTTATAAGCTTCACGTTTCTGGTGATGCTTTAATTTCAACTCGATTAGGTATTGGAGTTACCAATGCTTCTTATGCGTTAAATGTTTCTGGTAATGGTAATATTACTGGCAAATTAAACATTGGTACCACCACTACCACCACTTCTCTTAATTTAACTAATACGGCAGTTGGTGGTTCTTCTATTGCTGCTTTCTTAAGTGGTAATAGTGGTTTAATTGGTTACATCAGTACAGTTGGTTGGGATAAGAATACCGCTGATGATTACACCTCTTGGACACTTCAAGCCGATGGTGCTAACGGTTCTTCGATTACCTCTGGGTCTACAGTTAATTTCGCTCATGGCACTAATATCAGTTTAGTTAAATCTGGTAATACCATTACTATTAATAATACTGCTTCTCCTTACACTGCTTCTAATGGTTTATCTTTGGTTGGTCAAGATATTAGACTTGGCGGCACCTTAACTCAAAATACCGATATTGGTTTCTCTGGTTTCTCTCTTAGTTTTTCTGATGGTGGTAATACTTTAGTTTCATTTTCTTCTACTGGTAATACTTTCTATAATCCAACTACCTTTACTTCTAGTGGTGATATATCTATTGCTTATGATTTGAATTTTACTAATTCCACTGCTTCTTATATTCGATCTCAAGCTCCTCTATATATTCAAACAGAAAGTCCATATGCTAATTTAGATCTTAACTTAACTGCTGCTAATGCCGGCCAAATCTATTTAAATTCAAATGTTCAGGCTATGGCTAATTTAACTGTTGGTGGTACCTTCACCTCAGTTGGTTCCACTAATTTAGTCACTAATCTTAATGCTCAATATCTTAATGGCATTTCTTCTAATGGTTTTGTTGGTATTGGCCAAACTGGTAATTTCATTACTACACTTACCAACGGCACTGATATTAATATCACTGGTTCTGGGACTAGTAGAACTATTAATAATACTTCTACCTTATCCACTGTTACTGGACGAGGATCTTCTACTTCTACTATGCTTTCTCTTCTTGGTGGAGCTTACTTTGGCACTGCTGGTGCTACTCAAGGTGTTTGGAAGGCTAATGGTACAGTTGGAATTGGGACGACTGCTCCAGGATACAAACTGGATATAATCAATAATTCAGCCACTCAATTACGAGTCGCATCAGGCGTAGGGCAATTGCAAGGTGGAATTAGATTTGGAAATTACGATGCAACTCAAACCGCTGATATTTTATTTACAGCCTCAGGACAAAACAGTTTAGATATTAGAACAAATTATAGTAGTACAAGCAATAAGATTACATTAAGCCCAGGCACTGTCACAGCAATGACTTTATTGGGCTCCGGTTATGTCGGTATCGGTATTAATCCACTCTATAAACTTCATGTGTCTGGTGATGCTTTAATCTCTACTCGATTAGGCATTGGAGCCACTAATGCCAATTTTGCTTTAAATGTTGTTGGTAATGGTAATTTCACCGACTCTTTAAGTGTTGGAAAAACCTTAACCACCACCACCCTTAAAGCTACTAATGCTCAAGACACTACCGTTATTACTAATTTAAATGCTGATTATTTAGATGCCCAAAATGGAAGTTATTATGACCAGCGAGTCTACACTAGCACTAATAATTATTTAGGTGGTTATTATGTTAGTGGTGGAAGCGAAAAACCAAATAATACTATTTTTGGTGCTGGAAAATTAAAGCTAGCCATGTTGTCGGGTACTAATCTTGGTTTTGGTGGTAGCTGGAACGATGTTTTATGGTTAAGTTCTTATACCGGCGGTGATGTTAAAGGAAGTTACGCCATCATTGCCGACAAATATTCTGATAATCTTTATTTCTCTAGACAAGACTATGATAGTGGTACTTGGGGCACAGGTAATAAATTATGGCATTCTAATAATGATGGTATCGGTTCTAGCCTTAATGCTGATTTATTAGATGGTCTTCATGCATCTGCTTTTCTAACTACTCTAACTGGTGGCACCGACATCTCTATCACTGGTTCTGGTGTTGGTCGAACCATTAATGACACTTCTACTTTATCCACTGTTACTGGACGAGGATCTTCTACTTCTACTATGCTTTCTCTTCTTGGTGGAGCTTACTTTGGCACTGCTGGTGCTACTCAAGGTGTTTGGAAGGCTAATGGTACAGTTGGGATTGGAACCACCAATCCTCTTCAAAAGCTTCAAGTCGCCGGAGATATTAATATAGAAAGTGGATCTGGAATAAGAATTAATAACACTGCTACTTCTGGGTATTATCTCCGAGGCAATGGCACTAGATTTGTTTCTTCAGGTATCCAAGCCGCAGATGTTCCAACATTAAACCAAGACACTACCGGTTCTGCAGGCACATTATCACGCGAAGACAACCGAACTATTTCACCAAGTGAATTAACTGCTGGAAAATTAAAATTCGGTTTCACTTCCTACACCAATAACGATACCGGCCCTTATGCAGACTTCTTACATTTTAGATCCTATACTGATGCTACAGGTGGTAATGACAACCTTTTAGTCTTAAACAAGACTGATTTTGGCATGAGGTTATACCAACAAACTTGGGGCAGTGCTTCTGCATATTCTACTTACAAAGATATAGCCTTAGTCGATAACGGTGCAGCTTTAAATTATCTTCCAAAATTTTCTGGAGTTGGCACTAATGTGAGAGTAACCAATTCCTCAATCTTCGACAATGGCAACGTCGGCATTGGCACTACTAATCCAAGTTATAAACTAGACATTCAAAATACTAGTACTAGTATGGCTGTTAATATAGGATCGGTAGCTCAAACTCTATACAGCGATCTAGTTTTACACACCAATGGTGGTTCTGGTGAAATATTTAAAGCTGGTTCCGCTTACACTTCTTGGGGTGGTCCCTCATCTCTTAATATTTATAACAGCTCTGGCCCAATTGCTTTCCATTCCAACGGTACTGTTAATTCTATGTTTTTATCCACTGCCGGTAACTTAGGTATCGGTACTACTGCTCCAACCTCTAAATTACATGTCATTGGTAACGGTAATATCACTGGTAATTTAACAATCGGTGGCACAGCTACCATCCCCAGAATTTTTATTAATAGAACCAGTAATACCGCTTCTGGTTTAAGTTGGTACAGTCCTTCTTATACAGCTTGGTCAGAATATATGGGTCCAGCTGGCACAGCTTCCCAAGGACCAACAGGTAATATTACTGCTCCAACAGGAACATTAGTTACTACTTGGGGTTTACGTAGTTTTATTGAAAATGCTAGTGGATATGGTTGGACATGGGAATCTGGAACAAGTGGCACCACCGCCCCCTCAATCGTAGCCGAACTTTCATCCAATACTGGCAATTTTAAAACTATTGGAGCTGGAAATTTTGGCGGCAATCTTACTGTAGCCGGTGAAACTTATCTTAACGGTACTGTTCTCGAAGGAGACTCAAAAACCATGTTCCGTTATTCTGATAGTTATCTTAGACTCAACGAAGACAACGATTTTGGTAATGGTATCTGGACTGGAAATAGTAACTATATGACTGGATCAGGATATATATCTCTTGGTTCAAACGGCGGCACAACCACTGGATCAATGTATTTATACGGCGGTGCTTACACCGGCACAAACTTAATTAAACTTGATTCCAGTAGCACTTCTGCTATTTCTTATTTCAATGCCGGCAACGTCGGCATCGGCATCACCAATCCTCTTTATAAATTATCCGTCGGCACTTCCATCGGTGGTGATATTAATGGTAATTTAATGGCCCTTAGATTTTTAGACATTGGCAACACTCGTTATGGTTTCATCCCAAACAACACAGCATCCAATAAAAATTCTTTGTCTCTCACTTACACTGGTTCCATCAGATTTAATTACAATGACATCAGTAACTCTCATATCATTGCCGGTCCTGCCTCTCGTATCCAAAGTTTTTCTAATGGTCTTTTACTCGGCGTCAGTTCTACTACCACCGGCAATGTTGCTGGTTGGGATAATGATCTTTTCTTAAAAACGAATGGCAACGTCGGCATCGGCACCACTGCTCCAGGAAGCAAATTAGATGTTGACGGAAATATTACCCAATCAGTCACTCATGGTAATAATATGAAATTATGGTTATCTGCAGCCAGAAATGGTAGTGGAACTGGAGAAATTGGTCTCTATTCATGGATTAGTGAACCAGGTATGACTTGGACTGGAGGGGGTATTGCTCGCAATATGTACAATAATACTAGTTTTCCAAGAGTAAACACGGCACTATCTGGACAAATGTTACATTTCACCGAATCTGGAAACATTGAATTCGTTCTTACTAATACTTCAGGAACACAAATTACCCCTATGACCATCCAATACAATAGTGGCAACGTCGGCATCGGCACAGCTAGTCCAAATCAAAAACTAGTTGTCACCGGAGGAAATATTGCTATAGAGCAGAATTATCAATTTAATTTAAGCGTTGGTGATATTGGAGCTGCCTATTTAACTTATCCAAATTCTACAATAGGAGCAAAGCTTTATAGTTATTATGATATCAACCTAACGACAAGATCAGGCGGTGGACTTACTATTGATGGTGCCACCGGCAACGTCGGTATTGGCACCACTGCTCCTAGAAGCAAACTAGAAGTCGTTTCTGGTACTCCAAATACCGATGCTGATTTATCTGGTACTGCTGGCAGTTTCAATTCTGCCACTCCAACTGGTCAAAGTTCAACTTTAAGTATAGAAAGTAATGATACTATAGCTGTTAATACTGGAGGTGTTCTTGGTTTTGGTGGTCGATACTCAGGCACTGCCTACGCCAATTGGGCCTCAATCAAAGGTTTAAAAGCCGATGGAACTTCTGGAAACTATGGTGGTTATCTTTCATTTTGGACTCGTCAAACCGGAGCTGGAAGTGTCGAAAGAATGAGAATTTCAGATGCTGGCAACGTCGGCATCGGCACAACTAATCCTGGAACCAATCTTGACCTTAATGGCACTTTCCGCCTCAATAACAATATATACCTCAATTCCGGCATTGCTAATTTTTCAAATCTTGGTGATGTTGTTAATTTTAATAAATACCTCGGATCTAATACTACTCCCTCTTGGTCTACTGGGACTGCTGGTGGTACTGCTCGTTACTCTCATTCTTCTGTTCTCTATAATGGTAAAATCTACTCTTGGGGAGGATCTAATGGTGCTCCTTTAAACACTGTTGACATCTATGATATTGCCTCTAATACCTGGTCTACTGGTACTGCTGGTGGTACTGCTCGTAATTATTATTCTTCTGTTCTCTATAATGGTAAAATCTACTCTTGGGGAGGATCTAATGGTTTTTCTTTAAACACTGTTGACATCTATGATATTGCCTCTAATACCTGGTCTACTGGTACTGCTGGTGGCACTGCTCGTTACGCTCATTCTTCTGTTCTCTATAATGGTAAAATCTACTCTTGGGGAGGATATAATGGTTCCTTTTTAAACACTGTTGACATCTATGATATTGCCTCCAATACCTGGTCTACTGGTACTGCTGGTGGCACTGTTCGTTACCAACATTCTTCTGTTCTCTATAATGGTAAAATCTACTCTTGGGGAGGATTTAATGGTTCTAGTTTAAACACTGTTGACATCTATGATATTGCCTCCAATACCTGGTCTACTGGGACTGCTGGTGGTACTGCTCGTTACTCTCATTCTTCTGTTCTCTATAATGGCAAAATATATTCTTGGGGAGGATCTAATGGTTCTAGGTTAAACACTGTTGACATCTATGATATTGCCTCTAATACCTGGTCTACTGGGACTGCTGGTGGCACTGCCCGTTACGGTCATTCTTCTGTTCTCTATAATGGCAAAATATATTCTTGGGGAGGAACTAATGGTTCTTCTTTAAACACTGTTGATATTTATGATATTGGTAATCGTCAAAACATTCTTTCCATTCAAGAAAATGGACAAGATATGCTTAATTTCACCACTAATTCCACTCTCTTCACAAACTCTGGTCGCTTCTCCATTATGGGTGGCAACGTCGGCATTGGCACCACCGCTCCTTCTGCCCGCCTCACTGTCCTTGGCGATGGTAGTTCCGCCACTTCCGATTTTACTTTATTAAACAACAATGGTTCCGTTAATCTCGAAATCCGCACTGGACTAACTGCTCTCTTTAATACTTTTATTGGAGTTGGAGTTGGTAGTTCCAACACCACCGGCCACTACAACACCGCTAATGGCAGTTATTCTCTTGCTTACAACACCACCGGCTACTACAACACCGCTAATGGTTTTCAATCTCTCTACTCCAACACCACCGGCTACTACAACACCGCTAATGGTTTTCAATCTCTCTACTCCAACACCACCGGCCACTACAACACCGCTAATGGCAGTTATTCTCTCTTTTCCAACACCACTGGCCGCGACAACACCGCTAATGGTTTTTATTCTCTTTTTTACAACACCACCGGCTCCAACAACACCGCTAATGGTTTTTATTCTCTTTTTTACAACACCACCGGCTCCAACAACACCGCTAATGGTTTTTATTCTCTTTTTTACAACACCACCGGCTCCAACAACACCGCCATGGGTTACAATTCTCTTGGTTCCGGCACCACCCTAAATTCCAACATCGGTCTTGGTTATTATGCTGGCTATAAACTCTCCGTTGGTTCCAGTAATATTTTCATCGGTAACAATAATGGTGCTACCGGTTCTTATGACAACCGTCTCTATATTGGTAATGGTTCAAATCCAATTATTTATGGTGATATGTCCACTGGAAACATCGGCATCGGCACCACCAATCCCCTCGAAAAATTAACAATTTCAGGAAGTGGTGCTGACGTACTTAGTCTAAAAGGTAGTGCTGGTACTAGATTTATTTTTAATGAGACTTGGAGTGGAACAGCTGATATTTTAGGAATTCGCAACAGTAACACTTCTAATCCTCAAGTTGTTCTTGATTGGAATGGCAACGTCGGCATCGGCACCGCCAACCCTCTTTTTAAAACTGAAATCTATGGCACTACACAACTAACAGGTAATTTAACTGATGCTGGTAATCGAGGTAGTATGCTTGCTCTTAATGCAGCTGATTCAAATTATGGTAGTGGTGGAGCTTTACTTTTTGGTAATCAACAATCCGATATAGCTAACTCTATCGGTTGGGCTGCAATTAAAGGATTTTTAATAAACGGAAATGGTAATACAACAGGTGATCTTGCTTTTTCTACTAGAAACTCAACAGCAGATACTGCCTTAACCGAAAGAATGAGAATTTTAGCAACTGGCAATGTCGGCATCGGCACTGCTAATCCAGGAACTTTATTAAATATCTCCCAATCTATTCCAACCGGCACAGGAGCAATACCTACAAATAGCGGTTTACTTTTAGATTCAAATTCAAATAATTACCTTACCTTTAGAAATACTTCAGATAACGGATCTTATGCTGGTTTACAATTTTTAGATAATAATGTCGGGGGTTATATTGCTTTTAGAAATGCTATTGCCGGAGGAGCACATACTGACAGTATGGTATTAGGAACCTATCAAGATTTCTATTTCCAAACTGGAGCAAGTGGTATCGTGGATGGCAAAACTGATGTAATGACAATAAAACAAGGTGGTAATGTCGGCATCGGTACCACTAATCCTGGCACCCGATTTGCTGTTGCTGGTCTTACTGGTACTACTGCTGGAAGCTACCTCCGTTATTACAACAACGATTTTTATTACTATTCTTCCTCTGCTCGTTATAAAGATAATATTGAGGTTTTTAATGATGATTTCTCTAAAATCCTTAATATTGAACCTAAAATCTTCACCGACAAAGTCTCAGGCGAAAGAAATATCGGTCTTATCGCCGAAGAAATGGATGCCGCCGACCTAAAACACTTAGTCACTTATAAAAATGGCTTACCTGACACTGTTGAATATCAACTCGTTTCTGTCTACCTTCTTCAACTCGCCAAACAACAAAAACTCCAACTTGATAATCTTAATAATGACCTCACTTTAACTTCCACTGGCCAAATTAATGTCAATATGAATATTTCCGATGAAGTCCTCTCTTCTCTTGGTTATAATGGTGCCAAAAATGAAATCGAATCTGCCACCTATTCCATTACTGATACTTTAGGCAACACCGTTTCTCGTATTTCTCAATTCAGCGAAATCGCTTCCGCTAAAATCAAAACTGGTCTCCTTTCCGCCACCAACATCATTACTAAAAACATGGTCGCTGAAAAAATCGTCTCTCCAAAAGCCACCATCAATCATCTTATTTCTACTGACATCCAAACCACTTCTGTCACCACCGAAGAACTAAATGCTCTACGATCTACGATCAACGATCTAACAGCTAACACTGCCACCGTCTCCACTCTTTATGCTGACAATATTATTTCCAAAGAAGGTTCCATTGGTGAATTAATGACCGCCAAAGTCAGTGCCCTCCGTGACGAACTTAAACAACTTGTAGAGACGCAACATGATGCATCTCCATCTGGAACCATCACTGGATCATCAATTCTTTCTCAATCTTCCGGCTGGGCAATGAATATTGCCAGTGATTCGGCAAAAATTACTGGTGACCTCGAGCTCGGCAACAGTCTCATTGTCGGCGCTAAACTCACTGTCAACGGTGACACCCAACTCGGCAATGCCTTTATTTCTGGCACTTTCACTGCCGGCGAAATCGCCATTAAAGACAACTTTATCGAAACCACCAACACCGCTCTCTATATCCAGCCATCACAAACTGGTTCAGTCCACATCATGGGCGACACTTTAGTCATCGCTGAAGACGGCAACATTCAAATCAATGGCAACCTCACTGTTTCTGGCTCTCTCATGGCTAACCTCATTGTTGCCGACCAAATCCAAGCCAACAAATTAACTGCCAATGAAGTCTCTTCTAATGAAATAAAAATTGCCACTGATTCCGCTCAAACCATCATTGCCGAATCTGGTTTTGGTGCCATTGCCACTTCTTCCGCCAAATTAACTTCCAACGCCACCGCCGGCACCGCCACTCTCCCAACTGGCAAAACCGAAATCGTCATTACCAATAATAAAATCACCGCCAACTCCATGGTCTACCTCACCCCAGTCGGTTCCACCAACAACCAAGTTCCCTACATCAAAACCAAAATGGTTTATTCCGAAGCTGAACTGCTCGCTGATCCAACTTTACAAAATTACTTCACCATCGCTCTTGATAATTATCTTGACAAAGATATCGATATCAATTGGTGGATTATTAATTAAAAAGCAACTTTATAAACTTGATGAACTTTATAAACTTGATAAACTAAATTATGGCCCAACAATTTACTCAAGAACAAATTGAAAAACTTAAAAGTCTCGGCATCGAAGTCGACTCAAAAGACGTCATTACCAGCGAAAACCAACTCGCCGACCTAACCACCCCTCAGCCAACTGAAACACCAAATCTCCCTCCCTTACCAAAAGAAGAAGTTAATTCGAATCCCACCCAACCAGAAAGTCTCCCTGTCAAGGGAGATGTCGATTTATCGACAGAGGGTTTTAAACCAGAAACCGACAGTTTTAAACAACCAATGGTAGAAGTTGAACCAACCGAACCCGAAGAAAATTCCCCCTCCTTGTCAAGGGAGGGGTTAGGGGTGGGTTTAACCCAACCTGAAAGTCTCCCTGTCAAGGGAGATGTCGATTTATCGACAGAGGGTTTTAAACCAAAGGAAGATCCCAACCAAAAAAAGATCCCCACCGTTTTCCCTCTTCTCTCCATTTCCGGCCTCACTCTTCTTTCCTTCGGCGGTCTTGTTCTTTTAAAAGGTTCTGGAACACAAAATGATTTACCCCCTCAAAATACTTCTGCAAAAAACAATCCTGCTTTGCAGGACATCACCCCAACACAAGTACCTAAATCTATCCAACATTATCTTTTAACATCACAACAATACTTTAGCCAAGCTGTTTCTCAACAGTCAACTGATAATTCAGCCTCTGTCGAATCACTCAATAATTCAATTATAGCCGCAACTGAGGCCATAAAAGAATTTCCAGACGACTATCGTGGCTATCAACAGCGTGGCAACATTTATCAGGCTCTTACTGATTCAAAACCCGAACTTTTAGATCAATCTATATCCGATTTCGCCTCTGCTTTTAAATTAAATTCTCAATCAGCCGAAGTTACCCGTTCCCTCGCCTCTCTTTATGCCAAAAAAGGTGATGCCAACAAAACTATTCTCTTTCTAAACCAAACTGTTGCTCTTGAACCAACCAAAGCTCAAAATTTTTATGATCTTGCTAAAATTCAGCAACAAGCCGGTCTTCTTTCCCAAGCTCTAGATACCTATACTAAACTAACCACCCTGGTCACCGATCCCACCCAAAAAACTCAAGTCGAATCCGAAAAAGCTGCTCTCGAAAAACTGGTTGCTCAAAATCCAAATTCTTCAAAAACTCCAATCGAGGAAAATCAAACTCTACCTCCCGTCACTGCTCCGTCCTCTCTCGACTCTCCTACTATTCAAGCCATGGGTGAAGGCGGTCTTATTATTGCCGCTCCCGAAGAGGACAAATCAATTTCTGTCACCAATCAAACCGAGTCTAATTCTCTTTCTGGCACCTCCATTCTTTCTTCTGGTCAAAAAGAAATTACCATCCCCAACGACAACATTTCTTCTACTTCCCAAGTATACGTCACTATTACAAAAGGTGGCAAAAACCAAAATCTTCAAGTCATTTCCAAATCAGAAAAATCATTCGTCGTCGGTCTCGACTCCCCCATTTCCGAAGACATCGAATTCAAGTGGTGGATAATTAATTAATTTAAAACCCTCCGTCTCTCGCAAGCTCGATCCACCTCCCTTGACAGGAAGGCTTTAAATCTCAATAATTATTTGTGAGAGATATTACATGTGTTGAAATAATGACTCAAAAGGGAAACTTAAAATATCTAGAACAATTAAGATGGGCAGCCAAAATAAATAGACATAAAATGACTAAAGGTGAATCAAAGATTTGGTATGAATTCTTAAAAAATAGACCAATGAATTATAAATTTACCAGACAAAAACCATTGGATAGATTTATTTTAGATTTTTATTGTTCTGAATTATTATTAGTAATTGAAATTAATGGTGGATATCATATTAAAAAACAAGAACAGGATTCAAAGAGAGATAAATTTTTAAATTGTTTAAATATTAAAACCATAAGATTTAAAAATGAAGAAATATTAAATAATTTAGAAAAAGTTAAAAATGAAATAATAAAAAATATCCAAGAAAGAAAAGCCTCCCTGTCAAGGGAGGTGCCCAAAGGGCGGAGGGTTTTAAACAATAAATAATTCCTTATTCTAAGGGATCAGTTCCCCGCTAACACGAAGAATATAGTAATTCTGGATCAAGTGAGGTGTATTCCGATAAAATCGGAAGACGGAGGGTTTTAAAATAAAAGAGTTTCCAAACCAAAAACCTCCCTTTCGGGAGGTTTAAAAATTTTTTAATTTCTCTCCTTGTTAAGGAGAGAATCCGGTTTATCCGGAGAGAGGTTTTAAATTGAGTGGTTTTAAGGAGCCGGTGCAACAGTAGGTTCAGCCACTGGTTGTGATTCTAATTGACTAGCTGGCACATCCACCTTTTCTTCACTCCCCACATTTGTAGCTGCCCCTTGTACTTGTCCTTCTGTTGGTGCCTTTTGCTGTTCCACAGGTTGTGCTTGTTGCATTTGTTCCACAGGTGGCACTACCTGTTGTTGAACCGGTTGTGTCTGTGTTTGCTCTTTTGAACCTGTTTGACCTTGAGCTGCCGCTGCCTTAGCCGCTTCAGCTTGTTGTTGAGCCTGTTGTTCAGTCAATTTTGCCAACTCTGCTTTCCAAGTCTCCAACTCTTTTGAAGCCGTGGTGTAATCTGATGAATCAGCTGGTACTAAAGCCAAAGCTTTTTCTAGTCTAGTCACCGCCGCACCAATCTTATTTTGTTGCTTAGCAGCATATGCCCAGTTATACCAAGCGTTGGCAAAATCAGCTTTACTTGTTGCCGCTTGCTCAAAAGCTCTCTCTGCTTGTTCATAGCTACCAGCTGCATAAAGTAATCCCCCCATATCTAAATAATAAGTTGGATTAACTGCATCTAAAATCACTGTTTGCTGATAAGCCTGATAACTCCAATCAGCCGCTCCATCCACTAATCCCACCAAGGTTTTATAAATTCCTGCCAAATTATACCAATACTCTGGATTCTTTTGATTCAATGAAACCGCTGCCTTTGCCTCTCGCACTGCTTGTTGTACTAAAGTTGAAGCTTTTGTCTTATCGTCATCACTAATATCTGATTTGCTTAATAAAGCCTGTGCTAAAGATAGATTTACTTGAGAATAGGTTTTTCGATAACTTGCTAAATTTGGGTTAAGTCCAATCGCCTTAATTTGTAATTCATAAGTATTAGTTCCATCATTCTTTGCTGCTGCCACCAATGACTTTCTCATATAAAAATCACCTAAAAATATTCTCGTTGTCCAAAAACCTCCAAACCCTACTCCAGCCAAAACCAATACTGTCACCACATAAGGCATCACATTAAAATTATTTTCACCCACATTCAAAACCAGTCTAGTCTCTTTGGTTGCAAGAATATTATTCGATAAAATCCACACTAATAAAAATACTGTCACTAAATCTAATGGCAATAATAAAGTTATAGCCAAAAATAAGGCCAATTGTCCAACTTTAACCGTCCTCTTTAATCTCAAAACCATTGTTATTAAATAGAAAACCAAAACCAAACCTATCACTCCCAATTCAGTCCAAATTTGCAAAATCCCCATTGAAGAAGATGAAAATGATCCCGACCAAAAACTTGTCAAATTAAAACTGGCTGGTCTGAATGAATTAAAAGCTTCCAAAAAATTACCAATTCCCACTCCAAAAATTGGATATATTTTAAAAGTTTCCGCTGCAATTATCCACGCACTTTTAAAATCTAAAAATATCCATCCGGCTTTAAAAACTCTATAAACGTCTAGTAAAAATAAAAGTGAGAAAAATATTGTCGCCCCTGCTTCCACCCAATAATCTTTTACATCAGATTTTTCTTTTACCTTCTTCAATAATCCTTTCAACCATCCAAAAATCAAGAAAAGGAATAAAGTCGCCTCAGCTAAAACTGAACCAGTCAAAGACCATGCCGCATTAATTGACAATAATGGATCAGTTTTTGGGATCAATAATGGTAATTTACTTGCTGGCAACAAAAAAACGACTAATGAAACAATTCCTGAAATTAATCCTGCAATTGTCAAAAACAAAAATTGCTTTTTAGTTTCTTCCTTATCATTAACCTGAAGCCACACAAAAAACAAAATGAAAAATGAAATTACTGTTCCCATTCCCATTGGATTCATTAAAGACATCATCTTTGACCCAGCATCAAGTCTAAAAAATGTCACCCCCGACCAAATCACAAAAATTAAAAACAACCATAAAAACTTATTTGTCTTTACTATCTTTTCTTTGTCAGTTACTAATTTAACAGTCCATAAAATCAACACCACAAAAGCTAAAACCGCCAAAGCTAAATTTTTTCCAAAACCAAATCCATCCAGCACAATCGGAATAAAAATGATTGGGAAAATTAAAAAAATCGATCGGACAAAATATTTGAGAATGGTGTTCATAGACTCAGCATAACAAAAGCATTTTTTTTTGACAATCATCAAAACGGTCATTTCCCCGCATTTTTATCGCTTATGGTTTTTTGTAGAGACGTTCTGCAGAACGTCTCTACTGATAAAAATTAAGCCTCCCTGTCAAGGGAGGTGCCCGAAGGGCGGAGGGTTTTTACCTCAACACACTCAATGGATCCAAATTCCCATTTGGACCTTTAATTTCAAAATGCAAATGAGTTCCAGTTGAACGACCAGTATTTCCCATTGTTCCAATTTTTTGTCCTTGTCTCACCACTTGTCCTGGTTGTACCACAATTGATCCAGTCACCATATGAGCATACAAAGTTGAATAACCATTACCATGATTAATCACCACATAATTACCATAACCACCACCATTCCATCCAGCACTCGTCACAGTTCCACCTTGTGCTGCCACGATTGGCGGATTACTATGATTAGCAATATCCACAGCTCGATGATACCAATAATATTTTTGACTAATTGTTCCCGAAGTTGGCCACATAAAGTTACCCTCTCCTTTCACCCCTGCCACCGGTGCCACTGTTCTAGCCGCATATCTAGTTGTATCCAAAACAGTTTCTTTAGGTTTAATTCCATCTGGAATAATCAATTCTTGTCCAGCACTCAACGCAAAAGTTTCATCATTACTAAAAGTATTAAAAGGATAATCAATAATGTTTTGAGCATCGACTTGATAGGCCTTGGCAATACTATAAATAGTTTCTCCTCTTTTTACTTTATATCGAACTCCAGTCACCGGTAAAATTTTTAAAATCTGTCCCACTTTAATCGAATCGACCGTTTTCAAACTGTTTTCCCACATAATTGTATCAATCGTCACTCCAAATTTTAGAGCGATTGACGACACCGTATCTCCATTAGCCACCCGATATTCTGTTGTTTCTCCTTTTGGTAATTCTGAGACCAAAGTATCCGCTCCACTATTATCCGCGGCCATAATTAAATAAGTACTTCCCTCTCCATTATTACTACTATTAATCAAGTTTTCCAATTGACTCGAAAAAACTATTGTTAAAAAAGATAAAATTGCCATACTGGCTCCAATAAAAGTCTGAGAAAATCTACCCCTTTGTCTATACATTGTCTTAGAAGTTATGATTTTCAAAAACCCAGCCCAACCCAAAAAAGTTTTCCCAAATCCATTCAAAAATCTCCCCTGTGCTTTTAGGAATTCACTCCACAATTTAATTTCACTATTAATATTTTCTTTTAAGTCCGACATGACTTTTATATTATATCAATTAAATTAAAATCCCTCTCGGCTTCGCCGCTTCTCCCTTTGACTAAAGGGAGACTCTTTTATTTTATTTAGGCCCCCTTTTGTCAAAGGGGGCAAACGAACGAAGTGAGTTGGGGGATTTTTACTTTTTTCCTATCTTATCCAAAAATTCCTGATTATTTTTAGTTTTAGCCATCTGGCCCAAAATCATTTCCGTCGTTTCTTCGCTCTTACCTAAAGCATCAAACATTCTTCTAATTGAAATAATTTTAGCCATCACTGTTGGTTCTAAGAGTAGATTTTCCATTCTAGTTCCTGATCTCAAAATATCGAAAGCTGGGAAAATTCTTCTCTCAGCCAAATTTCTTTCCAATCTTAATTCCATATTGCCAGTTCCTTTAAATTCTTCAAAAATCAAATCATCCATTTTTGAACCAGTATCCACTAATGCTGTTCCAATAATAGTCAACGAACCACCATTTTCAATTTTTCTAGCCGCCCCAAAAAATCTTTTTGAGGGGTATAAAGCTGCTGGGTCAAAACCACCCGACAATGTTCTACCTGAAGTTGGAATTGCTAAATTATAAGCTCGAGCCAATCTTGTAATTGAGTCAAACACAATTACCACATCTTTACCCATTTCCACTAATCTTTTAGCTCTTTCCATGGCAATTTCAGCCGATCTGGTTTGATCTTCTGGTTTTTGATCAAAAGAAGACGCCACCACTTCACCTTTAATAAATCTTTGCATATCAGTTACTTCTTCTGGTCTTTCACCTACCAACACTGCCATCAAATGAGCTTCTGGATAATTAATTGCCACTCCAGCCGCAATTTCTTTTAATAAAGTTGTTTTACCAGCTTTTGGTGGTGACACCACCATTCCTCTTTGACCAAATCCAATTGGTGAAAATAAATCAATTATTCTCGTCGAATAAATATCTGAATTTGTTTCCAATTTAATCTGTTTTTGAGGATAAATTGGCACTAAATCTTTAAAGTCCGGTCGGTTTTGCACTTGAGCTAAATCTAAGCCATTAACTTTATCAATTCGAGTCATTGCCCAATATTTTTCATTTTCTTTTGGTGCTTTGGCCTGACCTAAAATCATATCCCCTGCTCGAAGTCCATATCGTCGAATTTGCATTGATCCAATAAAAGCATCTCTAATAGTTGGAATAAATTTAGGTCTCACAAATCCCTGTCCGTCCTGCATTATTTCCAATGCCCCCACAATTGTCTCTGTTTGAACTGGAGCCGGTGGATTATAACGAGGTATTTGTTGTTGTGGTGATCTTGATATTTGAGTTTGTGGTTGTTGAACCGGTGGTTTAACAAAACTTACAACATTATTATCTTTTTTAATTTCTTCAGCTTTCACTTCTTCTTTTACCTCAACAATATTCTGTTTTACAGAATTAGCTTTAATTTCTGAAACCTCAGCTTTAACAAGTTCAGAAACAACAACATCGTCGGTTTTTTTCTTTATCATTTTTTTTGGAAATTTATAATCAATTAAATAAATTACTTCTGTAAAGGCGTGACTCGCCTAAAAACAAACAGTAAAACGGGAAATCTTCTTAATTCAAACCAATTTTAATAGTTTTTTTCCATTAAGTCAACAATTTGTTATCATCATTTATGAACGAGCCTTTTATTCCTATTCAATCTCCTAAGTTACCAATACCAATTTGCGCACCAATTTCAAAAAAATCCCCCTTTAATCAAACAGTCATAATTACTATTGTTGTCGGATTTGAACTGTTTCTCTATGGCTTACTAACTCAAATCACTGAATCACTCAAATTATCCGTATACACTGCAGTAGGAATACTACTCATTATTACTAGCTTGGTTCTAGTCAAAAATCAAAAATATGGAAAAATACTATTTTCCATTATTACTTGGACAATTACCCTATCTATTTTAATCCTCACCCTTTTAATTATAATCAATCCATTCGGTATATTATTTCTTATTGCACTTACGGCAAATTTTTCAACTGAAACTATAGCTCAAATAGGATTCATAATTGGTCTAAATATTTATATGCATTCAGCCAACAAAACACTGTCTGATTACATAAAACACAACACAGTCCAAACATTAAATATAACAAGTAAATTACTATATTTTGGTCTATTTATAATTTGTTTATCAATGGCTACTTTTTTGTATCCCTTAATATATCCATCGCAAGGAAAAGCCAAGGAATTTAAGTCATATCTCGAGAATAAATATCACGAAAAATTTGAGTTGTCTAATTTTAAAACCACCAGCAAATATGAAAACTCCTTTGTTTCTTGTGATGAGTTAATTGCCACCGCTCATCCAAAAAATAACCACGAAATAACTTTTGAAGTTAGTAGTTTTATTAGAAATTGTAAAGGCTACGATAAATACTACGACGACTATATTGATAAATCTTTAAAATACAAAATAAGTAAAAAAATAAAAGAAGTTTTTGGTGTAACACCTAAATACGACATAGACTTATCATTCGATTCAAGAGGACAGACTAGTAATAAAAATATTCAACCAATTTTAACTCTCAGCATATTTATAGAATCTTCATTAACAAAAGATAACGTCAACCTATCAGAAGAACAAATTCGTGAAATGTCCAACTATATTGTCAACGAACTTGGATTAACAGAATTCTATTTCTACTACATAATAAAAAGCCAACTTTCTGCCGACGAATTCCAAAGGTTGCAAATAGAACCAGGTATTAAAGTAAATTGCCAAGAAAAATTTTCCATTGATTACAACAATTACCAGCAAATAAATACCGATGTTAATCTAAAAAAATATTATTCACCAAAAGAGTGTATTTATAACCTAGGAAAATCTCAAACCAGTATCAACTATGTTGATACTTACCCTAATTAACCAAAAATAGAGTTGAAAGTAGAAGACCTGCCCCCTCTTCTACTCTCAACTCTATTCTCAAAGCTAAATTAATTTAATTTAACCCACAGATCGGTTAATCTTAATTTGACTTTTAGACCAAATTTACCTATCTTAGATGTTGAAGAAACAATGTTATTCGTGTTCCACCTGCTTTGAGAACATCGGTAGCCTTGTTTCTTTTTCGTTTCTTTAGCTAAAAATTCAAGTCGTAGATGATGAATTTTTGTCTAAAGACACGATACCGGCAAAGCCGGTATATAGCCGATTTATCGGAGTATCTTACATCAAAATCAACTTTCCTCTAAGCTTTCCCATCTCTTTAAACTGTTTTTCCGCCCAAGCATCTTTTTTCTTGCCGGACTTTTTTGCGCTTTTAGAAGAAAACATTTTTTTAATTAGTTGAAGCATTGATTTAGTATAACGTGGTTTTTACAGTTGTCTATATCCTATATTAATTTGCCTCCCTAAAACTCACCATCCTATATTTTTTTATTTATAAAAATTAGGTTTATTTTCACCACTTTTAAACCATTTTCAGTCATTGTGGAAAACTCAAGGATAACTTTAGTTATCCGCAGCCCCGCCACTGCGGGGTCGTTTTTCCTTCTTTTTGTAGGGTACAGGCATGCCTGTACCCTACCGAAACCAGACCATGAAAAAAGGCCCCGATTGAAAATTAAAAATAAATAACGCGTGTGCGTCACCAATTTTTAATCCCCTTTCAGAGCCCATCAAACCAAAGGACAAATCTACTTATTTGAGCAAGGAATAATATCAGATTTATACTCGGAAGCAATTGTGTTCCATTTAATATTGAAACCATTTCCAAAAAATGATTTTTTGATTCTGATTTCAACAAATTCCGAAAAGTAAATTGGAAATGAAATATCTCCATCAATTTCCATCGGTTTTACAAAAACCAATGATGCAATTCCTTTTCCAAAACACTTATACAAACCTTCAATGTCAGAAAAAATATCCACATGGTTAAACCTGTCATCGACAACAATTGCCAAGACATCACCCTTTTTTATAGTTCTCCTAACAAAACCTGAGATTCCAGCCATACAAACCAAAACCTCAACTCCGGGATAAGTTTTTTTAATAGATTCTTCCAATAACGGATATTTGTCCAAAACATTTTGTAAAACTACAACCGTACCAATTTTTTTCATTCACTATCACCCTTTTTTTTTATTCTGCCTAGGCAGTAATCTGGACGCTCCTCCGTCCACAGTACCGCCTACGAGAATATTTCGATTTATCTTTTAATTTTAAAAGTACTTAAACAACCCCACTTTTTACGCTTTATATAAATAGTGTAATTATTTAATTCTCGACATTATATATTATAAGACGCAAAAAGTCAAGTTTTCAACTCAGACACATTCCTAATTTCCACCAATTTCCTTCCTAAACTCTCCGCTTCCTTTTTCCTTTTTTCCAAATTCCTCACTTTTCTCACTTCCCCCAACAAACTCACCTCCCCCACCCAAACCGGCAAAGTTTTTCTCCCCTCCTTGTCAAAGGAGGGGGTGGGGGTGGATTTATACGAACTCCATATTGCTACCAACACCGCCAAATCTGCTGCCGTCTCCTCAATTTTCACTCCACCCGTCACCGACAAAAACACATCATACTTATATAAAGGTACCCCTAAACTTTTTTGAGCAATCGCTATCATCAACTGTCCCCGATTATAATCAATCCCCGAAAAAATCCTTTTTGGCATCGGTGCAAAACTTTCCACCACCAAAGCCTGAATTTCCAATATCATTGGTCGAGTCCCCTCCATCACCACCGTCACTGCACTCCCAATTTTATTTTCACCATTTTCAATTAAATTAATTTCTTCCGATTTAATTTCTCGAAGTCCTTTTTCTTCCATTTTAAAAACTCCCACCTCATCTGTCGGACCAAACCGATTTTTACTAGTTCGAAGAATTCTCAAATCGCCATTTTTTTCTCCCTCAAAATACAACACCGTGTCCACCATGTGTTCCAACAATTTTGGTCCAGCAATATCCCCGTCTTTCGTCACGTGTCCCACAATAAAAATTGCCATCCCTTTTTTCTTTGCCATTTGTATTAATCGAAAAGTCGATTCTTTAATTTGACTCACCGACCCTATTACTCCCGTCGCATTTTCACAATTCATGACCTGAATCGAGTCCACCACTGCTATTTTGTATAACTTTTGTGTTCGATCCAAAAACTCCTCTAATTCATCAATCGAATTTGTGCCTAAAACATCGAAGTTATTAGCATTTAAACCTAACCTTTTTACTCTTAACCCAATTTGCTCTGCCGATTCCTCCCCAGCCACATACAATCCCCCTATCTTTCCAATTAATTGTGTTAATAAAGTGCTCTTTCCAATCCCTGGTTCACCCGCAAACAGTACCGCCGACCCCTGAACAATTCCTTTACCCAAAACTCTATCAAATTCCCCTATAGTAGTTGAAAACACACTGTTATTATTTACTGGTTTTAACAAATTTTCATTATCCATTTTCCCTAAATTTCTCACTTCCAATTTCTCTCCCAATACTCTTTTTCTTTTACTTGATAAACTTGACGAACTTGAAAAACTTTTAACTTCTTTAAGTGAATTCCACTCTCCACAACCACTACACTGCCCCGCCCATTTTCCAAATTCATTTCCACAATTACTACACACAAAAACAGTCTCTTTATTTTTCATTACCAATTATACTAGATAAATAAAATTTAAATTCGCAGTTGCAATTTTTTATGGCCTTGAACGTGGGCGACCACATTCACCAGACATAAAAAATTCTGTAACTAGAATTTCAATTTAAAAGATAAATTAATCAGAAAAATTTAAAAAAACATTTCTAGGGCCTCTCACGAAGTCACCACCAAAAATCCCCCTATTACAGGGGGATTTTTATACTGTAGGGGACAGGCATGCCTGTACCCTAACAAAAAACACACAAATTATTTATAAATCACATTCTTCTTACTTGTCTCTACAATTCCCAAAGAGATCTTTCTCTTTTGGACATCAATGCTTTCAATGTAGACTTGGACTTTTTCACCTTCTTTCACCGACACTCCACCAGTCAATTTAGAAATATGAATTAATCCTTCAACACCAGTTTCCAATTTAACCAAAGCTCCAAAGTTGGCAATTCGAACTACTTCACCCTCAACTTCTTTATCTTTTGGATATTTTTCTTCAATTACTGACCATGGATCATCAGATAATCTTTTGATTGAAAATTGCAATCTGCTATCATCTTTATTAATCAATTTAATTTTAATTTTATCTTTAGCTCTATACATTTGCGATAAGTCATTCACTTTTTCCCAAGAAATTTCTGAGATATGAACCAATCCTTCCAAATTCAAAGGAGCTCCTTTGTTATCAGTGTTAACTCTCACAAAGATGCCAAATGGTTCCACTCTAACGATATCAGCATCAAATACATCCCCAACTGCTAAATTTTCAATTGCTCCAACTTCCTCACCCACTTTTTCCGGTTCAGACACTAATCTTTCAGAGAAAACCAATCTATTTTTAGCTTGATCAACTTCCAAAACTTTAGTTTTAATTTTTTTACCCATCATCTTATCTGGGTCACCATCATATTTACCTCCAATTTGAGAACCTGGAATAAATCCAAAAAAGCCAAAAGGTGCCACAACCACTGCTCCGCCTCGATTTAATTCCTTAGCAAAAACAGTCACTTCGCCACCTGATTTTTCTTTTTCTTTAAAATAATTCCAACCATAACCACTAGCTGCTCCACGAATGGAAGCTAAAATTTGACCTTTATCATTTTCTGGACTTTTAATTTGAACTTCAATTTCATCGTTGAGTTTCAAATCCGCTACATAGTCTTTCACAAATTCAAATTCTTTACCAGCAACTACTGCATCAGTTTTACCACCAACATCAATATAAATTGCTTTATTTTTAATTGCTGTAATTCTTCCTTTAACGTCTTGTCCTTTTTTAAGTCCAGTCAATTGGATTCCTTCCATTTTCAAAAGATCCGCCATTGTTAAAGCAGCATCACTCTTTTTTACTTTTTTTTCTTTTTTAGCCATAATTTTACACTCCCGCTACTGCGGGATTAAAAAAAATCTCCCAATTACTTGGGAGCTTTCGCGGGATTGGTTACCCCAAATAAATTATTAAAATATATTTTGAATTTATTGAACCGAAATTAGTTAATTCGACGAGATGATATTTTTTCGCGCGCAACATCCGAGGTGCAATGCCGAAGGGCGTGAGCACGACAAAAATGTTATCGAGTCGAAAAATAATTTAGTTTCTGAATTCTGGCCACGACCTATCTTCAGGATCCCTTGCGGGAAGACTATTGTCAGCGCTAAAGCGTTTCACTTCTCTGTTCGAAATGGGAAGAGGTGGGTCCACCTCGCTCCAATGACCAGAGTTCAAAAACTAAACTTGTATCGAATTGTAATTATATTTCTAATTTCTTGTTTTAATTTGCTAAATTATTAAAATTTTTACTTGAAAAACTTTATAAACTTGACAAACTTTTAACTTATTTCTTGGCCTCTAAATTGAGTTGCCCTATTCAGCTTCCAAACCCGAATTTTGATCGGGGCTGAAAGCCAAATATATTGAAAAAGTTTCTTTAATCTTCTCTTTGCTTAGCTTAAATCCTTTCAGATCTTCCACATGCAAAGTATTAACCGGTAGTCTCCCGGCGATTTCTCATTCTAACTTTCGTCAGAACAACGATTCCTTATCTTAGGGTCAGTTTCCTGTTTGAGATGCTTTCAACAGTTATCTTATAGAAACGTAGCTACCCAGCGCTGCCCCTGACGGAACAACTGGCACACCAGCGGTTTCCTCATCCAGGTCCTCTCGTACTGTGGATGAATCCCTTCAAGAATCGAACGATTACTACGGATAGAGACCGAGCTGTCTCGCGACGCTCTGAACCCAACTAACGCAGCGCTTTAATGGGCGAACAGACCAACCCTTGGCCCCTTCTTCAGGGCCAGGATGCGCCAAGTCGACATCGAGGTGCCGAACCACGTCGTCAATATGAACTATCGGACGTGACTAGCCTGTTATCCCCAGAGTAGCTTTTATCCAGTAAGCCCGTGCCCATACCAAATAGGTCACGAGGATCACTAAAACCGTCTTTCGACCCTGATTCCAAAATCAAAATTGCTTGGAACGTCCCTAATGGGACTTCGACTTGTAAGTCTCACAGTCAAGCCAACTTATGCTTTTACACTTATAGCCCGATTTCTTGCCGGACCAAGTTGACCTTTGTATACCCGCGTTACTCTTTTGCAGGTGCCTGCCCCAGGCAAACTAGCAACCATACACGGTCCTTCTCTAAGATTCATTAGAGTAAGTAAGATTCAAAAATAACAAAGGGAGGTGTTTCATTGGTGTCCGAAGACTTCCTCCTACACTAAACAATCATTATCTCCTTATCAATGTAAAGATCCAGTAAAGCTTCATGGGGTCTTTTTGTCCTGTAGTAATTAAACGGCATCTTCACCGCTCTTTCAATTTCACTGGATATACGTTTAAGACAGTTACGCGGTCGTTAAACCTTTCATACGTGTCGGAACTTACCCGACAAAGGACTTCGCTACCTTAGAACAGTTAGAGTTACTGCTGACGTTCACTAGGGCTTCAATCACAGGCTCATCCGATAAATCGGAATCACCCACTCAGTTAACCTTCTAGCACCGGTCAGGTTTCAGCCCATATACATCCCCTTACGGGTTAGCATGGACCTGTGTTTGTGGTAAACAGTCGCCGCGTATTCTTTTGTTGTAGCCCGGGTGTTATCCCAGGCAGGGCATCTTGCATAGCTTACGCCCAGATAATTTGCTGAATTCCTTAAACATATGTCATCCAATCGTCTTAGTCTACTCGACTTATCCACCAGTGTCGGTTTTAGTACGAATTTCCTATGCTCTATTTGCGACACTTTTCTCGGATACATGGACTCAATCTGATTGCTTGCCAATGGCAAACTTTTATTCATGCTTCGCGTTAAAACGAAAAGGCGGATTTTCCTACCCCTTCTAGCTAGACACTTAAAGGCCCAATTCACTAGGACCCCAAATCTTCCACACATCGTCATGCCCCAACTTAAAACGAACATAAGAAAGGACGGGAATATTAACCCGTTGTCCATCCACTACGCTCCCACTACAGAAGCCTCATGTTAGGATCGCCTAACCCTCAGTCGAACAACGTAGCTGAGGAAACCTTGGATATTTCGACGTCAGAGGTTCTCACTCTGATTTCGTTACTCATGCCTGCATTCTCACTTCTGACCGCTCCAGCCTGGTTTACACCTTGACCTTCACCGCAATCAGAACGCTCTCCTACCACTCACGATAAATCGTGAATCTCCACCTTCGGTACTATGTTTTAGCCTCGTTACATTTTTGGCGCGGTTTTTCGGCCTCTTGCGAGGTCGATCAGTGAGCTATTACGCTTTCTTTAAAGGATGGCTGCTTCTGAGCCAACCTCCTGACTGTCTTAGAAAAACCACTTCCTTTTCCACTTAACATAGATTTAGAGACCTTAGATGAGAGTCTGGGGTCTTCCCCTTTTGCCGATCCAGCTTAGCCCGGACCGACTGACTGCCAAGTTAAATTTACGGTATTCGGAGTTTGGTTAAATGCCACGAGTTGCCCCGCAAACATTCATCCAGTAGCTCTACCCCCATAAAGAAACACTTGACGCTATACCTAAATATATTTCGGAGAGAACCAGCTATCTCCGGTTTCGATTGGCATATTACCTCTAACCTCAAGTCATCCGACATTTTTGCAGCAATGATCGGTTCGGGCCTCCCCCAAACTTTCATTTGGGTTCACCCTGCTCAAGGTTAGCTCAACCGGTTTCGGGTTATATCCAGCTACCTAATCGCGCTATTGGCACTCGCTTTCGCTACGCCTCCCCTGGCTTAGCCAGGTTAAACTTGGTAACTAGAAACACTCGCAGGCTCATTCTTCAATAGGCACGACATCAGGGAACAAGTCCCCTTTGTCTGTTTGTTAGCAAATGGTTTCAGATCTATTTCATTCCCTTACTTAGGGTATTTTTCACCTTTCCCTCACGGTACTAGTTCACTATCGGTCTGCTAAAGTATTTAGCCTTGGAGGTTGGTCCCCCCAGATTCCCGCGACATTTCACGTGTCCCGCGGTACTTAGGTATCCGGTCAGACTTTACTTGATTTTAAAATACGAGGCTTTCACTCTCTTCGGCCGCCCATTCCATGGCGTTCTTATAATTTTTCAAGTCCTTATACCAGACCCTGCAACCCCACTTGCGTGGTTTAGGCTCATCCGTTTTCGCTCACCGCTACTAACGGAATCTCATACGATTTCTTTTTCTCCGGGTACTTAGATGTTTCAGTTCCCCGACTTACCATGCTCCAACTTGCGTTGTGCATCTCTGATATTTCGATCAGAGGGGTTTCCCCATTCGGATACTGTTGGATCACAGTCTGTTGACGACTCCCCAACACTTTTCGCAGTCTTCCGCGTCCTTCTTCGGCTTTAGCAACCAAGGCATCCACCATTTGCTTTATTAAAACTTTTCTCAATATTTGGCAACTCAATTTAGTTGCCAAGAATAAACGAAATTGAAATTAAATTACTTCGATTCAATAAATTGTTAATGTACAAATACTTAGTTTAAGGGAACAAATTTCTTTCTTCCCTTAGTTCTAACTACTTTATAACTTGATAAACTTTATAACTTTTTACTCAAGTGTGGACCTGGGGAGAGTCGAACTCCCGACCTCCTCATTGCAAATGAGGCGCTATAACCAACTAAGCCACAGGCCCAAGTGCCCACTTCTTTAAAGTACTGCTTCGGGTTTATCCTGCCGTAGCCTTGGCGAAGGCGGACATAAAAAAACCGAAAGCTCAATGCCTTCGGCCATTCCTTCATTATTCAACTTACTTTTTAAGCGGGCAATCCCCCTTTAATAAAGTTTTTATTGTTTTTTAGGTTGGTTTTCAGCATCTCGATAAGTGGAAGTATTCTACCTAATTTAGATATCTCCGTCAACACGCAAATTTGATTACAAACGAATCACTTATTTCTTCATTTTTGCTTTCATTATTTCCACTCCAATCGGCACCACCGACACCCCAATTATCATCAACACCACATATTCAAAATTTTCTTTCATCACTGGAATATTCCCCAAGAAAAATCCTCCAAAAATAAACAAAGTATTCCACAATAAAGATCCGATCACACTAAAAGTTAAAAATTTCAAATAAGGCATCTTCCCGATTCCCGCCACAAATGGAGCGAATGTTCTCACTATCGGCACAAACCTCGCTAAAATCACCGCCTTTGTCCCATATTTAGCGTAAAAATCCTGCGTCTTTTCTAAATGTTTTCTTTTAAATAATTTATTATTTGATTCAAACAGTTTTTGGCCAACCAATCTTCCCACCCAATAATTAACATTATCTCCTAAAAAAACTGCCGTTATCAGTAAAAAATAAAGTCCTACTACATTAAACATTCCTTTAGCCGCCAAAGCTCCAGCCGCAAATAAAAGCGAATCACCCGGTAAAAACGGGGTAAACACCAATCCTGTCTCCATAAAAAGTATTCCTGCCAAAATTCCGTAACTTAAAGTACCGTATGTTTGGGTAATAATTAAAAGATGTTCATCAATATGTAAAACAAAATCAATTATGTTCATTAAAAATTCCATGTCCAAATTATACAGTAATTAAAGCCTCCTTTTTCAAGGGAGGTGCCCCGCCAGCTGGCGGGGCGGAGGGTTTTTATCAAAATGATTTCATTATTTCCCATACTCTCTTGTCCTCCCCTTCGTATCCCAATGCCCAAAATCCTACTCCTCCCAACTGATTTTGTTTCACCAAATCCAATTTTGCTTTCAAACTTCTCTCATTTTCAAAATATATTTGGTGTATTTCTCCACCTTCTTCAAACACCACCCACGGCGTCATCGATAATTCATCCCAATTAACCATCAAATTACTTGATGAACCTGATAAACTTTCTGACTTGATTAACTCATTTACTCTATTCCAACTAGCCATTTGATACCAACCTCTAATCACTGGAGCTTCAAAATCTTTTGTATAAGTTTTCCATTCATATCCATAAAGCGGATAAACCATCACTATTTTTTCTTTATCAAAATTTAGACTTAAAATTTTTTCTACCACTTCCATTATATTTCTGTCTCCAACCTCTGATTGCATCGGTGCCACTGCTCCAGCATAATCCACCCCTGGTCGATGAAAATCATAAGCCATGATAATTAAATTATCAACTGAATTAATTAGACTATTAATTTGCTCCGCCGATCCCTTATTAATAGTATTTACAAAAACATCTAAACTAATTTCTCCCAAACCACTTTCTTTTAATTTAGCCATAAAACCAATCATTTTTTCCGATAAAACTGCCGTTGGATTTCCCTGATATTCAAAATCCACATTAATCCCATCAAACTTTTCCGTTTGCCGAAGAGTTTTTAATTGATTAATCAAATTATTTTGGGCTTCAATCGAAGCCATTAAACTATCAATTTTTTCATCAGTAAATAATTTAATTCCCAAAATATTTTTCCCGCCATTTTTCCAAATCAAATCTTTTTGCTTTAAATAAGTTTCATTATTTATTTTTTTCGATTGACCATCCCAAATCAAATTTCCTTTTTCATCCACTTCCACTCCCAAAAAAATCAGATAATCAACTTCATTAGTATATTCAATTGTTTTCCCAATCATCCAAGTTGGCAAAAAACCAAATACTTTAATAGAAGCTCCCCTGTCAAGGGGAGATGCCCACAGGGCAGAGGGGTTTGTTCCTTTTGGATTTAAAATTTCTATATTTCCATTCCAATAAAAATATCCCGCTAATATTATCAAAAATAATCCCAAACCCAAAAAAACCTTTTTCATGCCCCTTATTCTACCAAAACCAAAAAATCTTTATAAAGTGCCCTGTCAAGGGAAAGGTGGTACGAAGTACCAAAGGGTTTAAACTTAACATTCAAGTGGGTGATGGAGGACTCGAACCTCCGACCCCCGTCTTATCAGGACGGTGCTCTAACCAACTGAGCTAATCACCCGTAAAAGTAAACCTATTGTAGCAATAAGTTTACTAAATTTAAATAGTCTTTATTGTCTTTTCAAAAACATCTCCACTACTGATTTTGCTACATTAATTCCAGTTGATTTTTCAAATCCTTGAAATTGACATTGTCGATTCACTTCCAAAACATAAGCATTCCCTTCACCATCTTTTATAATATCTACTCCACAATAATCCAATCCACAAACTTTGGCCACTTTTTCTGCAATTTCTCTTTCTTTATCCGACAAATCCCAAGACTCCACATTTCCCCCTAAGCTAAAATTACTTCTAAATTCATCTCCTACTGCTGATCTTTTCATTGCTCCAATTGCCTTTCCATCTAAAACAATAATTCTCAAATCCCATCTAGTTGGTAAACATTTTTGCCATAAAAACATTCCCACATTTTTTTCATTAATTCTTCTCACAAATCTTCTTAATTCTTTAAAGTTTTCAAATTTTCTTACCGATTTACCTTGAAACCCTCTTTCATGTTTGGCAATTATCGGCCATTCAAATTCTCTCCAAAACTTACTCTCTAGCACTTGTTCTTTAGTATAAAAAATTCTAGTTGGAATCACTGGCACCTCATTTTCTAAAAACACTCCATGTTGAGCAATTTTTCCCATTCTTGTCCAGTTCAAATATCCCTTTTTATTAGCACAAAATATTTCACCACCTAAAATTCTCAAAGCTAAATTCCTCGCTTCAGTATATTTTCCCGTTCTCGTCCCAGCCACTCTAAACCACATTCCTAAAGTATTTTCCCCATTAATTTCTTCTCCTTTAATAAAAACTTTCGCTTTTCCATTTTCCACATTAAAAGTTAAATCTTTGTAAAGAGATCTATTAACTTCTATCCCTAATTTCTTGGCTTCCGTTTCTAATCTATCAACTTCAAATTGGCTTTGTCTTAAAGACATTGTAAATGTGACTATTTTTTTATTCATAATTATTTATTAATTTATAAGTCCCTCTTGTCAAAGAGGGATTTAGGGAGATTGAGCAAGTGATACTAAAAATTTAACCATTTCCGCTGGCACATCAATCCCAGTTGCCTGCATAAATCCTTTAAATTGCGGTCCTTTGTTCACTTCCCAAATCACCGGTGCCTTTAAATCATTATCCCTAAATGCCACATCCACCCCCGCCACCGCCAATCCACAAACCTTAGCCGCTTTGACTGCCAATTGTTTAATTTCTTCAGGTAATTCAGCCAACTCAACCTTTCCTCCGGCTGAATAATTATTTTTAAATTCATCTTTATTTTGAC
Organism: Candidatus Shapirobacteria bacterium; assembly: GCA_028704635.1. Lineage (GTDB taxonomy): Bacteria > Patescibacteriota > Microgenomatia > UBA12405 > UBA12405 > WARW01. Next base: position 144,091 of record JAQWFB010000002.1, read on the forward strand.
TACTTCTTTTCATCACCCCCAACACTTTCTCCCCCAACACCAACACTCGATAATCCCCATCATTAGGAATAAACTCTTGCAACATATATCTTCTTCCTTCATCAGTTTCACTTTTTCTCAAATCTCTTACCAATTTTTCCATTTGTTCTAAATTATCTGCCTTGTAAACTCTAGTTCCTCTATCCCCACCACTACCTTTAATAATTACAGGCCAATCGTAAGGGCGGACCGATGTGTCCGCCTTCATTTGCTCATATAAATACCACAAACTTCCGTAAACTGTTTTTGGTACTTCTATTCCTGCCTTTTCCAAAGCCAACATTTGCCAAGCCTTACAAGCCATACTTGGTTTTCCATTTTCTACCAACGGATCAACGATGTACGGGCGACTCTTGTGGTCGCCCTTATTTATCTGATTAATAATCAAATCAACTTCTTCCCAATGTTTACCAGTGGTTCTAAAAAACAACACATCATAATCATCAATCTTTTTGTAATTATCAAATTGTTGAATTTTATTTTCTCCACTCAAATTTGGTCTAATTAAAATTTCTCTTTTTTCAGTATTAAAACAAACCCGATTATAAGACACCAAATCCAAACTAACCCCCAATTTCCTAGCCGCCTTTTTAACCAACACTAAATGTTGGCTTATCTTTCCTCCAAAAAACACTGCTATTTTAGTTTGTTTATTCATTTTTTAATTTTAATAATTAATTTTTAAGACTTCTCCCTTTGTTAAGGGGAGATGTCTCTCGCTACGCGAGAGACAGAGAGGTTTTTTATTTCTTAGCACTAACTAAAAAATTACCTAAATCTTTTCTTCCTAATAAAAACTTTGTTCTTAATTTGCCTCTATCTGCCACATTCACTGCCGTTATTACTTTCTTCCCATTCAACCAAAAAGTAATTCCAATTACTGGTCGATCCACATGTTTTCCTAAACTTGATCGATAATTTCGATAATATAAAATTCTTTCTTTAGCTAATAACCCCAACCTTTGGGCCAAATCTCTATCTATCGAACTCCTAAACGCCCCAGTATCCACCTTAGCTCTCACATTTACCACCCGATGTTTTCCTTGTTTAACAATTGGACTTTTTTGTAAAACTGGTTTAAATCCTTTTGGAATTTTAACCTTAATTATTTCAATCGGCTCCACCATTTGTCTCTTTTCTTTTTCCTCTACCTTTTCAAAAAAACTTTCTCCAAATAAATATTTAGCCAAAGTAATTGCATGATCCACACTTCTTACTGTAATTTCATCCACTTTCTCCATTCTTAATTTCAAGCCTGCCTTATTACAAATCTGAATCGATAATCCCGGTCGAGCATTCACTTCCAACACCATCGGTCCTTTCTCTTTATCTAAAACCACATCCACCCCCATAAATCCTAAAGACGGAATTGCTTTTTGACAATTAATTGCTGTCTCTAACACTTCTTTCCAAAATGGAATTTTAATTCCATTTACTTTTCTATTTTTCTTTTTTCCATAATCATAAATTCGATAAATTGGTTCTCCTTTTCCTTCGACTCCAAAAGTAGTAATTCCTGTCGCCAAATCTACCCCTAAACCTATTGCTCCTTGCTGTAAATTTGCCTTACCTCCAGACTTTTCTGTTGGAATTCTAAACATCGCCATCACTGGTACATTATTATAAACAATCACTCTAATATCTGGTGTTCCCGCCTTAGTTAAAGACAAAAACAAGGGATGAATTTTAATTCTCTCTTCCACTATCACCTTATCTGGCATCGCATGTAAACTATATTTCCCTGCCACAATTTCTTGACAGTGTAAGTTTAAATCATTACTACTAATAATTTCTCCATTCATTTTTTGCCATTCACCTGCCCATTTCCCTCTTTTTCGAATAATCAAAATTCCTTCTCCGCCATATCCCGATTCCGGCTTAATCACAAAATTTCCCTCCAAATCCTCCCATCTAAATTTTGCCAAATCCTGTTCATTTTTAAATCTAGCAATCAATTTTGGCACCGACACTCCAGCCTTAGAAATTATTTTTTTAGTCTTAAATTTACTATCAGCAATTGCTCTTCCGCTAGCACTATTTTTCCTCAAATAAATTTTATTCCTCTCATTTTTAGTCAAAAATTGTCGATATTTTCTTAAATTAAACATATTAGTTTTACATTAATTAAGGCCTCCCTTCTTCAAGGGAGGCTCCCGGATTTATCGGGTGGTGGGTTTAGAACGTATCGCCCCTTTAAATCTCGTAATTTCCGTCAATCTAATTCCTGAATAATTACCAATCATCAAATTTGACACCAATACTACTAGTATTATCATTTCTGGATATCTCAAAACCAAATTTTGAATTGAACCAAGACTCATAACCATCGCCCCCGCCAAAGCCAAAACTATGGTTCCCGCCATTAATTTTTTGGCTTCTTTTTTACTTTTAACCAATTGCGTTCTTACAAATTCCTCTGCCAAAAGTATCATAAATAAAATTGGAAAAATTGAAATCTCGCTAATATCAATTATATTTACAAAACTGGTCAATAACATCAATGCAAATACAGCCACAGAAATAAACATTAAATTAATTGCCCTCGCTGGCCAAAAATGAATCTTAAATTTTTTCAAAATCATATTACCTAAAAGAGAAATTGCCAAAATCAAAGCAAATAACAACAGTCCTCCAAAAAATCCTGTTGATAAAAAAGCCACTGCAATCATCGTTGGCATAAAAATGCCATAACCTGACAAACCTACCACATAATGTAAAAATGATACTAAAGTTGCTATCAATGGTAATAATAACAACAAAACTATTGTGTTGGTTGATACACCTCTATCAATTGCTGTCTTTATCATCCATCTAAAACTATTAAACCCATTCCACTTACCCACTTCATAACTAATTTTATTACTTTTTGCTTCAGTGATATTAATCGTCGGCACTGCCGTCGGTATTAACGTTGCTGTTGGAGTTGCTGTTGTCGTCGGGGTAATTATTGTTGTCTTTGCCAAAATTGGCTCAACATTTAAAAGAAAACTAAAACCAAAAACTATAAATAGTAGGGCAGCTATTTTTTTCATTAATTAATTTTACTTTATAATTTAATAAACTTTTTAACTTGATGATCTAATTTGTGGCGTATTATAACACCCTTTTTTCAAAAAAAACCATTAGTTTTATTGTAGGGTCCAGGCATGCCTGGACCCTAATTATTTAAAATATATTTTTCCCACAAAAATAATCATTTTTATAGTATAATTCAAACAAATATGAACTCCGTTTTAGCTTTTAATCTCAAAGATATCCAACTCGGACAAAACTCTAGTACCCTTGGTGGCAGTTATGCCACCACCAGTTCTCTTATTTCCATCATTCTCAAAACTTCTATTACTGTCGCCAGTATTATTTTTCTTGGTCTTTTGATTTTTGGTGGTATTACCTTTATAATGAACGCAGGTAGTGGTGATCCTAAAAAAGCTGGCCAAGGCCAAGCCGCCATCACCAATGCTTTAATTGGATTTGCTATTGTGCTTTTAGCCTATACCATCATCCAAATTATTGAAGTTATTACTGGATTAAACATTTTAAATCCAAATTTATAATTAATTATGGCAACCTTTGGAAACATTTCCAACCCCACTTCTTTTGTTAGTGGCCCTCAAGGCTTCTTCGATTTTTTAAGCGCCATTTTTAAAGTTGCTGGCACCGTCGCTGGTATTTTTTTCATCGTCAAAATTATTCTCGCTGGATTCAAATATCTCAATGCTGGTGGTGACGAAAAGAAAACTGCCCAAGCTTGGGCCACTATCTGGCAAAGTATGATCGGTTTTGCCATCGTCGCTTCCGCTTTCGTCCTTGCTGGTGTTATTGGTAATTTATTTGGCATTAATATTCTCAATCCCACTCTATGAACCATCTAACTAATCAATTATTAGCGTATACTCTCACCGGTCCTGGAATTGCTGTTACTTCCGGTGCCGATTCCATTTCTACTCTCGAAAAAATTATTAGTTCTATTATTGGTATCTTAACCATAGTTGGCGTCATCTATTTCACCATCCAAATAATTTTAGCCGGTTTTTCCTTAATCGCTTCCCAGGGTGATCCAAAAGAATTTCAATCTAGTAAAAAAAGATTAACCACTAATGTTATTGGATTAGTCATTATTATCATTGCCTACGGGCTTGGTGCCCTAATTGCCAGCTTGCTTGGCATGAATAGTATTTTCGATTTATCAACCGTTTTTCAACCAATATAATATGGCTATCACCAATCCTGTCTTAAAAAATAGTTCTAATATCAGCAGTAACCCCATTGCTTACACTAATAGTGTCATTCAAACCATTATTTCCATCTTTTTTATTTTTGGTCTTATTTATTTCATTTACCACATCGTCCTTTCTGGTTACAAAATGATTTCTTCCCAAGGAGATCCAAAAAAATACGAAGAAGCTCAACACAGTCTTACTTATGCCGTCATTGGTATCGCTATTGTCTTTTCCATTTTTGCCTTACTTAAAGTTATTGGTAGTATTTTTGGCATCATCGGCCTAGAAACTTTAACCATTAGTTGGCCATCCCTTTAATATTTCAAATTTACTGGTAAAATTAATTAATAGTTATTAAATCAAAAAAAATGATCAAAGAAATCAAAAACAAAATTCAATTTGCCGCCATTGCTGCTCCAGTCTACGCTGCTCAAAGTTTAGAACTTACTGGTAAAAGTGATAGTTTCACCAATCTCGAAAATTTAACTGTTAATGGTATGGTTTCTGGTGCTATTAGTTTGGTTTTAATTGTGGTTTCATTAGTTTTCTTCTTTATTCTTGTCATTGGTGGTCTTAAATGGATCACTTCTGGTGGCGACGAAAAGAAAGTTGCTGCCGCTCGTGCTCAAATCACCAATGCCTTAATTGGCTTAGTTATCGTTTTCGCTGCTTGGGCCATTATGAAACTAATTGGTTCACTCTTCGGTATTGATATTCTTGGAACTTTAACTTTTCCTACTTTCCAATAAAATCAAATTAATTTTTGTTGTAGGGGCAGACCATTGTGTCTGCCCCTTTTCGTTTAAATAGGTCTAAATTTGAACCTTAAGGCCAAATTTTGCCTATTTACACGACCCCGATTTATCGGGGTATATTTTATAGTATAATTAACCTATGAATTTAATCTCAAAAATATTTTCTCCCACCCCTATCTGCGCTGCTGATTGGAGTAGTACTTGTGTTAAAGATACTGATGTTGCCACCATTCAAGGTTTCAATTGTCTTTTTGCCAATATTGCCCAAGTTATCATCTATTTTGCTGGTATTGTCTTTTTTATTATGTTTATTCGTGGCGGCTTCAGTTATTTAACTTCTGGTGGTGACCCAAAAAAAACTGCTAAAGCCAATTCCACTCTTACTCTGGCTGTTATTGGTTTAGTCGGAGTCATTATTTCCTTTTTAATCATCACCTTCATCGGCGACTTTACCGGTGTCAATGTTACTGAATTCAATATCCCTAATTAATGAAACGACTTTTAATCGTTTTATTATTTTTCTTATTTTTATTCCCCTCCTTGTCAAGGGAGGGGTCAGGGGTGGGTTTTGTTTATGCCCAATCAACTACTATCACTGAAAATCAAACTACTACAACCACTACCCCTCCAGAAGAAAGTTTATTGACTAAATTTTGGAGTTGGATTTCCAAAGTTTTTATTAAAACTGATTACACCATCGCCCAACGACCATCCGATGAAATTAATTCTGACATGACCGACTATGATACTGCATCCGACAACCGTAAACACTCTTCCTCTGGTACTCGTCTTACTGACTCTTCCAGTCAAACTTGTTACAAAGGCAATGTTATCAAAAAAGTTATTTTAGGTGAATACCAAGATTCCGACATTTCTCACATTTGTCCCGATCCATCAGACTCAAACAAATGTATTGTTTCGTCCGATTCAACTTGTAAACTAATAAAAATTAGTGATCTCGCTCATTATTTTGTTCAAACTCAAAAACAATTTTATTGCGCAGGAAATAAATTAACTAATACTGAAAGTAATGTTATCGATAAAGTTAATGAAAAATATTCCAATTCCATTTCCTCTAATGACTTAGATTGCTACCAAACTATTTACAACGATTTTTATTTAGTTCCCAAAGAAAGTGTTGAAAATGAAGAAAATTCCAAAAACATAGTTCAAACTCCTATTTCTGCCGGTGATCAAAAATCAGGTTCCATTAGTGATACTAAAGATCAGCTTAATAAAAATTTTGTTCCCGCTAATCAAAGCTGGGATGGTTTAAGTAGTCTTCGTCCCCAAAGTTGGGGTAAAGGTTCATCGGGAATTAGTTGGGGTACTAGTGGTGAATTTAACGGTGGTGGTACCAGTTCTGGTACCTGTAATGCCATTGATAGCCACTGTCGAGGCATGAGCCTTTACGGTGCTCTCGGTCTTTCTCAATCAGGTAAAAATTACGAAGAAATTCTTAATTTTTTTTATGGCAGTATCTCTCTAAAAACTATTAATACTTCCAATACTAATATTTCTGTTAAAACCGACAGTAACGACGATTGCTCTAGTTATCAACCATTAAATCTTGAAACTTACCTTAGTGGTCTTGGAGAAATGTCTGATTATTGGGGTGATCCTAGCACCAACGGCTATGAGAGCATGAAAGCTTTAGTAGTTGCTGCCCGTACCTATGCTTATGTTGCCACCCAAAATTTCACCCAACCAATCTGTAGTAATTCCAATTGTCAAAATTTTCATTGCAGTGTTATCAAAACTAAACCTAATTTAGATCGAGCCATCAAAGAAACTCAAGGTCAAATTATTGTCGATAGCACTAATCAAACCCCATTTTTAACCGAATACGCTCGTTCATTTTGTGGTCCATCTAAAACTGTTGTTTTTTCCAACCACACCAATACTTCAGTCAATGGTTATGAATATGAACTCAAAGCTCTCAGCGGCGACTCCCCATTCTGCCTCAATTAAACAAATTTCAACAATCTCTACCCTGCTAGTTGGTAAATATTTTTTATGCTAAAATTATCCATAATGTCCATCTCAAATATCTTACAGAAACTCAACTCCCGCGACACTCGATTAATTCCCCAACTTCCCAAATTAAATAAAAAAATTAAATTTGCCTCAATTTTAATTGCCTTTGTTTTTTTAGGTTTTCTTAGCCATCAAATATTAGCTGTCACCAATATTAATATCAATAATTCTTCAGCCATTGAAAAATTCAAAAATAAGCAAACTGCCATTGATAAAGGAAACAATCAAGAATCTTGGATGAACGAATCTATAATGAGTAACGCTATGTCTCTTAATCAAGCCATTGCTGGCACTATTCCTGATAGTGTTCTCAACAGTACCACCACTTCTTGGGTTCCCGGTGGCATGATTGGTGTTGCCAACCAATCAATTGCTTATCTCTATAATCCCCCCGCTTCTGGAGTTCAATATATTGCTCAATCAGTCGATAATTTTCTCGGCAAACCAGCCTATGCTGCTACCGGTTATGAAGGTTTAAAAGGTATCCAAAATATTTGGAAATCATTTAGAAATGCAGTTTATGTTCTCTTTTCAATAATTTTCATTGGCATTGGTATTGCCATCATGCTTCGTGTCAAAATCAGTCAACAAGCCGTTATTTCCATTCAATCCGCCATTCCCTCATTAATCACCAGTCTTATTTTAGTTACCTTCTCCTACGCCATTGCCGGTCTTTTGATTGATTTAAGCTATGTTTTTCAAGGCTTAGTTTTAGCTATACTTTTTAATTCAAAAGGTGGTCTCAGTTCAACTCTTTTTTCTGGTGGCTTAGTTAACCCATCTTTTTCTACCCTAATGAATACCGGCTTCTGGGAATTTTTCTTTTTGTCTACAAAAGCAGTTCCTGTAACAGCCATAACCTTACTAGCTGGTATCCCTAGTGGAATAATTACCGGTCTTATTGCTGGTTTTAGTTTTGGATTAGCCACACCTATTGCTGTTGCTGTAGGAGCAGGTACTTTTATTCTCATATTTTTAATGATTATCATAATGATTTTGATTTATGTTATAAAATTTTTCTTCGGTATGATCAAATGTTTTATTAGTCTAATTCTTAAAATAATTCTCGCTCCAATCGAAATCGGTATGGGTGCTGTCCCTAATAGTAAAATGAACTTTTCCAGTTGGATTTGGCAAATCATTGCCAATTTAGCTGTTTTTCCAATTTCTCTTATTTTTTTGGTTTTAGTCAATATGATTATCGATAGTGTTAATACTAATAATCTTTGGGCTCCACCAATGCTTGGTGGTAGTTGGTTATTATGTCCCGCAATTGGTATCGGCGCTTTAATGATGCTTTCCAAACTCCCATCCATGATCCCTGAATTTATTTTCCAAATCAAACCATCTCCATTTGGTAAAGCTATTGGCGAAGGCTTTAAGCCTTATAGTTCTGCTACTAAATTCGGCGGCCGTATGGCCGCTGAAGCCGGCGCTGGTCAAATCAGAGAATATGAAAAAAATGCCCCTGATAAGGGATGGGTCAAAGCTGGTGGTTACTTAACTAGGGCCGCAGAAATGACAGGTATAATTAAAGAAAGAAAATAATAATTAATCCCTTGTTTTTAATATATCAATATTCTGCTTCAGTTTAATTAATTCGGATCTGTAAATTAATTAAAGGCTCTTTTGTTCAATTGTCTATACAACTTCTCTGTTTTTCTTATATCTCTTTCCCTTTGAGCATCATTTACTATTGTTAATCTAAAACCTCTTGGATCTTCATTTCCTTTAACATTAACACCCATATAACGCATTACACTATTTATATCCACATCTGCATTACTTATATTTAAGTCTTGCACTAACAATTTGTATAAAAATAAATTATAACCACTTTTTGATACCTCTTTTGGTGTTTTTACATAAATATAATCCGAGGACAAACGTGTTGTATCCGCTCCAAATGAGCCTAGTATCATATTTGCCCAATAATCTGGACTAGTTGTATATTTATAAGTGGGTTTCCCATTTATTCTTATCCCTCTCACCATACCAACCTTATCTTTAATATCGTGGACCCAACCTTCCACACTTTTAACCTCCTTCTTTCCCATCATACAATTGTATGACAAAGCTGCTGTCTCTATTTGATCCCTAAATAAATTCAAAAAATCAACTTGGTTTGTTCCAAAACTAAAATCACCATTTTCATTCCTATTAATTAATTTTCCTTCATCATCAAACCTTGCATAATTCATCAATAAAGTTGATACTGTTACATCTTCTTCTTTGGTAAACTTTTCACCATTTGGTTTACACAAATCTCTTGTTCCATAAGTAAAATCAAAAAATCCATAGCACATTTTATTATCAAAAATTTTCATTTCCCCATCTGTAATCTTTTCTCTCAATGTCTTTTTTCCATCAATTGGCTTTCCCAATTCTTTTTCCACCCTCATCACTGTTAATGCATAATCCGCCAACGATCCACCAAAATATTCCGCTTCAAAAATATCCTTTTCTTCTTTAAAAACCTTCCATTTGCTTTTGGCTTTATATTCTGGGTTTAAAGTCCTCATTCCATCATTAATAATCCCTCCATATGTTGGCATCACTCTCGTTCTATCAGCTAAACTCGAATCACCAAACATATAAAACAAATTCCACGCCGTATATGCATTCATTTTATCCATATAATTAGCCTCTTTTCTTCCATTTTGTTTTGCCAAAAAATCAGCCATTTCCTCTTTATAATCTCTTATTCCTTCTAATTTATTTTCCACACTTGCCTTGATTCCTTGATGTCCCTTTTTATTTATCCCCTCCTTATATCTCAAACTCATTCTCCCATTTTTATCCTCATAAAGTTCACATAAATCATTCAACATTTTACTCGATACCAATTTAAAATCTTCATTAAATAATTTCGTGAATTTTTCGTTATCAAATGCAAACCACATCCTATTACCCTGAATTTTATCCAAATCTTTACCCGCATAACTCATACTAGCCGCCCCATCGTTAACCATCACCATATATTCAATCCTAGATTGTATTTCTTCAGTAGATTCTTTAACGCTCCCATCCTTGTTTAATATTGGTTTTATCTTTTTAAACCACTCCGGAGGCGTATATGATTGCCATCTCATACTAGAATCCATAAATTTCATCGCCATTGCCGCATTTTCTGGAGATATTTCCCATCTCGCCCCACCTCTAGTTTCCTGCGTTTCTGGATCGATAACTATTGGTTCATAATCTACTTCATCGTCTATATCTACCTTTCTTCTTACACTTGGATCCACCTCTCTTACTAATCCACTATCTAAACATCCCACCACTGCTCCTATTTTTAATCCGTCTTTCGAATCTGGATCAATTTCATCAAATTTATCACATAAAATTTCAATTACTCTTTTAGTTTCTATTCCTCGTTTTTCAGCAAAAGCTTTTGGTGCTAAAATTGCCCTTCTGTTAATTTTTTCTAAATCAATTAAATTGGCTACAATCTCTTTTCCCACTTTATCACCATCTCCTGATACCAATAAATTTTCCGCCACATACTTCTCTATTCCTACCAAATTAGATGGTAAGTTTTCGCCCAATTTACCTTGTAATAATAAATCATTTGCCTTTCCATTTTCTGTTAAACACATTGCTGAACCTAAAAGATTCAAAGCCTCTTCTGCATTTTTTCTTTGGATGTCAGTTTTACCTGTTAAATCTTTAGTAGTATTTATCATTTCCTCTACACTTTGGTAATTAGCAGCAAAACTTCCCCCTAAAATTTCTCTTGCTTTTTCAGCAGACTCTTGAGAAGAATCACCTAAAACCTTATTTCTCTCAATTGTTCTCGACAAATTCACCGCCTTCAACACTTTTTCTGTAGATATATTTATTTCTGGTCCTCTTTCACTCATATGCCCCAATTATACCAAATCCGATCCCTCTTTGACTATCACTCCCTTTTCAAGGGAGGGAAATCCCGCATCTGCGGGATGGGTGGGTTTTATAGTACAATTATTTATGCCTTCGCTTCTACCCTCTTCCAATATTTCTTCCATCGAAAATCACGTTCGTTCCTATCGTTCGGCGCTTCAATCCAATCTCGAAATCACCATCAATTCTCTTTCGAATTCTCACCTTAAAATGCATTCTCTTCTCCACCCCCTCGGTCACACCAAAGAAGTCGATTTTTCCGCACTCACTTATTCACTTGACCGTCTCCCTCGAATCAGTCACGAAGTCGAAAAAATTATCATCGGTCAAAGTCCCGAGGTTTTTGAAGAATCAGGTTACAAAAATATCACCAAATGGAAAGAGGTTAAATCTAAAAATCGTCGCCGAATTGCCTATCTTAATTCTCAAAAAAAAACATTAGCTTTTTTTATTGCTTCCGTCTCTGATATTGATGACCTTGTTAATATTCTTATTACCCTTCAAATCGAATGGAATAAATTAAATCAACTTCTTCGCAAAAATTATTCACTTTTCTCCCTTCTTCAAAAAGATCTTGAATCTCAAGAATTTTTCCAAAAATTAAAAGTTGACCCCAAAAAATGGCAACTATTCACTTCCTCTCTTGGCTCGAATTGGCGTTCTAAAATTAAAAAAATCTATAAATCTCCTATCAATCTTAGAGTTCAACTTCTTGCCGCCTCTTGGCTCAACTACACTAAATCAACTCAAAAGTGGTGGCGAAATATCTCCACCAACGTTTCTCCTGTTTTTCACCACATGTCTCATCAAGAGATTTATTTTGTTTCCAGTAATACTCACAGTTTAATGAATATTTTTACTGGTTTTCCTTTAGCTCACCAGTTTGAAATTATTTCTGACCTAAAAGCTAATCACCCTTCCCTTTATCAAATTTGGGAACAAATCAAATCCAAAAATTCACTTCTATCCCCCACCGATTTTATTTATTTTACTTCTAAACATTTCCTCTCCCGCCCAGAAGTCAAGAAAGATTATCAAGCCTTTCAAAAAAAACTCGGTATTTTTAACATTCCCAACCCTAATTATCTCGACATCACTTCCCAAATTTTTCCCATAAAAAACTTAATTAAATCAAAATATCTCGACCCACGAATCAAAATCAAAAAACCTCTCTCTCTCGAAAAATCAAACGCTCTAATTATAAATATTGATTATCCTCTTGGTTTTGCCGCTTATCATATCCTCAGTGAAATCATGGAAAATGTTAAAAATATCAAAGGAGTTTATATTCTCGGTAAAGCCGCCGCCCTCAATAGTGAAGTCGGCGATCTCATCACCCCTCGTTTAGTTTTTGACGAACACACCCAAAATTCCTACCTCTTCAAAAATTGTTTTAATAATTTTTTTCCTTTTGTTAATAATCAAGGTTCAATTTTAACCAATCAAAAGGCTGTTTCTGTTTTTGGCACCTTTCTTGAAAATAAAGCTCTCTTAAATTTTTATTTCAAAAATAACATCACTATTATTGAAATGGAATCTGGTCCTTATTTAAGTGCTGTCACTGAGAGTTGTTATGACCAACAAGCCCCAAAAAAATCTATTGTCGATCTTAACAACTGTCCTTTCGATCTCGGTATCATCAATTATGCCTCTGACACCCCTTATTCCAGTCTTCAAAATCTCGGCGACAGTCAATTAGGCATCACTGGTATCGAACCAGTCACTTTAGGTAGCTTAGCCATCTTACAACGAATAATAAATCTTGAAGAAGAAAAGTGATATTCTAAAATATGTCTAGTTTTATTATTGGCTTAATATTGATAATTTTTCTTTTAATAATTAAAAAATCTCAAGAACGTAATCGAACCACCCCTGATGGTGCTCCTTGGGTCCCTCTGGAACCATTTGTTATTCAAAACATTATGGACATGTCCAAGATTAAAAAGGGAGATATCTTTTATGATTTAGGTTCAGGTGATGGTCGAGTTGTCATTGCTGCTACTCTTCGTGGCGCCAAAGCTTATGGAGTCGAAATAGACCCTTTTCGTGTTTTATACTCACGAATATGTATCTTTTTATTTGGTTTGACTGGTAGAGCTAAAATAATTCAAGGAGATATCTTTAAAATCGATCTTTCAAACGCCGATGTTGTTACCACTTATCTTTTACAAGAAACTAATGATAAATTGTTTCCCAAACTAGATAAAGAATTAAAAGAAGGGACTCGAATCGTCAGTTCCGCTTTCAATTATCCCAAATTAAAACCAATCACTATCAATCCTAATGGCCCAATTTACGGGCCTCTATATCTATACCACTATTCTAAAACCAAAAACCGAACTAAATTTTAAAATATTCAAAAAAAAGGGTATGTGATAAATTCCAAATGTTATAATCGTTCCATGAACCAAAAAATTTTATCCCTTTCTCTCATTCTTTTTTCTACTATTTTATTAACCGGTTGTTCTGTTAAAAACTCATCTGTCACTTCAACTTCTCCCACTCCTACCACCATTTCTCAATCAACTAATAAAATTGGTTACCCCTGTCTTAAAGGTGAAACTGCTTTTAGCTCCCTTACTGTCAGTGGCAATAAGATGGAATTTCAGCAAAGTTCTCTCGGTAAAATTATCACTTCTATTAACGGTATTCCTCAAGGTGAGGGTAAATATTGGCAATATTCCATCGATGATAAATATGCCGAAGTTGGCGCCGATGCTTATCAATGCCAAGGTGGTGAAATTATTACTTGGGAGTTAAAATAAGCTATGAAAAATCTAAAACTAATTCCCTTATTCTTTTTAATTTTTGGCATCATGGCTCGGTTTTTACCTCATCCAGCCAATTTTGCCCCCATCACTGCCATCGCTCTTTTTGGCGCCAGATATTTACCCAAAAAATTTGCTTTTATCTTACCTATCAGTATTCTCTTAATCAGTGATTTATTTTTAGGTTTCTACGGCCCTGAAATGTTCTTTGTCTACGGTAGTTTTATTTTGGCTGGTTTTATTGGCCTAGTCTCTCGTAATAAAAAATCATTATCTTTTATTCCTTTTACTAGTATTTCTTCCTCGATAATCTTCTTTTTAATTTCTAATTTTGGCGTCTGGCTAACTACTACTATGTATGCCAAAAATATTATCGGTCTAGAATCCTGTTTTATTGCTGCCATTCCTTTTTTCCGCAGCACTCTTTTAAGCGATCTTTTATACACCACTCTTTTTATTAGTGGTTACGAACTTTCCCTTATTTTAGGTAAAAAATTACTATCTCGTCAACAATTTGCCTTGGCTTTTTAAACCATGCCTCAAAGTGACCGACAAATTTTATTAACCAAACTTGAACAAGCCAAAACCCAAATTGAGATTGGCACCAAATATCGACACACTAAAACCGGTAGCCAATATCTTGTTTTAAATTTAGTTATCCAAGAAGACACCGAAGAAATCCGAGTTATCTATCAAGAACTCAATCATCAACCTGCCATCATCTGGAGTCGATCATTCGACGGCCCAGACGGCTGGATCATCCCCACCGAAATCAATAGAGAAATGGTTCCCAGATTCACTAAAATAATTTAAAAGACGAGATTGTAATTTTCCGCGCGCAACATCCGAGGTGCAATGCCGAAGGGCGTGAGCACGGCAAAATTATAATCGAGTCAAAAAATTATTTCATCAACTCTTCAAACTCTTTCTGATCCAAACTTTCCTTTTCTGCTAAAACCTTAGCCAATTTATCTAATTTTTCTTTATTTTTTATTAATACCTTTTTAGCTTCAGTATAGGCTTCATCAATGAATTTTTTAATTTCCTCATCAATTTTACCTTGCATTTTATCCGAAAGCTTGGATGTCTCCATATAAGATTTACCAAAATCATTCACATCAATCTGTGACCCTAAATTAATTGGTCCAATATCACTCATTCCCCATTCAATCACCATATCTCTCGCAATATTGGTTGCATGTGAAATATCTGAGGAAGCTCCAGTTGTAATATCTTTAAAAATTATTTCTTCCGCCGCTCTTCCACCCATTGCCATCGCCATTTTTTTAATCAATTTACTTTTAGTATGATGAATAATATCTTTTTGTGGTGGCACTAAAGTGAATCCCAATGCCATCCCTCGAGAAATTATGGAAATTTTTGACACTGGATCTAAATCTTCCACATAATTCACAATCGCATGACCTGCCTCATGATAAGCCGTCATTAATTTATCTTCATCACTTTGACTTCGTCTTTTTTCTGCTCCCAATTTCACTTTTAAACTCGCCTCATCAATATCCTTCATTCCAATTTTAGTTTTGTCTAATCTCGCCGCTCCAATTGCCGCCTCATTTAACATATTTTCCAACTCTGCTCCTGAAAAACCCACCGTTGATTTAGCCACTGTTTCCCAATTAACCTCTTCTTCAAACGGTTTACCTTTAGCATGTATTTTTAAAATTTCTTGTCTTGCTTCCAAATCTGGTAATTCTAATACCACCCTTCGGTCAAATCGACCTGGTCTTAATAATGCTGGATCTAATAAATCTCCTCGATTAGTTGCCGCCAACACCACCACTGCCGAATTTGGTTCAAATCCATCCATTTCCACTAAAATCTGATTTAAAGTCTGCTCCCTTTCACTGTTTCCTCCTTCCATTCCTCCTCTCACTCTACCAATCGCATCAATTTCATCAATAAAAATAATTGCCTTTCCTGCTTTTTTAGCTGTTCCAAATAAATCACGAACCCGAGAAGCTCCTACCCCTACCAACATTTCCATGAATTCAGACCCCGCCATACTATAAAATGGCACTCCAGCCTCTCCAGCCACCGCTTTTGCCAATAAAGTTTTACCAACTCCGCTTGGTCCAACTAAAAGCACTCCTTTAGGCGCTCTCGCCCCCATTTTTTGATATTTTTCTGGGTGTTTCAAAAAATCAACTATTTCCACTAAATCATTTTTAGCTTCTTCCACTCCTGCCACATCTTTAAAAGTTAAACTCTGTTTTCCTTTTATAAATAATTTTGCCGTCGATTTTCCAAAACCAAACACTCCACCACCAGCTCCACCACTCTGCTTTTTAAATAACCATAAAATAAACATTATTGGTAATCCCACTGATAAAACCAAAGTCAATATTTCTCCCAACATTTTCCATCCTTGTCTATTTTCTATTTGTAAATTTACCGTTGATAAATTTACTCCTTCTTTCTGTAATATTTCCGTCATCGAAATATCCACCTCTTTTGAAGCTACTAAAATTTTCTTCTCATTCTTTAATGTTGCCACTATTTGACTATCAGCCACCACTATTTTTTCCACTTCATTATTTTTAGTTTTTTGAATCACTTCCGAAATCGGCACCTGAGAAACCGTCTCTGGCACTAAAAATTGCATCAATACCGACAAAATCCAATAACCCAAAATCAAATAAATTAAAAATTTCACTATCTGTTTTGGTCCAATTTCAATTCTCTTAATCTTTACCCCCGGTGGTAATTTATCTAAAAGTTCCTTAGGTATTTGATTTTTATTGTTCTGTTTTGGAGAATTTTTCTTTTCCAGCTTTGGTTTTTTTATTTTTTTCTTTAAATCTTCAAAAAATTTCATCCCATGATTATACCATCAAATTTGGTTCAAAAAATTAAAAAATAAAGACTTCCGCCCTTTTTAAGGGAGGATGTCCGCAGGACAGGAGGGTTTTATCTTCCAATATTATTCACTAACTCCAACAATAATTCCCTATTATCCCTTTTACCTCGATTATCTTCGGCTGCCTTCACCCAAAATTCATGATTACATTTTTCACATTTATAAAAAATTCTAAAACTATCATTTCGATATTCCGCTGCTTCTGGTCTCATCAACCCTCCACATTGACTTGCCCTATCTCCTGGAATTATTTCATCAACATGTTTTCCCCATAAACAATTTGGACAATGGTCTGTTGTTCCATTTCCAATTACCTTTTCCCCACATACTTCACAAACAAAATCCTCCACCACTTTTTTCATAACCCAAATTAACAATTTAAGTCTCCCTTGTCAAAGGGAGATTTAGAGGGATTGGTTTTTATTTTCCCAACTCCACTCCCATCCTAATATCCTTATTCAATTTCTGATTAAACAATAATTTTCCCCCCACCATACTCGCCTGTGGTTCTACTTGTAATGGTTGCCAATCTCTTGGAAAAGATACCAACGTCACTAATCCAGTATCTCCAAATCCAGATTGTTTCTGGACATAGCTTATATAAGAAAATTTATCTTTACCTGTCAAATTATTTGCACTAGAATATTTTATTTCCACTGTTTCTTTACTCAAAATTGGTACTGCCACCAAAAACCCCACTTCTTTTTTTCCATTAATTTCCTTGATTCTAATTTCATCAGCTGTATAAATTTTTCTTGAATTAGTCTTATCATCAATCACACTAATTTGCGATAAATTAACATCAATTGGTAAATAAATTCTTAAATAATTTTTATATTCGCCACCCGGAAAATCATTACTTTTAGCCATATTTTCATAATTAACCTTCAATGTCCTCTCCACTAAACTTTCATTAATATCTACTACCTGTTCCATACTTCTAGATAAAAAATAATTTGTTTTATTCACCCCAAAATTAGAATCCACTACAAATAAATAATCTGAAAAACAATTCTCTTTTGTACATTTTCCTTGATACATTGTTCCATCCCATCCTAAATCAGCCGCCAATTTAGCTATTTTACCATTATTAAAAGCCAATTGGATTTCATTTTTTTCCAATAAATCCACTAAAGAAGAAACTAATTCTAATTGTTGTTTTGCTTTTAATCCCTTTATTTCTTCAAACATCTGACTTCCTAAAGTTCCTAAAAAACTCGCCTTCTGGGTCGATCCCGGAAAAAATTTACTTTCCGAATAATATTCCGCTTGTTCATATAAATTATCCTTAGTAATTTTTTCTTTAAAATCGGTCACATTAATTTCTCCAATCACCCCTACAATTGCTTTCGCCACTGCCAAATTAATTCCAATCACCCCATCTACTTTTTTATTAATTTCTTGACTCAAAAACCATTGAATATCTGCTGAAGCCTTTACAAAATCCGGATTCCAATTAGCATCTCTCATAAACCAGTTTGCTTCTCCCAAATAATTTTTTATTTCTATTGGCGGTTCCACATGTCCTTTTAACTGACCATCAGCTTCATAAACATCTTTCACTTCAAAATTCAAAAGTTTTCCATTTTGAAAACTCAAAATTGCATAACTTCCAATAAATCCTCCTGTTGCTCGCAATTCCGCTTCATTTTGAAGTAACACTAAATATTCCCTCTTTCTTCCATCTAAACCCAACATTTCTGGCAAAATTTTCATTCCTTTCGACACTAAATTCAATTTTTCTTTTATTTCCTTTAAACCTTGGGCTTCTTTTTGCAAAGATATTCTCCATTTTGCCGGCATCCAGCTATAATCACCATTCAGTCTTGCTAAAACCAAACCCAACTCATTATCAAAATTAATTAAATATTCCTCTTCTTTACTTAACTCGTCAGAAAAATTTATTTCTCTTTCTTTAAAAATTGCCTGGCTTATTAAATCCGCACTTTGACTAATTACAATCGCATCTTTTTCTAAATTTAAAACATCTTCCCCTATTTTAAGTAACGTTTGATAATTTCTAACTATTTTAAATTTATTCAACCCCCAATCATCAATTTGCTGATCAATATCTTTGATCCTAATTAAATTTTTATCCGCCAAAATTTCTACCTGCTTATATTTTTTCGCTTCAATTAAAGTTACATTTTCTTTAATATTATTACAAGCCAAAACTGTTAATATCGTCCATTTTACAGGCAATATTAATAACAAAACTACTAAAAATAAAACCCACCACTTCAATTTGGCCGAAATTTTCAAAACTGGCATTTTTCTTTTCGGTTTTACTTCCACTTCTTTTTTAATCCCTCCATTTTCAAGGGAGGGAAATTCCGCTACAGCGGAATGGGTGGGTTTTATTATTTCATCTTCAAAACTATCGTCAAATTCCTCAATAATTTTTTTTGAATTCTCCCTTTCTTTAAGGGGAGATGTCTCCGCAATAGCGGAGACAGAGGGGTTTTGAATTGACTTTACTTTCTCAACCTCCAACCCCATCTTTTTTTGCTTATAAAAACTTTCTATCTCTTCCATCGGCTCCTCGTTCTTAATCTTAACTTCTTCTTGTTCATCTTCCACTACCACTTCCATCTTTCTTTTATTAACTTCCTTTTTAATCGGTTCCGACTCTTTTTTTATAGCCTCCCCTGTTTCAGCCAAAGGCTGATCGGCCTCTGGTCGAAAGGGAGGTTTGGAGGGTTTTTTAGGTTTTCTACTTTCTTCATCAGCCCTCGAAAAAAAATATTGCAAAGTTTCTGTTATTCCACCTTTAAAATCACTTTTTGGCTCCCATCGTAATTTTCTTACTGACTCCCTTAGTCTTTCCTCATCGATTTTTTCAATTTCAATCTCCTTTTGCATCACTTTATACCTTGTCATTTTTGCCTCATCTATCAACACTTTTGCCACTTCCTCACTATTTGTTTCCTCCCCTAAAATCAAAAATTTCTCCTTCTCTGTTCCCGATAAAAAACTCGCTCTTAAAATTGCTTCAACCAAATCTTCGATTGCTAAAATTCTAAATTTACTTTTTAAACTTGGTAACACCAAATTTTTATTAACTACCGCCAATTTTATTGCCTCTGCTAAAAAATTATTTTCATCCATTCCTGGACCATAAACTCCCTCTGCCTCCACCATTCTCCAATTTAAATTTAAATCATCTAAATCATCTTTTAAAAATTCCGCTCTCTCTCTATCGTTCACACAAACTAAAGTAATTTTTTCCCCTTTAAACTGATCTGTTTTCCACAGGTTTTTATCTCCCAAAAAATCAAAAACATAATTAAATTTACCACTAACTTCCGACAAATCCATCAATAATTCAAAATTCTTTATATCACTTAATCCTGCCACATATTCCCCTACCCCGACCACATTTATATCTTTATTTGATAATTCTTCCGCCAACTTTTTAGCCGCAAATTGATCTATCCCAATAATTAAAGCGTAAGGCAATGCCGGATTCATACCCTTATTTTAAACTAAATCCATTCAAAAAAAGCCTCCCTGTCAAGGGAGGTGTCGAACAAAGTGAGACGGAGGGTTTAAATTTCAAAATTCCTTGCGGTTATATTTCGGCAATTATGCGGTTATTACCTTTAAAATATGTTCTGATTTTTATTATTTATACCTCTGAAACGTGAAAAAACGTCATAACCCAATTAAAAACAATCACCCTGTTAAGGGAGATGTCTCGTAGCTGCGGGACAGAGGGTTTGAACCTTAAAAAGAAAAACTAACCAAGATGGGTGAAGTTAAAAACGTCCGAACCAGTTCCAAATGGCTAAAATTAAAATTCAAAATCTGTACTGATTTTAAGTAGGGGAATATATCAAAAATTATTATTTTTATAATAAAATTTTGAAGTTGCTATTTTTTCGTGCTTTGAACACGCCAGTATTCACGCAAAGAAAAAATACGTAACGAAAAATTTAAAATAAAAAATTAAAGAGACCTTCTTTTCAACGCTAAAATCGTCAACACACACGCCACCGCTTCTGATAAACCCGTCACCCAAGCCGCTCCTACAATTCCGAATCTCGGAATCACTAATAAATTACCAGTAAAATTGACTACTAAAGTTATCAACCCTAAAATCAGAATTTGTTTTTGTCCACCTTTAGCAATCAAAGTAAAACCAAATAGGTGATTAATATAAGAGAAAAAGAGGGGAATTAAAAGAATTCTTAAAACTACTACTGATGATTCATAACCATTTCCCGCTAATATTTTAATCATTAATGGCGCCAACCAATAAGCGAGGGGAATTATTACCACCAATGATCCTAATACAATCCAAGTTGACCATTTAAATAAACTTCTTTTATTCTCTGATTTACCCGAAAAAACTGGAAAAATACTATTCACAAAATAATAAGCCGGTTGCACCATATTAGAATAAATTTTATAAGCCAATCCATAGAAAGCTACTTCTTTAACTCCAATAAATTTATCAATCATTAATGAATCAATTGCTCTGTCATATCCAGTAAATATCAACATATAAACACCCATTGGCCATGATTCTTTCAAAAAATTTAAAACAAATTTTTTATTTAAAATTTCTAATTTAAACCCACTCAAAACTTTTTTGAGCAATTTCCAACCAATACTTAAACTTAAAATCCTAGCTATTAAATAAACCCCAAACACCCACATTAAACTAATTGAATCGTGCCAAACCAATAAAACTATTAAAAATAGTAATGGGAAAATAATATCAATCAATACTTTTAAATCCATTCTCAATTCTGTCTGAAAAATTATTTCCAAACTTCCAGCCACCGATGTAAACCAAATCATCATTAAAGCCACTAAAACTTCACCTTTAATTGATACAAAACCACCCCAACTAAAAATTAAAATTATTCCCAAAATAAAAGCTACTAATGTCGTCAATAATCTTGCCCAAGTTACCTGCATAAATAATTGATTCCTTTCCTTACTATCCTTTCCCGAAGCTTCTTTTACTCCTATCACTTTTGTTCCAAAATCCGATATTGAATCCAACAGTAATAGCACTGATGTTACCAAAATATAACTACCATAAACATCAGCTCCCAATTTCCTCGTCAATAAACCAGTCGTCACTAAACTAATTAAAACCGTAATTCCTTTAGCCACAATCTGCACCCAGGTATTTAACAGCGACTTTTTCAACATTACCTATTTTATCTTAAAAAACAAAAGAAAAAGCCGCCCTGTCAAGGGAGGTGCCCCACAAAGCGGGGCGGAGGGTTTAAACCAACCCCAATACTAATACTAACAACCAAACGTTTTGTGGTAAGGTCAACCAATAATGATCAACCATTCCACTTATAATCACTATTCCTAAAATTATTTTAAAAATCCAATTTATTTTTTTTCTAGAAAAATTTTCACTAAAAAACAAAAACATTAAAGATAACCCCAATATTCCAATCTCACTCCAAGCCAATATTAAAACATTATGAACCGGTTGTAACCAAAAAATTCCATTATTTTTCTGAAACTCGGGTAATCTCACTAAAAAATTACCCAAACCTACTCCAAATAAAGATGATTCTTTTATCATTTTTAATCCAGCTACATTTAATTGAATTCTTTTTCCAATTCCATCAGAATCCCATCCGCCTAAAAAATCAGACACTTGATATTCCATATTTACCAATCTCAATCCAAAAATTATCACTCCCAAAACCAATAATATTAAACCCACAATATTAACCTTATTTTTTATATTTTTTAATAAAAACCAAAAAATTAAACCCAAAGTCAAAATCCAAATTGTTCTACTCCCCGAAACCATTATTCCCAAAAATCCAAACCAAAAAACCATCCACCACCAAGTCTTATTTATTTTCTCTCTTAACCACCACCATAATAATAAACTCACTAATAAAAATCCTGCCAAACTATTTGGGTGAGAAAAAGTTCCATAAGCTCTAATTAAACCTTTTCCAAAAACTGACATTTGGGCAATTCCAATTGTATTAAAACTAAAACTTCTTTCCCCTAACCAATAAAAAATTCCATTTAAACTTCCACTTTTAGCCATTTGGGCCATCGCCAATAAACTCTCTAAAATGATCCAACAGGGGATAATTTTTATCAAATTTTCCTTAACTAATATTTTATTTTTTCTAAAATAAAAAAACGTTATCAATAATTGAACCACCCTTAACCATTTATAAACAGCCACCCACGGATTCACCGCCATCAAAATATTTATCCCCACAAACACCGCTATTAAAAAATATTTAAATTTAAAAATTTTAGAAAGTCGCCCTGTCAAGGGAGATGTCCGCAGGACAGAGGGTTTAATCCAATTAAAAATCAAAACTACCCAAACCAAATCTAATAAATACAAAGTAGGGGATAAATAATCAATTCTAATTCCCATTAAATAACTCCACTCTGGCCAAAAATGTTTACCTAATTGGGTCGGAATTAAAAGCAAAAATAAAAATAACCACACAACCCAATATAACACAATCAAGACTTCGCCCCTGTTAAGGGGAGATGTCCCGCAAACGGGACAGAGGGGTTTAATTCCTTTAGGCCTTCTTTATTACGATGTGTCTCTCTTCACCTTCACCCTCAGATTCACTCTCTATTCCTTCAATTTCTGCTAATACCATATGGCAAATTCTCCTTTCATAAGAGCTCATACTTGCCATTGCCATTGGATTACCAGTTTCTAATACTTTTTCTGCTAAAGACTTAACCATATTCTCTAATCTTACTTTTTGTTCTCCTCGATAATTATTTACATCCAAAAGCACTCTAATTCCTTCACTAATTTGAGATCTAATAATCAAAGATAAAACAAATTGAATTGAAGCTAAATTTCGACCTCTAAAACCAATTAATCCCGCTGGATTTTTAACCGTTATTCCCACTAACACTTGATTTTCTTCTCCATCCATATCTTCCACAAAGGCTTTTTCCACCTCAAAATTCATTTTTTCTAAAAGTTCACAAGTGAATTTTAATATTTCTTCGTTTCTTTTTTTATTATCCATAGTCGCTATTTTAACACGAAAATTTTAAAAAAATTGCTCCCTTGTCAAGGGGAGCTGTCCCGATTTATCGGGACTGAGGGGTTTTATTTATTTTATCAACCACTAATTGTTGAACTACCATAAAACCTGAGGTTATAAACCAATACAATAATAATCCCAATGAAAAACTCCAACCAATAAAAATTGTCATCAATGGCATAAAGTAAGTTGATTGAGTCCTCATCATCGCCATCATATCATCCTCTTTATCTTTAGTTGCATCAGCAATCGATTCGCTTACTTTTGGTGCCGGCATCATCAATTTAGCACTTAAATATTGTAAAAACCCTGAACCAATCAAAAGTATTAATGGTAATATTAAACCCGAATCCATTCCTTGAGAAAATATCTTTGCTGGAGTCTGTACTAAATCAGAACCAAAAAAACTCATATCAAATTTAAAATTTTGATCAATTCTAAAAGACTGAATTAAATTACTATTAATCTTTTCTAAAGGAACTTTCCCTTCAGAAAAAAGGCTCACCATATTAAAAGCATAGAAAAATAAAAGTAGCACCGCTATTTGAATAATCTGAGGCAAACAACCAGACATCGGGTTAACTCCTTCTTGTTTGTAAAGATCCATTTGGGCTTTAGCTAAAGCTTGTTTATCTTTTCCAAATTTCTCTTTTAGTTTATTTAGTTTTGGCTGTAACTCTCTTATTTTTTGGGCCGATTTCAAACTTGGCATTACCAGTGGTAATAAAACTAATCTAATTATCACTGTCACTATAATTATGGCCAATCCAAAATTACCAATCATATAATAAACAGCAAACAAGGCATTTACAAACGGGGCTAGAAATAAATTCATATCGTTCATTCTACCAAATCGACTCCACCTTTTGATAGGGGGTTACATTTTAAAATCCTTTTAAAACCTAAAACTAAACCCTTCATTACCCCATATTTTTTCACGGCCAAATAAGTATATTCCGAACAAGTCGGAGTAAACCGACAATGATTCCCAATTCCCATTCCAGAAATATATTTCCTGTAAAACACCAGCATCTTTAAAACAATTTTTTTCATTTTATGAATTTTTCCACTTCCTTTTCAACTTCATCATACTTTTTACCTAAAATTTCTTTCTTCATCAAAAAAATTATTCTAGTCCCATTTTCAAATCTTTCTAAATTTTCTCGCACCACTTCCGATAGAATTCTTCTAATTTTATTTCTGTCCACCGCCCTTTTGGAAATTTTTTTTGATACTATAAACCCAAATTTTTTCTGGTCATCATTTTCTTTACAAGTCAAAAAACCAAAAAGAGGGGAGTATAAAATTCTCCCTTTATTTTTAATTTCTGTAAATTCTTTTTTTAACCTAATTCTATTTTCTCTTTTCAACACCACCAATTATACTAAAATTAGCCAGTTATTTTCTTTCTACCCTTAGCTCTTCTTCTTTTAAGCACATTTCTACCATCATGATCCATCATTCTTTTTAAAAATCCATGAACTCGGGCATGTTTTTTTGCTTTTCGTTGTAAAGTCATTTTTGTCATAGCTGCTATTTTAACATAAAATAATCACCAAAACAGCCTCCCTGTTAAGGGAGGTGCCCGCAGGGCGAAGGGTTTAATTTGATATCTTTTCTTTTGTGGAAAACTCATCTAATATAAACATTACCCCAATCGATTTTTCCACAATTTCGATTTTAAATTCCTGCCTATTTAACCGTTATTTTTTATGTTGTAAATTTTACAATCCATTATGGATAATATTGAAAGAATTTGGAAAAATACTCAAGAAGAGTTAAAAATAACTCTTGCTCCAGCTATCTTTCAAACCTTTGTTCTAAAAACCCAATTAATTAGTCTCGAAAACAATCTTGCCATTATCGGTTGCCCTAATACCTACTCTGTTGATTTTAATAAAAAACGCCACTACGACATCATTAAAAACGCCCTCGATAATCAAACTAAAAACGACAACACTCTTAATTTTATTGTCCAAGAAAATTTAAAAACTGATTTTGACACCACCAACAATACTCCACTTTTTTCCTATTCTCCCAACAGAGCTAATAATTCTTTTCTTCACCCCAAATACACTTTTGAAAACCTAATTGTCGGCAATAGTAATAACTTTGCCTTCGCTGCTGCTCAAGGTATTATTAAAAACCCCGGTCTTTCTTACAATCCTTTCTTTATTTGGGGTGGAGTAGGGGTTGGAAAAACTCACCTTATGCAAGCTATCGGCCATGAACTTCTTAAAAATAATCCTGATTTAAAAATAAAATATTTCTCCGCCGAAAATTTTGGCAATGAGTTGGTCAGTGCCCTTAAAACAAAAACCATGAATCAATTTAAAGAAAAATACCGTAATTTAGACTGTATTCTTGTTGACGATATTCAATTTATTGCCGGTAAAGAATATACCCAACAAGAATTTTTTCACACTTTTAATGCTCTCCATATGAACGGTAAACAGGTCATTTTAACCTCCGACCGTAAACCTAGCGAGATTGACCATCTTGAAGATCGTCTTGTCTCTCGTTTTATGGGTGGATTAACTGTCGACATCCAGCTTCCCGACTATGAAATGCGTATTGCTATTATCAGCCAAAAAATCGAAGAAAAGGGGATTAATATTACCCCCGAAGCTGTTGAATTTTTAGCCAACAATATTGAATCAAACATTCGTGAAATTGAAGGTAAGCTTCAACAAATTTCCGTTCAATCTCTTTCTCAACAAACAGAGGAAATTGATCTTTCTTTTGTTCAAAACTTTTTTAATCCAAACCTACGAACCAACACCTACGAACCAACCCCTAAATTAAACCCTCGTCATATTATCTCTGTCTGCGCTAAACATTTTAATATTAAAACCAGTGACCTTTGTGGAAAAAGTCGCAAGAAAGAATTAGTCACCGCTCGTCATATTACCGCCTACTTACTTCTAACCCAAATAAACCTACCTTTAGAAGAAGTTGGCCATCTCCTTGGTGGTCGTGACCACACCAGTATTATGCACGCTCGAGACAAAATTCAAAGTGACTTTTCCACTAATCCACAAACCCGACAACTTATCAACCAAATTAAAAACACTTTTTAATCCCAAAAAAGTTTTCCACTTTCTACCACCACTTATCCACATTTTTATCCACAATCACTATTATCTTTTTCCCCCGAAGTTTACCCAAACTCAAAATCAAATTATAAGCTACAACTACTCTTTTTTACCCAACATTCAATCATTTTTTATTTTCTAACACTCTAACTAATTCAATTAGAACACAACTTTCCATTATTTTTAAAACTACCCCACTTATCAACACTCTCTACTAATCATTACTACTATTTTTGATATTAAATATCTTTATTAACAACCTTTAAACCCAAATCATTTTTTGATAATATAAGTCAATGAAACTTTCCCTTTTACAAGAAAATTTAAACACAGCCCTAACCAATGTTTCTCGATTTGTCTCTTCTAAAAATCAACTACCTATATTAAATAATATTTTATTATCAACCGATAATGGTCGACTTAAACTTTCAGCTACCAACTTAGAATTAAGTATTAATTATTGGATCGGAGCCAAGATCGAAGAAGAGGGGACAATTACTATTCCTTCAAAAGAAATCACCGAGTTTGTTTCATATTTAACTCCCGGAAAAATCGATCTATCTCTAAAAGGAAACAATCTTTTAAATTTATCTTCATCAAAAACCGAGTCAACTTTCACTACTAATCCTTCTACTGATTACCCTGATTTTCCCACTCTCAATCCAGACACCTGTTTTGAACTAGACTTAAATGTTTTAACCCAAGCCGTTTCCCAAATCGCTTTTTCTGCCGCCACCGACGATACCCGTCCAGTTTTAACTGCCATTCTTTGCCAGTTTACTTCTGATAGTTTAAATTTAGTTGCCACCGACGGTTTTCGTTTATCTTTTAAAAATATTAAATTAATTAACCCTATTGATTTAAAAACCGACCAAATCACTTTTTTAATTCCTGCCAAAAGCCTTTTAGAGGTCACTAAACTCGCTAAAACCAACACTAAAATTAAAATAGGCTTAACATCTGATGAACATCAAGTAGTCTTCGTTCTAGACGATGTAGAGTTGGTCTCTCGACTTATTGAAGGGGAGTATCCCGCCTACCAAAGAATTGTTCCAGAATCTTTTTCCACCAAAGTCTTTCTAAATAAAGACGAATTAACTCAAGCTGTTAAAATCGCCTCTGTTTTTGCCAAAGAATCAGCCAATATTGTTCGTTTTAATATTAAAACTAATTCTATTGAACTTACTGCTAATGCTCCTCAAATTGGCCAAAATAAGGCCACCATTGATGCTAAAATCGAAGGCGAAACCCTGGAAATTGCCTTTAATTATAAATTCTTAATGGATTTTCTCAGTGTTTGCAAAAGCCAAGAAATTATTATTGAATTAAACGAATCCTTAACCCCAGCCTTTTTTCATGACCAATCAGATAAAGATTTTTCTCACATCATCATGCCTGTCCGTCTCCAAGACTAATTTATTGCCCGTAAATAATTTTAACAATCAACATTATTACCACCATCAGACCTAAAAAAAATAATATTTGATATTTTTTAATTAAATTCATTTAGTCTTTAACTCTAAATTCAATTTCATGGTTAGGTGGATTTATATCTTTACTTATTATCCATTTATTAATCAATTCTTTTATTTCTTCCTGATTTTCACTTTTTGAAACATAAACCACCAAAGTCATATTTTTAATATAATGACTAATTTTAAATCGATCAGTTTCGTAAGGTAGGCTCTCCCATAATGGGTGAGTTGTTAAATAATCATCAGATTCCTTTTTATTCTGTTTCACTTCTTCTTCATTTGGATTAATTAACTCTTCTCCCAGCTCTGAAGCAGTTTTGGTCGGAATCGGAGATATTGTAATTTGATTGATTGTTTCATTTATCTTATTATTCTTATTTTGTTCCCAAAACAATAACCAAAAGATTAAAACTAATAAAACAACACCAATTATTATCAATATTATTTTTTTTAAATTTGACATTAGTTACAATTCCATACTATCGCATTTTTTCCTCTAATATAATCATCAATATTATCTCCAGCCATATTTCTAATTCCTCCTCTACCATCCCAATTAGCTTCAGATAATACAAAACTTCTATCTGTCCTTAATACCGACAACACTTGTATATGGTGATAACTTGTTGGGAAATGAATAAAATCACCGGCACCAGCTTGGGTTGAACTAACTTCAGCACATACATTGTTTCCATACCACCAATATGATCTTCCTATTGTTCCTTGACGTAATTTTTGATTAGTCGCTTGAGCAAAAATAATACATTGAAGATTGCCAGAACTAGAGGTTCCGTTGATTCCAATAGAACTGTCTATTGTTTGAATAAAAAAATTTTTATTAAAACCAGATATTGGTGTCCAATTATTAATACTGTTTTTAACAAACCCCCAATTTCCAGAATTAACATTTTTTACTCCCAAATTATTCAAATAAAAAACCAAATTACAGGCATTACTTTGATTACAATCCTCAATAAATTGCGGGCTGGATATGTTTGAAGTTAAACTTGAATCATCATAAACACTTTTGGGTGGCACTAAACTTGAAACCGAATTTCCCAACAACATCTGGTATCCAAATAACCCCCCAAAAACCAAAAGTAATATTGGCCCCACTGCCGCCGCCGATATCGCTCCAATTAAAAGAAACGGCAAACCCACCACAAACATCCCACCACCAATAATTGCTCCACCTACTTTTCCAAAATTTTCTTCTAAACCTTTTTTAATTCCTATTCCCAGTTTTTCCGCTATTTTACTAACTGCATTTTTTAACATTTTAGCCGCCGCCGCCACCGCTACCACAATCGCCCCTATTCCAGTTGCCGAAACTGCTGCTGCCCCAGCTGCGGTTACTGCTCCTGCCGCCGCCGCAGTACCAGTCGTTGCTGCTGCTTTAACTCCACCACCTAAAATTCCACTTAAAACTGTGGAAATTCCTTTTTGAAATCCTTGTTCCGCTATTACCCCTAAAGAATTTTTTGCAAACTCACCCACTGCCTGATTTCCAATTTTAGTTACCAATTTTTGACCAGCCCCAGACATTGTCTTGTTTAGCCATCCTCCCGTCAATTTATCCACTCTTCCATACCAACCTAAATAACCTTGAGTTTTAGAAAATAAATTACTCACACCTTGATCATTAAAACCAGAAATTACATTCTCAAATGACCGTGTCTCTTTTATATTTCCTGGCAAATTAACGTTTTTTAAAATACCCTTAATTGATTCATGTTTATTTTTAATCCCTTTTACTTCTTCCGGCTTTTTAGTTAAAAAATTAGTCACTCCTCTTAAATCAGTCCAAGCATTTTCCAGCTTACCTGGACTATATGTTTGGTTATTGGCTTGTAGTGCCTCGTCTTTATGCTCATCAATTATACTTTCACTGAAATATATTTCCGAAACTAATTTACCATATGCCCTCACATTATTCGATTCTTCTGCCTTCAAATCGGGATTCAATTTTTTAGTTTCTTCTAATAGTTTTTTTTCAAAAACTTCCTTTTTAAATTCATTTACTTCACCTATGTTTTCTTCTTTCCACCTATCAATTTCAATTTTTATTTTTTTTACCTCAATTTCCGTTCCTTGCTTGTCTTCCACTATTAAATTTTTAGAAATCACTTCTATTAGATCTTTTATTTCTTCTCCACTGGTTTTTACTTCTTCTTCTCCAATAATAGATTTAATTTTAGATTCAAGTTCATTTTTTAAATTATCATCTCCATTCAAATTTTTCGTTATTTTTTCACTTACTTCTACTACTTTCTGTTCAACCGGATTTTTATTTTTTCTGTAATCATCTATATTAAAAACTTTTACACCACCAGAAAAATTATCTTGATCAATATCTTGTAAAGCTGAACTTCCGTCCGTTCTATTTGCCATTACCAAATTATATCAACCTTAAACAATCCCGTCTCCAAATAATTTATCATAATCCATTTTATTGTCTTCTTTTTTAATTTCTCCCATATTTTTTTGCCCTCCATTTTCAAGGGAGGGTGACCCCGCAGCTGCGGGGGCGGGTGGGTTTATTTCAAACACCGGCTGCGGTTTTCTCGCTAATTGAGGTGGCTGAGGTATTCGCTGTTCCTCAGTTTTAATAAAAATTGGTTTTTTTATCTCATTTTGGTCAACCGCTACTTCTGGTCTTTTAAATAATACTGATTCAGTTTTCATTTCCGGTTTCACTTCCATCATTTCAATTTTCCTGTCAATAGAATTATTTTGTGGCAACACTACTGGAGGTTTTTCATTAACTTCCACTGTTTTTAAATCCAAGACATCAACTTTAGGGGTAAAATTAACAGTTTTAATTTCTGTAGTTTTTAAAGGTTCCTCTTTATCAAATGGAACTAGTCCTACAGCTGTCGAGACAGAGGGGTTCTGAACTGGTTTTACTTCAATCGGCTTAATTTGAGGCTCCACTACCGGTTTAACTTGAACCGGAATTTTGTTTTCAATCTCTACCGTTTTTATTTCTGGAATATTAATTTTTGGTGCTACTTCAACTTTTTGCGGTTCAACAGGTTTATTTATTGGAGGTAATGTCGATGGAAATGTTTTGAAATCTTCCTTGTCTCGGACATAATCCGATCCGCCTGTGGCGGAAAAAGGAGATTTAGAGGGATTTTGAAATGGTTTCGTTTCTATTGGCTTAATTGGTGGCTTCATTCCATTATTTGGCTTTTGATCACTCAAAAAACTTTGCTTTTTTAAGATATCTTCCGGATTTGAAGTAATCAAATTATGTTCATCCACCGAAGCAATTATTTGAATTGCCACATGATTTTGACCAGCAAAAAAGATTCCTTCACCTTTACTTGCTGATAATAATAATTGCTTTTCTCCATCACTCAAATAAAATACCTCACCAATTTGATCAATCGCCGCACTATGCTGTTTTAATAAAATTTGAATTGAGCTATTAGTCACTATTTCTTTACCATAAGCAGTCCTTAAAAAGTCATCCACGTCCTGAGTTATTGTTGTTACTCCCAAATAATATTTTCTTCCTCTTTTAACAATTCCTCTCAAAAATTCCGCCGAATCATCATGTTGCATTAAATACCAGGCTTCATCCACCACTAATATTCTTTTTTTCAATGTTTTTTTAACCATTGTCCAGATATAATCCAAAATAATTTGCATTGCCACTGGTCTTAATGCGTCCTCTAAGTTTCTAATTCCAAAAACCACAAATTTATTCGTTAAATTAACTGTTGTTTTTTGATTAAAAATCCCCGAAAACGACCCTTTAATATATTTTTCCAGTCTGGCTGCCAACCCTTTGGCCTTTTCATCCTCCATCCCAATCAAAGATTTGTATAAATCTTCAATTAATGGTGGTTCTTTGTCTTGAGTTGCTGGATCAGGAGTAATCCCTTTCATTTTATAAGCATCCATCATTGCTCGATCCATAATCGATTCTTCAATTGGATCCATCTCACCCAACATCACTTTTAATAATTTATGTAAAGATAAAATTTTAGTATTTAAACCATTTTCACCTTGTTCTTCAGCTAAAGTTAAATCAAACGGATTAATTTTAGAACCTTCACCATAACCGAAGGCAATATATTGACCGCCAGAATTATCACACAATTCCTTATATTCATTTTCTGGGTCAATTACAATAATATCTGTCCCCATCATTAATGATCGAAGAACTTCCAATTTAATCAAATAAGACTTACCAGCCCCAGCCATAGCAAAAACCACTGAGTTATAATTTGGCATTGAAAATCTATCAAAAATTACCAACGATCCATTATGCATATTAATTCCATACATTATTCCCTGATCATCCGATAAATCTGATGACACAAAAGGGAAAGTAGTTGCCAAAGAAGTCGTATCCATATTTCGACTAATTGCCAATCTGTCTTGGCAAATCGGCAAAGTTGACACAAACCCATCTTCCATTTGCAACGTTGCCTTTTTACTTATAATCAACAATGCCCCCAAGGCTGCTTCTAAATTTTTATTCACTCTATCCAATTCCACCACTGAATCCGCTGTTATTGTCACATAAAGTCCAAATTGAAAAAATCTTTCTTCACCTTTAACCAAATTAGCTTGTAAATTTAACGCATCCTCTAATTTTGCCTGTGTTGCCGGATTAATCAATCGACCCCTTTGAATATCAGTGCTCAGCTCGGCTTCCATTTCTGTAATTTTTCGTCGAAGATCATCTAAAACTTCCTTTCCATCGGTTGGATAAATAAACATTGAAATATTTAAAGAAGAATCAAAATTAATCAACGATGATAGCCAATTAATTCCTACAAATCTTGGATATGCCGCCACAAATAAAGTTCGATAATATTTATTATCAATTCTAATATGATTAAAATCCACTTCTAGAGCCGATGGGGCAATTATATCCTTAGTTGTTACCAACCCTTGAGTAAATTCTCTTTTATTAGGATCCACTATCGGTGTTGGTTCTGAATTATTTGCTGTTGTATTTTTTTTATTAAAAAATTTCATTACAATTGTCCTCCTGTAACCACCGGTGCTTGATAATTTACATTCTGAACCTTTTGATTAATGGCCGTTTCTTCATTGTAAGTTCGATAAAAAAGATCAATTATTTCCTTATTACTCAAAGGTTTTATCTCTAATCCTAATCTTGAAAAAAGCCTTAATAAATGATCTCTTTTTGGCTCCAAATTAGCCTTGGCCTTTTCTAAAATATATTCCTTAGTAAAGGGTAATTCTTGACTCTTCCCTTGTGATAAAAACATTTTTACTCCTTTAACTCCACCAGTTTTAATTCCCAATTCTAAAGATGAAAAAGTAATAGCAATATAAAATGATTTTGATAAAATATCACTTTTTTTAACTGTTTCTTCAATAAATTTTCTGTATTGACTAATTCTCTCTTTAAGACGCGGATTTAATTGTTTTTCTTCCATGTTCTGTAAATTTTTTAAATAAGAACTTACATCTTTAGCATGTGATTGAATAATAATTTGTATTGGAAAATTTAAAGAATTTATAATTCCTCCATATGCAAAGACTAATGCCGACTGTTCTGGTTCTGATAATAAATCGAAATTAACCGATGATACGCTTAAAACCGTCGAACAAGACCCATCCTTCATAATCACAATCCCATCAATTACATCTTCTATTGGTAAATGTTCCTGGGTACTTCCTTTAATGGCAATTTTTAATGGATCTGTTGACATATTTTAATTATTAGAAATAATCCTAATTGGTTGAACTATTTGATTTTTTAAATCTATATTAACTCTATCAAAATTATAACCATCTTTCTCTGCAATTATTAGATATCTACCATTTGCTAAAGGTGTCGTTGTTTTAAACTGACCTAAAGAATTTGTTTTCAACACTCTCGAAGGATTTCCATTTTCATCTTGGACCTCAATAATTACCCCGTCAATTATTTTCCCTTCGATATTTGTTGCCATACCTACCACCACATTAGGTATTTCCGGAATATCTGGCATTGGAATAGAACCGAAAACCGCCTTTCCTGTTGCTCCTAGCTTTTCTGTTTTAAGATTCAAATTTGCCTTAGTATCTCTCCAATCTTCCATTTTTATTTCACTTTTTTCATCTGGTTTTTCATCTATTACCGGTTTCTGTTCTACGATTACCTTCTTAACCTCAGACTTACTCTCAAGTTCTATATTAATTTTCTTCTTAATTTCTTTCTCTTTTGCTCCAATTACACTTATTTCATCTTTTATTTTATTTCCCAAAAGATTAGATTTAACCCTATTAACCATCACCATATCCTCTTCATTTTGTTTTATGTTTTTGGTTAAATCTAAATCAAGCCAATTTTTATCAGCTTTTCTTCGGTAAATATAAATTGTTGGTGAATAAATTGCTTTCAAAAAAGAAAGAACCCATACCTCTAATGGTCTATCCTCAAAAGGTACAAAAGCCAAAGCTAATCCACCTCCAGCTAAAAACAACATTAATGGCCATTTAACTAAAATTATTAACTTAGTTGAATTAACCATTATTGCCAAAATTATTCCTACAGCCGCCTTTAAAAATTGTTTTAATGTCATGTCTCCCACGAGTTTAAATTCATAGGATGTTATTTGTTGTGGAATCGGGTGTTGTTCCATTTCTTAATTCTACCAACAAATTTCAACTTGATAAACCTGATGAACTTTAAAACTTGATAAACTACCTTATGTCCAAATTAGTCATCGTCGACGGTCATGCCATTATTCATCGCGCCTATCATTCAATTCCACCTTTAACTTCCAACGGTCAACCTGTCAACGGTCTCTATGGTTTTTATTCCATGCTCCTTACCGCCATTAATAATCTTAACCCTAAATATTTAGTTGTTTGTCTTGACTCGCCTGGTCCCAATTTTCGCAACCATGAATTTTTAGGTTATCGAGCTAAACGCAAACCCGCCGATTCTGATTTAATTTCTCAATTACCTCTTTTAAAATCAACCCTAGAACAGGCCAATATTGCCACTTTTTCTATGGGCGGTTTTGAGGCCGATGATTTAATTGCTGCCATTACCGCCAAAGCTCTTAAAAAAATAAATAAAAATAAAAAGAAGTTGGTTAATGAGGTTGTTATTATCACTGGTGATAAAGACTTAATGCAATTGGTTGATAAAAAAGTTTCTCTTTTTGTCCCTATTCGCGGCCTTTCTGAAACTAAGATTTTTAAACCAGAAGATGTTCAAGAAAAACTCGGTGTTTTACCCACCCAAGTTGTTGATCTTAAAGCTTTAATGGGGGATATGTCTGACAATTACCCTGGTGTGGCTGGTATTGGCCCCAAAGTGGCCACCGATCTTCTTTCTGAATATCAAAACTTAAATAACATTTATCAAAATCTCGACCAAATTAAACCTTCTATTCGAGAAAAATTAGAAAAAGATAAAGACAACGCCTATCTTTCACAAAAATTAGCCACCTTAGTTAGCAACATTCCTCTCGATTTTAAACTCTCTTCTGCTAAATTAACCTCATCTTCTTTCCAAAAATTAATTTCCCTTTTTAAAATTTATAATTTTAAATCTCTTATTCAACGAGTCGAAAAACAAAACCCAACTAGTATTAAAATTAATCATAAAAATGAAATCCAAACATACCAAACCTCATTATTCTAAAGAAAAAACTCCTAAAATCGCCATTATTCAAGATTACATCAAAGAATTCGGTGGGGCAGAGTCAGTCTTAGAAACCTTATCCGAAATTTTCCCCAACGCTCCTATTTACACCACGCTCTATAAACCAGAATTTCTTGGTCCTCATCAATTTCGTCTTCAAAAAAAATGGGACAATCGAGTTCATCAAAGCTTTTTTCAATACATTCCTTTTGCCCACAAAATCATCAGTCCTCTTCGTCTTTTATCTCCACTTGCTTTTAAATCTTTCGATTTTTCTCAATTCGACATCATCATTACTTCCGCCACTGGTGCCTATTTTCCTAATTTAATTAACAAAAAAAATGCCAAATTAATTTCTTATTGCCACACTCCACCACGCTATCTTTATGGTCTTCCCACTGCCCGTAATTTTACTAAAAATAAATTCATTTATGCTTTAATTCAGATCTTAAATCACTTTTTAAGAATCACTGATTTTAAATCTGCCCAAAATGTTGATCAGTTTATCGCCAATTCCCAAACCACCGCCGACCGCATCAAAAAATTCTACCGCCGGGATTCCATTATCATTAATCCTCCAATTGAAATAAATCAAAATAATCTACGATCTAACATCGACGATCGACAAAACTATTTTCTTGCTGGTGGCCGACTTGCCCGAGCCAAACGCTACGATATCGCCATTAAAGCTTGTAACCAATTAAATTTAAAATTAAAAATTTTCGGCCGTGATTTTGCCGGCTTTTCCGATGAATTAAAAGCTATGGCTAGTTCCAGTATCGAATTTTTAGGTGAAGTTACTCAAGATCAAAAAGACCAACTTTATTCTCAAGCCAAAGCTTTTATTTTCTGTTCCGACAACGAAGATTTTGGTATGGTTCCAGTTGAATCAATGGCTCATGGTTGCCCGGTTATTGCTTATAAAAGTGGTGGAACCACTGAGACTGTTATTGATGGTAAAACCGGCGTCTTTTTTGATGAATTAACATCCAAGTCTTGTGTTGCTGCCATTCAAAAATTTCAAAAATTAAAAATCAATCCTCAGGATTGTATCTCCCGTGCTTCCGATTTCTCCACCGAAAAATTCATTTCCAAAATCAAAAAATTAGTTTTAAAAGACTAACGTTCTTTAAGCCATTTCTGTGTTTCTAAAGCCGCTCGACAGCCTTCACCAGCCGCAAGAATTGCTTGTCGGTGATTTTCATTCACACAATCTCCAGCCGCAAAAATTCCTTCCACACTAGCCATAGTTACCAATTTTTCATTTTTACCTACCACTATTTGCCCCATCTCCTTTAATTTCACCAATCCTTCTAAAAATTTTGTCGCTGGACTATAACCAACCGCCACAAACATCCCATCTAATGGCAATATTGTTTCTTTCTCAGTTTTATTGTTTAAAATCTTTACTGATTCTAATTTTTCTTCTCCATTTAATTCTTTCACTTCTGAACTCCACCAAATCTCTATTTTTTCATTATCCAATACCTTTTTCTGTTCCGCCGCACTAGCCCTAAATTCTTCTCTTCTAACAATCATAAAAACTTTTTTAGTAAATTTTGCCAAAAATACTGCATCTTCACATGCCGTATCTCCACCACCCACCACTGCCACCGTCTTATCCCTAAAAAACATTCCATCACAAGTCGCGCAACTGCTTATTCCATGCCCAATTAATTCCTGTTCTTTTGGTAAACCCAACCATTTTACCCCTGCTCCAGTCGCCACAATCACAGTCTTGCTTTGCAAAACCTCTCCACTTTCCAATTCCACTTCAAAACTTGATGAACTTTCAACTTGATGAACTTGATGAACTAACCCTCCCTTTATCTCTACTCCCAATTTTTTTACTTGAGTTTGGGTATCCATCATCAACTTAAACCCACCAACTCCGTCTGGAAACCCTGGATAATTTTCTACCATTGGCGTAATTGTCAATTGACCTCCAGGTTGATTTCCCGCAATCACAATTGTCTTAATATCCGCTCGAGCCTGATAAATTGCTGCTGTTAAACCAGCCGGGCCTGAACCGATAATCACACAATCATATTTAATATTTTCATTCATACCCATCATTCTATCAAAACAACTTTACTTTTTTTGTTTTTTAATTAATACTTAAATAATGTCCAAGAAAACTCGTCAAGTTATAAAATTAATTTTTGATCTCATCCAAAATAAACAGAGATTTTTTCTTTGGACTGGTATTCGTTTTATTTCCAGTTTTATACCCTTAATTACTATTTATCTTTTTTCAAAAACGATTAATTTGGTTGAAGTTAAATCAGATTTTTCTGCCATCTTTTTTTTAATACTTATTGTTTTTACTATTAGGATTATAGACAATTTCACTCGTATTAAATCTGTCGCTAAATTAGATGAATGTATTAGTGATATTAGCTTTGATATTCATAATCATTTTATCAACGACATTAAAACTGAAACCAAACTCGAACGTCATCAAAGTATTCAAATTATTCGTAATTTTACCGATGCTACCACTTGGACTTTAAAACTTTTGCGTCAGCCGGGGATTGATAGCATTGTTTCTTTAATTGCCATTCCTGTTATTCTTCTCTTTGTTGATTTTCGAATTTTTATTTTAGAAATTGTTTTTATTACTATTTACTTTTTTATTGATCGCTACACCACTCAACATTACATTGCTTTTAAAGATCTTCAAGACACTAAAACTGAAAGTTATTACGCCAAACTTCATGAAACTAATGATGTTGATCTTGAACAAAAAACCTTCAGTCGTCATTTTTCTCGACTTTGCAATTGGTTTTTTACTGAATGGTTTACCCTCCAAAACACGGCCGTTTTCTTTTACACTCTAATTTTTGCTTATTTAATAATGTCTGTTTCCAATGGTACTAAATTAATATCCGAATTAGTTTTAATTATGACTTATATCACTTCTACCCAAACTTATTTAAATTCTTTTTCTGAAATTAAAGATAGTCTAGCCGACATGTCCGTTTCAGTTGATCATTTGGCTAAAAACAAATCCATCACCGCCATCGATTTTGAAGATTTAGTATAATGGCAACATGCCAGAACTTCCCGAAGTTGAGGTCGTCCGACTTTTTTTAGACAACCATTTAATTGGTAAAACTATTTCTAATTTAGAGATTTTAAATAAAAAATCCTTCACTGGCGATCCAAAAAAAATAATTAATCAAAAAATCACCAAAACTTCTCGTATTGGCAAACAGCTCTCAATTCATTTGAAAAATAATTTAATTCTTCTTTTTCATCTCAAAATGACCGGCCAAATTATATACAGTCCCCTTTTTTCAAGGGGGATGCCCGCAGGGCAGGGGGTTTCAACATTTGGTCATCCCACTCCCAAAGAAGATAAATCAACTTTACCCAATAAATCCACTCGTCTCGTTTTTACTTTTTCCAATGGTTCTAAATTATTTTTTAACGATCAACGCAAATTTGGCTGGGTTAAACTTTTTACCTCTAACGAACTCGATGACTCTCAAAAAAATCTTGGTCTTGATATTTTAAGTTCCAAATTTACCTCTAAATATTTTTATCAGCAAATTCAGAATACTACTCGTCCTATTAAAGTAGTTTTACTCGATCAATCTAAATTTGCCGGCATTGGCAATATTTATGCCAACGATGCCCTCTTTTTATCCAAAATTAATCCACAAACACCTTCAAATAAAATTAGTTTTAAAAAAGCTTTGCTTCTACACCATTTTTTAATCCAAATTATGACCGAGTCTATTAAAGCCGGTGGTTCCACTGCCAAAGATAATAAATATATTCACCCCGATGGTTCCAGTGGTCAACATCAATTTAATTTTCAAGTTTACCAACGAGCTGGCGAACCTTGTTTAGTTTGTCAAACTCCAATTAAACGAATCACTCTCGCCGGCCGCGGCACCTTCTATTGCCCCAAATGTCAAAAATAAAAAGACTACCTGTCTCAGCCAAAGGCTGATTGGCCTCTGGCCAAAAAGGAGGGGTTAGGGGTGGATTGGTTTTTTAATTCTTGACAACCTTTCTATATCGGACTAAAATAGTCCAGTATGAATTTATCAACCAAATCTCGTTATGGACTTCGTGCTCTGACCAATCTTCTTGATCAAGACTGTTGTTGTTCTGTCAAACAGATTTCTAAAAAAGAACATATTTCTTCCGATTATTTAGAAAAAATTTTTGCCAAATTAAAAAAAGCCGGTCTTTTAAAAGTTGAAAGGGGAGCTTGCGGTGGCTATTCTCTCAGCCGCGACCCTAAAAAAATTACTTTAGGTGAAGTCATTAATGCTCTTGAAAAACCAGAATTTATTTGTCCTGATTTTTGTGATTGTCAAAGCAAATCAGTTTGGCAAAAAATTCAATCCGGCTTTAGTCATGTTTTAAATTCTATTACCCTTGATCAATTAAAAACTTCTAATAATAAATCAGTTTATCTCGACTATGCTGCTTCCACTCCTGTCGACCCCGAAGTTTTAAACGCCATGCTTCCTTGTTTTGATTTTTCTTTTTGTGGCAACACCATGTCGCTACATCAAATGGGCAGTGCCGCTTCCCAAGTTGTTGAATCGTGTCGTGTATCCTTTGCCGATATTTTAAAAGTTCAACCCCAAGAAATTATTTTTACTGGCTCAGCCACCGAAAGTAACAATACTGTTTTAAAAGGCATTGCTTTTGCTAATAAATCAAAAGGTAAACATATTATCATTTCTTCAGTTGAACACGACTGTGTTTTAAACAGTGCCAAATGGTTAGAAACTCAAGGTTTTGAAATCAGTCAAATTTCTGTCGATAAATTTGGTCTCTTAAATTTAGACGAATTTAAAAAAACCATTCGCCCCGACACTATTTTGGTGTCCATTATTCATGGCAATAACGAAATTGGCACCATTCAAGATCTCCAAAGCATCGGCCAAATTTGTCACGATCGCGGAGTTTATTTTCACACCGATGCCTCTCAAAGTTTTACTAAAACCCCCATCGATTTATCTAAGTTAAACATCGATCTCTTAACCGCTTCCTCTCATAAAATTTATGGTCCTAAAGGTGCTGCTCTTCTCTACATCAAAACCGGCACTAAAATTACCCCACTTCTTCATGGTGGCGGTCATGAATTTGGTTTTCGTTCTTCCACGGTTAATTTACCCGCCATCGTTGGTTTTACTAAAGCCGCCGAAATTTCTGTCAAAAAT
Organism: Candidatus Shapirobacteria bacterium; assembly: GCA_028704635.1. Classification (GTDB taxonomy): domain Bacteria; phylum Patescibacteriota; class Microgenomatia; order UBA12405; family UBA12405; genus WARW01. The sequence goes on from JAQWFB010000002.1 coordinate 185,084, forward strand.
TTTGATCAAGAAAATAAAAAATTATCTGAACTTCGAGATTATTTAATCAAAAATATTTTAAAAACTATTCCCGAATCTCATCTTAATGGTCACCCTCAAAAACGTCTTTACAATAATATTAATATTTCTTTTGCTCGAGTCGAAGGTGAATCCCTTCTTTTGGAATTAGATTTTTATGGCATCGCCGTTTCTACTGGTTCAGCCTGTTCTTCATCTTCCCTTGAGCCCAGTCATGTTCTTTTAGCCACCGGCCTTCGTCCTGAGCAAGCCCATGGCTCGCTTCGTTTTAGTCTTGGTCGTTTTACCACCAAATCAGAAGTCGATTATCTGTTAAAAGTTTTACCTCAAGTTATTAATAAATTTAGGCAAATTTCGCCATTTAAATCATAATTATGTACACACAAAAAGTTCTCGAACATTTTAGAACTCCTCACAATTTTGGTTCCATGGACAATCCTACCGCTGTCGGTCAAGTCGGCAATCTTGCTTGTGGCGATGTCATGAAACTTTATTTAAAAATCGCTAAAAATAAAAAAGGCGAGGATTATATCCAAGACATTAAATTCGAGACCCTTGGTTGTGCTGCTGCTATTGCCACCAGTAGTGTCGTCACCGATTTAGCTAAAAACAAAACCTTAATCGAAGCTCTTAAAATTAAAAATGAAGATATTATTAAAGCCCTCGACGATTTGCCCGCCGTCAAAATTCATTGTTCTTTATTAGCTGCCGACGCTCTAGCCGAAGCCATTTATGAGTTTTATCAAAAAAATCACCAACCTATTTCTCCTGAATTAGAAAAACTTCATCAACGCATCACTGTCTGTCAAACTCGTTTAAACCATTAAATATTGATAAAATAAATTATGTTTTTAGTTAAAGCGGCTTATGCTCAATGTCCAGTTTGTATTGTCACTGTTGGTGGGGGAATGTTTTTAGCACAAAAACTAGGTGTCGATGATTTTTTAGTTTCTCTTTGGATTTCTGGACTCAACACCGCCATTTCTTTTTGGTTAGCCCCTAAAATCAAAAATCGAATTTTAGGCAGTCCCATTATTTTCTCTCTTTTAATGTTTGGATTAACTCTCTTTTATTTTATTTCTACTGACCAAACTGGCTCTCCTACTAATCAAATTTTTGGTTTAGATAAAATTATTTTTGGCCAAATTTTAGGTTTATTCATTATGTTTTTGGGTATTTTTATTGATCGTCATTCTCGTAAACTAAATGGTGATAAAATTCTTTTTCCTTACCAAAAAGTTGTTTTTCCAGTTGGTACTTTAATTATTTTTACCTTATTATTCAAGTTAATTTTTAAACTCTAAATGACCACTCCAAAAGAAATTGAAAAATTTATTAATAAAACTAAAGAACTCGAAAAAGGCCATCAACTCGATCTTTCTTCTGGAGAAGATTTATCCATCGCTATCATGAATCTTATCGGTATTGAAGAACATATGTTTTTCACTTCCCAAAAATTAGGCGATACTAAATATCTCGACGTTTTAAACACTGCTCGGGAAATGAGAAAAGAATTAATGAAAAAAATCGTCAAGGAAGGGCAGGGAGAAGTTTGGTGTACCAGCAAACATCTTTTATCTGCTTCCATGCGCCTTATGGAAGTTGGCACCAAAAGCTTAACTAAAGGCGATCAAAAAGAAGCCAATGATTACTTTAAAAAATCTTTTGATTTATATAATCTTTTTTGGGGTTTAAATTTGGGTTTAATTGACTCCTCTGTAGAGACGTTGCGCGCAACGTCTCTACTTTCTAATAAAAATCTACCCCTCAAAGAAAAACCTATTCCCGAAAAAAGTCTAATGGGTACCATCAGCCAAACTATCGGTAAAATTCTCGACTGTTGTCGTGAATAATTAATCCCTAAAAATTAACAGCATTCCCACTAGAATCAAAATAATTGGCCAAAACATATCCCAATCAATCATTTTTGGAAATATTTGATTCCAAATAGCGGTCAGTCCTATTAAAATTAATACCACTCCTAAAATATTAATTCTTTTTGTTCTTTTTATTTTAGTTTCAAGTTTAATTTCTTTAGCCATTGATTTTGTTTTATCTTTAACTTCATCAGCAAACTCCTTAATTTTCTCCTCTTTATTTTGTTTTCCAGAACTATTCTGATTTACAGAAGGCACCACTAACCATAAAATTAAATAGATTAATACTCCACTTCCGCCACCAATTGCCAATAAAATAAAAATAATTCTAACTAATGAGCCGTCAATTTGAAAATATTCAGCCAATCCACCACAAACACCCGCAACTATATTATCGTCAACTGATCTAAATAATTTTTTTGTTTCCATTATTAAATTCTAGCAATTTCTTTTATCTTTTCAATATTTTTAATTACCATCGTTCTTTTTTTATTATAAAGATATCCTTGCTTTTGAAATTTCAAAATTTGCAAAGTTACCGTTTCTCGGGTTAATCCGGCCATACTCGCCAATACTCGGTGTGGAGTGTTGAATTTAATTAAAATTTCATTGCCCTTTTTCTCGCCCACATCCTTTGCGATCAAGCAAATTAAACCTGCCACTTTACCCTCTGCGTCTGCTGCTACAATTTGTCGCCAAGTTATAGATAAATCACTTAATTCATCTATTAGTTTCTTATTAACCTCATTTAATATGTTTTCATCTTTTTCAATAAATTTTACAAACTCATTCATCGGTACTGCCCAAAGCTCTACTGCCGTTATTGCTTCAACAAAATATCTATTTGGTTTTTTATGAAGACCATTCATTCCTGCACAAAAAAACAATGGTTTTAAGTTTGGTAAACTTGTTTCCTTTTCACCATTAATTACATAAGCTCTTAAAAACCCACTCTTTTCTATGTAAGCCGTATTCAAATCCTCTCCTGATCTAAACAAAACCTGCCCCTTTTTATATTTAATTACCTCAAATTGGCTAAAAAATGACTCTAACTGTTTCTTAATTTTATCGTTCATAAAATAAAAACTATTAATTATTAAAAAATTATTAAAAATTTATTAAAAGATAACAAAATTCATTATATCACTAAGTTTTACTAATATTTATTACTAATTTTAATAATTTTTTAATAATTAAATAATAATATGGATTTATGACCAAAGGTATGGAGTTTATTAATCCAAATCTAAATTTAGATCTACCACCAAAACCAGATATTTTTATCCCAATTTTAAAAGCCGCCGATAAATTAAAAGAAAGAATAGATAAAGCCGAGCAAGAAAGTGTGGTTGATTCTTTAACCGGTTGTTACAATCGTAACTTTTTTGAAAAATTCAAACAAGAACATTTTGATCCTAATCGCGACAACAATAGAATCGGCTTAGTCTTTGTTGATGTCAATAATTTAAAAATCATTAATGACACTCAAGGCCACGAAGCAGGTGACACTTTAATTAAAAATACGGCTAATTTTTTGAAATCAAATTTTAGAAAAGAAGATCTAATTATTCGTCTTGGCGGTGATGAATTTATAGTTATTTGTCGCAATTATGACAATAGTTCTAATTTTGAAGAAAAACTTCTTTACAAAATAACAGAAAAACTAGCCGTTAATCCAAATAAAAAACCTTGCTTTTGGAGTTGCTGTTTACGATAGAAATCAAGATTTTTCTAATTTAGATAAAACTAAAGATCGTGCCGACACCCAAATGTATCAAAATAAAAGAGAGATGAAAGCTGGAAAATAATTTTTTGTAAGTATAATAAAGTATAAATGAGAAAAATTATTAAATTTTGGTTGATTTTAATAAATGTTTTAATTCTAATTACCGCTAATAGTATTGGGAATAAAGTTCAAGCCAATGAAAAATATGTCACCATCGTCAATCCAATCAGAAGTAGGGAGTTATGGGTCAATAAAACTCTTAAACCAATAGATGATCAATATCAAATAATAAATAATCTAAAACTAAAAGCCACTTGGTTAATTCAAGATGATGTCGTTAATGATCAAGATCTTATCAAAGAAATTAAAGAGTTTAATCAAGACCAAGAATTAGGCTTATTTTTAGAAGTTAGTCCAGGTTTAACTAAAAAAGCTCGAGTTTATTATCCCACCCAAACAGTCTGGTACAGCCCCAAAGCTATTTTTTTATCAGCCTACACTCTCAATGATCGAAAAAAAATAATTGATCAAATGGTTACTGATTTTAAAAACACCTTTGGATTTCTACCTAAATCAGCTGGATCTTGGTGGATCGACAGTTGGTCTCAGCAATATTTAGAAAAAAAATATCACATCACCACCGTTATGATTTGTGCTGACCAAAAAACCACCGACCAATACGGCATTTGGGGGCAGTGGTGGGGTTATCCCTATCATCCATCGCCAAATAATATTTTAGTACCAGGCAACTCAAAAACAGTAGTTATTCAATGGGCCCAAAGAGACTTAGAAAAAGCCTATCATGGCAGTGGTCCTTTGGTTTCTAATTATTCACTTCAAGCCAATGATTATACCAGCCAAGGATTAGACTTTAATTATTTTGCCAATTTAGCCAACCAATATTTATCAGTTGAAAAATTAGGTCAAATTACGGTCGGTTTAGAAACAGGTATGGAAAGTATTGGCCATGAACAAGAATATGAAAAACAGTTAACCTGGATTGCCAATAATCAGATTATTAGTCTAAAAATGAGTGATTTTGGTGATAAATATCGAGAGTTGTATGAAAATAAAAACCCAGAAAAAATAATTCTAAGTAGTTGGACATTAACGCCGGAATATCGGGAAAATCAAAATCTAGGTGAAAAAACAATTTATAATTCCAATCTAAGTTTTAGCGATAAATTTATGGCCGATAAATCTGATTTTTTAAATCGAGTTTTATCAAATTTAGACAATCGACCAAAAATTAATTATTGGCCGTTCTTTTTATTATTAATTCCAATTTTGTGGTGGTGGAGTAAAAGTTTGACTCCAATATTATGGATTATTATTCTTTATTTACCTGTTTTTAGGTCATATTATGGATCAGGTTGGAAAATATTTTTTGGCCCCACTTTCGATAATTTAATTTTAGTACAGTTATCAATATTACTTGTTGGTGGATTTTTAATCACCAAAATTAATCAAAAACTAAAAATTAATTGGAGTGCTTGGTGGTCGGTTTGGGTTCTAAATTTATTAATTTTTACTGCCAGATATTCAGTTATTAATGGTCAACGTCATCTTGGTTGGCTAGTCGATAATTTTAGATTTATTGGTATCACTTTTGGTCAGGGTATTAAATTTTTAAATCAAGATTTACCTGGTTATATCGCCGCCACCATGTTGAAGTTTGATCCAGGTTGGATTTGGAATAATTGGTGGGTTTGGATAATTATTTATCCTATCATCGAAATTGGATTAGTCTTTTTAATTAGCAAACTAATTCCTAAAAAACTTAGATATTTTCTGGCTATATTATCAATCTTTTTTATAATTTATATGTTTGGATTAGATCCAATAATAATAAAATGATAAAAAAATATAATTGGTGGAAAATTATTATTTTATTTTTTTGTTTTTTTACTATATTTTTAGTTCAGCGACAAAATTTACTAAAACCAATTTTTGTTGATGAACAAGACAATTTTGTTGTTGCTAAAAATTTAATTAATGGTAATAAAATTTATACCAATATTTTTTCACACCACCAACCAGGGACCTATATCTTAAGTGGAATAATTCAAAAAATTACCAACCCGAACACAATAGAAATGCTTATTCAATATCATCGACAGTTTATTATATTATGGTCAATTTTATGGATTGTTTTTATTCTTTGCCGCTTTGGTTTTCAGATGTTAGGGCCGATGATAGCTATAGAATTAGTTAAAAATATATATTTAGGTAGTCTATTTTTGGCTGAATCATTAGTATTTGCTCCAATGATTTATTTAGTTTTAAGTTTTTTAGAAAATAAATTTTCTAAAAAAGAAGCTTTTTTCTGGGGGTTAATTGCTAGTATTGTTGGAATAACCTTAGCACCAATGTGGCCAGTATTAGCCTTAATGATTTTAACCTTTTGTTGGAGATATCGAAAAAAAACAAAAAATATTGAATTAATGATTGGAGGAGGAGTTTTGATTTTAATAATAACTTTTTGCTTCATTAACATTAAAGGTTATTTTGAAAATGCTATATTAATCAATCAAAAATACTACATTCCATTTGCCGGTGGAGATAATTTAATAAGATCAATTATTAAATCAATTACCACTCCATTCTTATATTTAAAAGACGGCTTGAATTCACCAGAGTCATTATTAATCAAATTTTTTATTTTAATATTTTTTATTTTAATATTTTTTTTATTTAAAGAAAAAAAATGGCAAAAAATATTTTGGATTTTACTGTTATTAAGTTTAACCAACTTAAGAAATTTTGAACTTCAAAAAATTTATTACGACGGATTTCATATTTTAATTTGGGTAGGGTTGGTTATGACAACTCCATTTTATTGGTTGAAAAAGAAATGGTGGATATTAGGTCTTTTGCCAGTTATTTTTATGATTTCTCTCAATAGAGAAACAATATTAAATAAATCTAACACTAGGCAAGATTTTGAGATTTATTATTCAAGGATATTTAATATGAGTGAGGCTATTAGAACCACTAAAAATAATAACGACAGACTATTAACAATACCAGGAGAGGTTTTAGGATATTGGCAGGCAGAAATCAAACCAGCTGGTAGGTTTATCTTCTTTTACAAATGGATGGCCGGAGTAGAACAATTAAAGAATGAGGAATTAGAAACTTTTCAAACAAAACCAGAATATTTAATATTTGGAGGTGATGAAGGACTAAGCTTAACTGAAATATTAAAAAATTATAAAAATTTCAGTTACAGAGGAAGTGAAAGTAGCGAATTTTTTATCAGAAATGATATTTATAAAAACTTTTCCAAGGAAAAGATTGATAAATTAAAATACTACGGGCTAGAAGTAATATAAATATTTTTATTTTTTTTAAAAAAATATTAATATCATTGGCGCTATTGTAAGTAAATAAACCCAAAATAATGGACTTAAAAAAGGTTCTTTTATTTTAGATAAAAACCACCAACCCAACTTTTCTGGATTTTTTAGCAAGTCAGTTTTGTTTAAAAAATAAACTGAAATAAATTGATTTTCTTTTTGGCTTATCACCACTTCGTCCAGAGAATTTTCCGGCTCTATTTTATATTCAATATAATATTTTTTATCTTTAGAATCAGACTGAACGGGAAATCCAAATGGATAAAAGTTATTTTCCACCATCGTATTAGTATCGAACCTACTTTCAGAAATTATCTTTCCATTAGAATCAAATATTTTAATTAATAAAATCGAATTTTCCCTATCCTCATTTTTTATACTCTTAATATTCGTACTAATCATTCCTAAATTATTTTCTTTTGCCACCAAGTCTCTCATTAAATTATTTTTACTAGTCACCATTATTTCGTTTTTATTTTTTATTAAAGACAAAGGAGTTTTTGTTTGATGAGGATAAGTATAAGTTAATAAAGAAAATGGTGTTTTAAAAGCCAAAATTAATATTAATAACATTGCTAAACTAAAACCAAAAAATGTCCATTTAAACTTATTTTTAATAATTTTTACACTTTCATTATTTTCTAAATTTATTGATATTTTAGGTAATTTATAATATGGTGCCTCGATTAAATGATAAAGACACCATGCCAATAATATCGACCCTATCATTACTACTATCACTAAAATAAAACTATTTTGTATTGAATTTGGTGAAATTCTAGTTACCGCCAAATCTATACACCCTAACTTAGAACCCCGATCGTAAGGTCGAGGGATGAAGTTAACCCTGAATCTTTTTGCTTGGGATTGAGATAAAATATGTAAGTTATGGAACTAGTCTCATTAAGCCATTGTGTTT
>JAQWFB010000010.1 GCA_028704635.1 Candidatus Shapirobacteria bacterium
GAGCTACAAAAAATCCCTATCTTTAGGGATTTTTTTATATTACAATACTTTTGTTTTAATAATTTCTTAATTAATTTTTAATCTTTTTAGAAAAAGGGGATATAATTTCTTTAGTGAAACTTTGGACAAAAATATTATCCATTTTCTTTATTTTCTCTCTTATTTTACTGCCAAAAAATACTTTCGCTCATCCAGGTAATACCGCCTCTGATGGTTGCCACTATTGCCGAACTAATTGCGATAGATGGGGAGTCCCTTGGAATGAGCGCCATTGTCATGGTGGTACTGTAGTAGAAACTGTTCAACCAACCTCAACACCAATACCAACAGCAATTCCTACTAAAAAACCAACTCTCACTCCAACCCCAACAAACACACCAACTCCAATAATTACAAATACCCCAACATTAGAACCAACCAAAACAGAAGAAATTTCGCCAACGCCTCAACCTGAAATTTTAGGAGAAACCACCATCAAAACAACCGAACCAACAAAGAATAGTGATGTCATTTTAGGTTTTTCCTTCTTAGGTTTAATTGGTTTTGGGGTCTATAAACTCTTCGTTAAAATTAAAAATAAATTAAAAGAAGTCTTTAGTAAAAAGTAATATAATTAAATTAATTTATGTTTTGTTTATCTTGTGGTAAAAAAATACCTGAAAATAGTAATTTTTGTAAATATTGCGGTGAAAAAGTTGATAATGAAAAAATTAAAAAATTTTTTTATTTAACCAGCTTTAGGAACTTTTGGGCCATTCTTTGGTTTATAACTATAGTAGCTTTTGTTTTAAATTTGGTAGTAATTACTAAATTTGAGGAGTCTAATGTAATTTTATTAAATAACATTTTTTTACTTAAGTTTTTCTTTTTCAATATTTGTATTGGTATTATTTCTTTTATTTTTATTTTTTTTACTAAAATAATTCCTAAAAAAACTATTCCCAAATTCATCAGATATGGAGTTATTTTTTTATTTTTTTATTTAATTATTAATCCTGCTGTTTTTGCTATTGAAGGTTATAAGGCCAAAACAAATGAAGAATATAAAAAAAGATATTATACAGAAATAACACCGACGCCTATACCCACAACAGAAACTACTACCACCCCCACAACAATACCAAAAAAAATAATTAAACCAACTCAAAAAGCTGTAGATACTGACACAATAATTGATTGTGTATCTACCCATGCAAATTGTAATGGTTCATCTATTAAACTTCGTAGAAGTCAGTGTTCAAACATCTACTGTTGTCAAATTGGTAATAATTGGTCAGTATATCCCTCAAGTGAAAAATGTAAAGAAGCTCAAAATAATAATTCAACTAATTATATTCGTCCAACAAATATTCCAACCGCAACATATAAGGCGCCGACACCTTATGTGGCTCCAACTTCATATGTAGCACCAACACGTTATATTGAACCAACAACATACGTAACTCCAACAATAAATCAGGATTCTTTAACCAAGTATTTTAATGATTGTGTTAACCTTTGCGAATCTCTTAAAAATAGCGGTATAAAAAGACAAACTGAATCATGTGAGAAAACTGGAATATTAAACACTTCTTTTTGTGACTCCTACTTAAACGAAATTAGAAGTATTGCTGAAAGATGTATAGGGAATTGTAATATTCGTTGGAAATAAATTTTTATAAAATCAATCTTAAAACAATTTATTGTATTATTATATAAATATATGAAAACAGAAAATAAAAAAACAGAATGTTGTTGTGAGGAAAAAATCGTTGTTAAAAAAAATAAGTGCCATTGTAATAGTAGTGGCTCTAATGCAATTTATGGATTAGGAGTCATTGGTGCTCTCTTTTATTTTCTAAATACTGCTACCAGTTTTAGTTTAGTTTTAATTGGAATTGGAAAATCAATTTTCTGGCCAGCTATTTTGATGTTCAAATTACTGACTTATCTTCAGATGTAATTTTTTACAATTAAATTCTTGTCAAATAATTTAAAAAGTCATATTATATGAATATGTATTCATATGATATTAAAAAAATATCGGATCTACTTAAATTAATTTCAGAAAATAATCGTCTTCAAATTTTACATCTCCTCCAAAAAGGGGAGCATTGCGTTTGTGAATTAATAAAAGAAACGAAATTATCTCAAAGTCTAATTTCTCATCACCTTAAAGATTTAAAAAACATTAATATCATCGCTGATAGGAAAGAAGGTAAATGGGTTTATTATTCATTGACTGCTGAAGGCAAAAGAATTACTGATTTATTATTTCAAATCTAAATTTATGAAAATCCAAGTATTAGGGTCAGGTTGTTCTACCTGCAAAAATCTTTACGAATTAACTAAAACTGCTGTTTCAGAGTTAGGGATTGATGCTGAAGTTGAATATTCAACTGACATTTCCAAAATTATTGAACTGGGCGTCATGGAATCACCAATTCTCACTATTAATAACAAAGTTGCCATACTTGGATCTGGTAATTTAGAAAAAATTAAAGAAATTATTAAAAAAGCCTAACTATGGACATTTTTTATCCAATCGAATTTTCAACCAATTCAATAACCCAAAATCCGGCCCTTAATTTTTTTATTTACGACACCATTAAAATTGGTATCCTTTTAGTTTTTATTAATTTTCTAATGGCCATTACTCGCTATTATTTCCCCGTTAATAAAACTAGAGATTTATTAACCAAAAGGCGCTGGTTTGGTCTTGATTATTTATTTGCCGCCCTTTTAGGAGTGGTCACTCCTTTTTGCTCTTGTTCTTCAATTCCCTTATTTATCGGGTTTTTAAGTGCTGGAATTCCACTTGGAGTAACCTTTACCTTTTTAATTGCCTCACCATTAGTCAATGAATCCTCTTTAATTCTATTTCCCGCTCTCTTTGGTTGGCAAACAACCATTATTTATAATATTGCTGGAATTATTTTAGCCGTAGTTGGCGGTATGATTATTCAAAAATTACATTTAGAAAAATATGTTAATCAACAATTATTAAAATATAAATGTCGTTGTGACATTGAAGCTGAAAATGGTGGTCAAAAAATAAAATTCAAAAAACTTCTCGGTTATTGGTGGACTGATGGTTTTAAAATCACCAAAAATATTTTCCCTTATGTAATTTTAGGAGTTGGTATCGGTGCTATTATTCATGGTTTTATTCCACAAACCTTAATTGAAACTTATCTAAATATTAAAGCGTGGTGGGTAGTCCCAATTGCCACTCTTTTAGGAGTTCCTCTCTATGCTAATTCAGTTACTGTTATCCCAATTACTGAAGCTCTTATTAATAAAGGTGTGCCAATGGGAACCGCACTTGCTTTTATGACTGCTACTGTTGCTCTATCTTTACCCGAAGCTCTTATTCTTAAAAAAGCCATGAAATGGCAATTACTCGCCATATTTTTTGGTATTACCACAGTTGGTATTATGTTGATTGGTTATCTTTTTAATTTTGTTCAATATAATTCAAAAGAAAAAATAACCTCAGTTAATCAACAACCCATTCCTGCTCAAACAGTAAGCACTTCTCTGCCTTCTGGTTCTGAAAAAATTGAAGTTTTTGTTTTTCATACCACAAATCGCTGTCTTTCTTGTATTAATATTGGCAAATATACTAAGGCAGTTATTGAAGAAAAATTCCCCCAAGATTTCAAATCTGGCAAAATTACTTTTAGGGAGGTAAACATTGACTTGCCAGAAAATTTTAAAATGGCTCAAGAATATAAAGTTAGTGGCTCAGCTCTTTATATTAATGCCATTAAAGATGGCAAAGATAACCACGAAGAAGATACTACTGTTTGGCGACTAGTTACGAACGAAGCCCAATTAAAAAGTTATTTTGAGGCCAAGTTAAAAATTCTTCTTTAAAATTATGGAATGGTTAAACTATTTAATTGATAATTATAATATCCCCTTATTGTCGGCATTTTTAATCGGGATTATGACCTCTATTAGCCCTTGTATTTTAACCACCAATATCACCGCCATTGCCTATATTTCCAAAGATATTAAAACTATTAAAAATACTTTATTAAATGGTCTTTTTTACACCATTGGTAGGGGAATTAGTTACACTTTTTTGGCCACATTAATTTATTTTGGTCTTTCATCTTTTAAAATCTCTTCAATTTTTCAGGGATGGGGGAATAAAGTTCTAGGTCCAGTTTTAATTTTAATCGGTCTAATTATGATCGATATTATCAAAATTAATTTTAAAAATACCAATCCAAAAATTGAAAATTTAAAATTATGGTTGGTTAAAAAAGGTTATATTGGTTCACTTTTGTTGGGTATGCTTTTCGCTTTGGCTTTCTGTCCCTACAGTGGGGTTTTATTTTTTGGAGTTTTAATTCCCATGGTTTTAAAATCCAATGAAAGTTTATTGTTACCACCATTATTTGCACTGGGGACAGGATTACCAGTCATTATTTTTTCTTTTATTATTGCTTTCAGTGCCAATAAAATTGGCTCAACTTTTTCTAAGGTTTCTCAAGTAGAAAAAATAATCCGAAAAATTACTGCCACGATTTTTATTATTATCGGAATTTATTGCCTTAAAATTTAATAAACACCTGTTATAGATTTAATTAACAAATTAAGTAATAATTAATTTGTGGAATATATAAATAATACGACAAAATTTGAGAACAGATATTGCATTCATTATCAGGATTGACAAACAGAATAGTTAAAAAGTAAAGCGGATAAATTATAAAAAATTAAACTCTAAACATGATCAGAAAAATATTAAAAAGTAAATTAATTCTAATTTTAACTATTACTTTGTTTTCAATAATTATTGTAATCATATTTATGTTTAAGAGTATGTCTATTAAAGATCAGATAAATGTTTATGAAAAAAAACCAAACAACACAGAGATATTTTGCTTAAAAGAAAATAATTGTTGTTTAACAAATGATGATTGTAAATATGTTTTTTTTACTGGAGGATGCAACACTTTAGAATACGTATCCAAAATAGAAGAAGAAGCAAAAAAAACAGGAAGAAAAATAGGTGAAGCCTTACCAAGGGAAAATATTACCTGTACTTGTGAACAAAATATTTGCATAACTCATAACTAATTAAAAAATATGAAAATTTTTAAAAAAATTACATTTATATTAATTTTAATAATTATTCTTTCATTCTTTTCAAAAAACATAATCATATGTCATAATATTTCAGGAAGTGTTTGTGATATTTGTCATTGTTTTGGTGTTCCAGTAGAACATTCCAATTCTCAAAACTATTGCATTGGGATTAAATTTGGTTGCAGAGAAGAATCTATTCCTACATATGAAGGTCTTTCTAAACACATTCCATTCAACGAGTAAAATTTAAAAAAACAACTTTCCTAAATCAATTCTAGTCAACATCCAATATTTTTCACCTACATTTTGGTCAAACTTTTGTTTAAAAAAAATTTTTAATTGGTTTATTAAGTTTTGTCAACTTATTTTTATTATTTTTTAATAAATATTTTTTTTATTTAGGCTATAATGGCCCCATGATTTATCATGGACTTTCAAAAAATGAAGTTGTTGAACTTCAAAAAAAATATGGAAAAAATATTCTACCAATCAAAGATAGTTTTTCTCGACCACTAATATTTTTTTCTCAATTTAAAAGCCCATTAGTTTATATCCTTATTATTGTTGCCATAATTTCCCTATTATTTGGTGAATTTTTTGATGCCTCATTGGTTGCCATTGTTATTTTTGTCAATGCTCTAATGGGTTATTACCAAGAGTTAAGTAGTCAAAAAACTCTTGTCTCTTTGAGAAATATTTTACAACCCACAGCTCTAGTTATTCGTAATGGTTCAAGGCATGAGATTAATATTCAAGAATTAGTACCAGGAGATATTATCGCTTTAAATGCTGGTGATAAAATTCCTGGCGACGGCATTCTTTTAGACGGAATTAGTTTATTAGTTGATGAATCAATTCTAACTGGTGAAAGTAAGGCTATTGAAATCTCGTCTAGTGATAAAAACAGTCCTGGTTTATTACGCATGGGAACTACCGTTCTTTCTGGTAAAGGAATTATGAAGATAGAAAAAATTGGGATTGAAACCGAAATGGGTAAAATTGGAAAATCACTCTCTGAAATTATAGATGAAAAAACTCCTCTCCAGAAAAAACTTGAAGTTTTTTCTAACCAATTAGCCAGAATTATTATCGTAGTTTGTTCTGTAATATTTTTAGTTGAAATATTTCATCATTTAAATTTATGGGAAGCTTTACGTTTGTCTTTAATCTTATCCGTTGCCGCTATTCCAGAAGGTCTACCAATTGCTGTAACAGTAATATTGGCCATTGGTATGAAAAAGATCTTAAAGAAAAAAGGTTTAGTTAAAAAACTTCTTTCTATTGAAACATTAGGGTCAACGTCAGTCATCTGTACTGATAAAACTGGTACTCTGACTGAAGGAAAAATGAAAGTTGTTAAAACTAATTTCGAAGACGAAATCAAGGCACAACTATCAATGATTTTAGCCAATGAGCAAAGAGATAGTTTAGAACTTGCTTTGTGGGACTTTGTTCAAAAAAAAGGCCAATTAAATCCTAAAAAAATTTTAGAATCCACCCTCAAAATATACGAAGAACCTTTTGATAGTATCAAAAAATATTCCCTAACTATAGCCAAATCAGGAGGCAAGGAAACTGCTTATATAATTGGGGCGGCTGAAATTGTTTTATCTTTTTGTGATATTTCAAAAAATGAAAAACAAAAAATTTTAAAAGAAATTGAAACTTCAGCTAATTCAGGACTAAAGGTTTTAGGCATGGCTTATAAAGAAATTGGCAATCTTAAAAAAACTGAAAAATTTATTTGGTTAGGTTTATGTGGTATCGAAGATCCTTTGCGGCCTGGAGTCAAAGAAACCATAAAAAAAGCCTTATCGGCCGGAATAAATATTAAAATTGTTACTGGTGATTATCGTAAAACTGCCGAGGAAATCGCCAGACAACTTGGTTTTGATGTTAATTCCAAAAATTCGATTGAGGGAGTTGAAATCGAATCCATGTCAGACACAAATCTTTCAGAAAAAATAAATCAAATAATTATTTTTTCCCGCATTACCCCCCAACAAAAATTACGTATCGTCGAAATTTTGCAAAAAAAAGGAGAGATTGTTGCCATGACTGGTGACGGGGTCAATGATGCTCCCGCTTTGAAAAAAGCCAATATTGGAGTCGTCATTGGAACAGGTACTGAAGTCGCCAAAGAAGCGGGTGACCTAATTTTATTAGATGGCAATTTTGATACCATTGTGTCAGCCGTAGAAGAAGGTCGAAGAATTTTTTCTAATATTAAAAAAGTTGTCGTCTATGTTCTTTCCAATTCTTTCGTCGAAATATTTTTAATTTTTGGTACCACTTTGTTAAATCTTCCGATTCCTTTAACAATAGTTCAAATTCTATGGATTCATTTAATTTGTGATGGACCTCCCGACATTGCTCTTGGTTTTGAACCAAAAGAAACTGACCTGATGAAGCAACTTCCAAAAACAATCAGAAACGAAAAAATTTTATCTCCAAAAATGAAATTATTAATTTTTGCAATTAGTTTTTTAATTGGCGGCTTATCTCTTTTTATTTTTAATTATTTTGCCATTTCTTCAGGAAATTTAATCTTAGGACGAACGTTAGTTTTTGCTATTGCCGCCACTGTTAGTCTTATCTATATTTTTTCTTTTAAAAATCTTAAAAAACCAATTATCAAAACCGAAAATTTTTTTGACAATAAGGTTTTATTCTTTTCAGTTTTATACGGTTTTATTCTAATTTTTGCTGCTATTTATGTGCCATTTTTAAACCAAATTTTAGGCACTGTACCTCTTAACTTATTCCATTGGATTATTGTTTTCAGTGTTGGCATTTTTGCCACTTTAATTGTTGAAATAAGTAAAATATTTTAAAAAAGTTTTCTAACTTTATTTTATTTATTTTTATCACTATAATTCCAACTAGATGCATCTAATCACCATTTTAGTGTTATTGCCTGTAATTTTGAATTTATCACTTTATTTATCCTGGTCAGTTTTTGGTCTTAATTTTTTTTCTTCACTAACTGCTTTTATAATTACTCTTTTTATTATCATTTTTTATTTCCAAAAAAATTTTACCCAATTAAAAAACAATTTAATCAAAAAAAATTATATTCTACCCTTACTTTTAATAATTGGGAATATTATTTTAGTCGCTGCTGTTTTATCTCCTTATATTCAATTAATTAAAGTTGATAATTTTGTTTCACTTGCCACTAGTAGTGTCACCGATCTTTATAAACATTCTTATGTGGTCACATCACTAAAAACTTTTGGTCTACCGCTACATCATCCATATTTCCCCCCAGCCTCTTTTTCTTATTATTATGGTTATTATCTAACTCCAGCTCTTTTTTCTTATTTTTTACCCCAATTCCAAAATTATTTTCTTTTCTTTTATATTCTTTTCACCGATTTTATTTCTCTTCTCATTCTCTTTTTTATTATCACCAAATTTATTAAAAATAATTTTTTAAGATTCCTTTCTTTGTGTTTGGTAATTTTTGGCATGGGCCTCGATGTTTTTCCTATGTTTCTCGATGGCCGCTTAAGTCATCCTGATCTTATCGAAATGTGGTCTATTAGTAATCATTTAGGATTAAGGATCGATAATACTTTTGTTTCTCTTTTGTGGACGCCTCAACATTTTTTTGCCGCCGCTGTTTCTTCTTTTTTTATTTATAAAATTATTACCAGTAAAAATCCTACCTGGCTTTTAATTTCTCTTTTTTCTTTTGTTTTTTTATCTAGTGCTTTTGTCGCTCTTTCCTTGGCTCTTATTACTTTTCTAATCTTTATTGTTTTTCACGAAAAACGTAAATCTATTTTTAGAGTCGGTCTTTTTTCTATTGTCTTACTTTTACCATATTTTTTAAGTGTCATTCAAAAGGGCGGGGGAATATTCAAGTTTTATCATTTTCAACCATACTCGTTTGTTGACCAAAACCAAATTCTTAATTATTTTTTAACCTTGATTTCCGAATATGGTTTTCTCTTTCTTCTTTTACCTTTTTTAATTCCTCTTTTTATTAAAAAAATTAAACCAACCCGCACCACAGCTTTGTTCTTAGCTATTTATCTACCTGTAATTATTACTTGTTTTATTTGTAGTACAGGCTATAACGATTTTGCTCTTCGCTCCACCATTTTGCCTCAACTATTAGTAATAATATTTTTTATTAAAGCTGTTGAAATAATTTCCAATAGATTTATTAAATATTTTTTAATTGCCATTATTCTTTTAAATTTAATTATTTCTTTTTCTGGTTTTCTTTTTGAATATGCCAGTCGTTGGAAAAGTCGCCAAGTTATCGACCCCTATGCTTCCGAGTTAATTCTTAAACTTCGTTCCATCAAAGACTCTATAATTTTTTCTACCATTGGTCAAAATGAATGGATTTTTCAAATTCCTCCTTTAGCTTTTAAACCAATTTATACTTCTGATCTTTATGATTCCGGTGGCTATCTTCAAGATAATCCATCTAATACTTTTGGAGAACATGAAACCAAAGAAAAAGAAATTTACACCAAAGCCAACATCGGTTCTAGTCTCAAAGAAATTATTTCCGAACGAAATTTTTATCTTTTAAATTTAAATAAATTTACTCAAACTTATCAATTTGACTGGCTAATATTAGACCATCGTATTGGAGTTAAAAAAGGTCTTAATTTTTGGGTTCCTCTTTTTGAAAAAATTAATGTCAAAAGTTGGTCATTAACCCCTACTTTTATCGCTTTTAATCATCAAAGTCTTATTAGTCAACTGGCTGATAAAAGTATTTTCATTAATCAAAGCAAACAACAAACTTTTAAAATAATTGATAATAAGGTCACTTTGCCATCTGGTTTTTGGTATCTTTCTCTTTGTAATCAAAAAACATCAGAGTCAATTTTACATTTTGAGTCAGAAGATGCTTATCCTGTTTTTAGTTCACCAGTTAAAAGTGGATTTTGTATCGGCAATTTTTTTTATTTAGAAAATAAATCATTATTAAAATTACTCAATAACTCTAGTCAAGAGATTTATATTTTTCCAGTCGAATTATCTGTTCAACAATCAAAACAAAATTAGTAATAAATTTTTGTTTGATATAATACAAAATATGAAAAAAAAGATTAATAAATTTATATACTGGACACCAAGAATTTTAGGGATAATCTTTATCCTTTTTTTAATGATGTTTTCATTAGATATTTTCCAGCCGGGGCTAACTGTCTGGCAGGTAACCATTGGTTTGTTTATGCACAACCTTCCCGCATTAATTTTATTATTTTTTTTAATAATTTCATGGAAACATGAAATAGTCGGCGGAATTGTTTTTATTTTAGCCGGATTATTTTACATTCTTTTATTAGCCACGAGTTCTCATTTTGAATGGTATATGTTGATTTGGTCGCTAACAATTTCTGGTCCAGCATTTCTTATCGGAATTTTATTTCTCATTAACTGGTTTAAAAAAAAGAGCCAATAGGTAAAAGTCTGACTCGATTTATTCAGTGTATAATTAATATTATTGTTTAATTTAAATATATGCCTTTTATTACTTTTCTAATTATAGTTTTTTTTATTGTAATCACTTCTATTCGTCAAATTAATCAGTACGAAAAAGGTATTAAATTTACTTTTGGTAAATTCACTGCCGTTATGGAACCAGGGTGGAGAATAATTTGGCCAATTATTCAAAGTTGCCAAAAGGTCGATATTAGAATAAAAGCTGTTGATGTTCCCGACCAAAATGCCATAACCAGAGATAATGTTACAGTAAAAGTTAACGCTGTCATTTATTACAAAGTTAGCGATGCCCCAAAAGCAATTATTGAAGTGGAAGATTTTAGATATGCCATTTCCCAATATGCTCAAACCACAATGAGAAATATAGTTGGAGAAGTTACTCTTGATGAACTACTTTCAAGCAGAGACAAAATTGCCGAAAGGATAAGAGAAATTGTCGACAAAGAAACAGACGCTTGGGGTTTAAAAGTTAATAATGTCGAATTAAAAGATGTTAGTTTACCAGCCGAAATGGAAAGAACCATTGGCAAGCAAGCGGAAGCCGAAAGAGAAAAAAGAGCTGTCATCATTAATTCAGAAGGAGAACTTGCTGCTTCTCAAAATATCGCTAAAGCCGCTCAAGCTCTTAACGCTATTCCCGGAGCCCTTCATTTACGAACTCTTCAATCTATAAACGATATGTCTTCTGACCAATCCAATACTGTCGTTTATATGGTTCCAATGGAAGCTCTAAAAGCTCTCGAAGGTTTTGCTAAAAAATAATCCACCGTGATATTCTAAATTAATGTTTACTTTTATTTTAAGTAAAATATTTTGGGGAACAGTGACCATATTAACCATCCCTACCACCCTAATGTTAATTTCCTGGAATGCGGTGCCAGGCGATTCTACTTACAAAATTAAAACAGGATTAGAACAGGTAATTCTTGGTGCTGCCCCTTCCTCTAATTTAAAAAGCACATTGCAAATAAAATACACTGAAAAACGTTTTACTGAAGTTCAAAAAGTAATATCAACTAGCCATGCCAGTGAAAGCTTAGATAATTTTAACAATCAATTAATAGCTTCCGAAAACAGCGTCAAAGAAATTAAAAATACTGAAGAGAAAAATTCCAAACCCAAAATTTAATTAAAACACTAGAAGATGTTTCGCAAAAAATTGAACAGGAAAGCCAATCATATTCAACCCCAACTGTAGTTGTTACTCCTAATCCAACAAATACACTTTCAACTCCAACCCCAACATTTCAAACAACTGTCTCTAAAAATATATCTTCTGCCCCCCAACCCCACCAAAATTATCACCGTTGTTCCCACTAAATCACCTCCCACAGCCACTCCTACTGACACACCAAACAAAAAATCTGACCCAAACATTCCAGATAAACTAGAAAAAACCAAAGAGAAGATAGACGAAACTATTAAAGAACTGAAAAAATCCCAAGAGCAAGAACAAAATAAAGATAATGATAAAACCCCTAATAATTCTGACAAGTCAGATCGTCAACAAAATCAAAAACAAAACAATCAATCTAGATCAAAACCTTAAATAGACTTGCTTTAAAATAACTTTTCTGTTATTCCTTAGGTAGATAATAAATTATTATCAGATATTACATATTTTATTAGTCTTGACTATAGAAAATAAAGAAACAATAACAAGATGTTTTTGCCTCCAGCATTCATGTGAAGTAACTTATGATAAACTTGATCAACCTATTGAAGTAGACGGAATTACAATTAAATACACTATTTCCACTACAGAACGTTTTCGTTTTATTAAAGAAAACAATACCATTGTTGATGGAGGATTAGTTGATTGTGATATTCCAACTTGTAGAGCATCAAAAAAATATGATTTTTATGACACAATAGGAGATTTAAAAAAAGCACAAAATGAAGAAAAAAATAAAAATTACAAAAAGAATATTAAAAAAAGACATCGCTAACAAACCTTATTCTATGATACAACAACTCAACGACCAACTAAAAAAAATACAACAAAGAATCGCTGATAACCATATCGACATTTCTGTTTTGGAAAATTTGAGTACTGAAACCAAAAAAGCCTTTGATGAAGCGGTTAATACCTTAATGGTTAAACGCAATCTTCTTAAGAAAATTAATATTCGTCGTGAATATCTTAAGCTTTGGAAACGTCATGGTAAACAAATTGTCATACCTATCAATTGGCGTTATATACTTAGCGCTCCTTTCATTTATGGCATGGTCGCCCCAGCCATTATTTGGAATATTGGTTTAGAAATTTATCATAGAATTTGTTTTCATCTTTATGGTATTCCTTTGGTTAATCCTAAGGAATATTTTGTTTATGATCGTCAACTATTGGCTTGCCTTAATCGATGGGAAAAAATCAACTGCTACTATTGCTCCTATGTTAACAATCTTATTCGATATAGTGCTGAAATTAGTGGGCGAACCGAACGCTATTGGTGCCCCATAAAATATGCCCGTCGAGTCGAAAATTCTCACTCACAGTACGACAAATTTTTTGAAGGTGAAGATCCAAAACATTTACATAAAAAATGGAAAAAGCTCCGTGATTTTTCTGATATTACTCCAAAGAAGTCTTAATATCTATCAAACCAATCCGCCGCCAATTTCGACACTTTTTCTATTTTTCCTGGCTCTTCAAATAGGTGAGTTGCTCCGGAAATGATTTCTATTTTTTTTATTCCACCCAAAGCGTCGTAAGCCTTCTGATTTAATTTCACTACCTCATCATCCAATTCGCCAACTACTAATAATGTGGGAACTGTAACTTTTCGTAAATCCACCATTACTAAATCGGGCCGTCCTCCTCGAGAAACAATAGCCTTAATTTCTTTAGGTAATTTAACAGCTGCCTTTAATGCCGCCGCCGCTCCAGTGCTAGATCCAAAATAACCCAACTCTAATTTCCGAATATTTTTTTGAGTTTTTAACCATCGAGTCACTTCTATTAATCGATTTGAAATTAGACCAATTTCAAATCTATTCTTATAAAATTTATCTTCTTCCTCAGTTAACAAATCAAACAGAAATGAAGAAATTTTTCGGGTCAAAAGATAATTAGCTACCGCAATATTTCTAGGACTTAATCGACTACTACCACTTCCATGGGCAAAAATTACTAATTTTTTCGACCCAAAATATCTGAAAAAAGTACCATTTAATTTTACTGATCTCAATTTAATTTCAATTGGTTCTACCTTAAAATCTACCATTTATTTCCACATTCCGATCAATAATGAAGATATTGGAATAACAATTATTTTATCGGAAGATTTTTCTTTAACAGACGGTATTGAATCAGTGGTAATAATTTTAGTTACTCCGTAATCAAAAAGTTGTTGCCATTTTTTTTCAGAAAAAATACCATGAGTCACTACCACTAAAACTTCTTTTACTCCATTTTCATGAAGTTTTTTAACACAATTAATTAATGTCTGTCCTGTATCCAAAATATCATCAATCACAATTGCCTTTGCTCCAGTTATTTTTCCATCGCAAAGCAATGAAACTGGACCAGAACCACAATGTCTTTGTTTTGCAAACACCACCAACTCATTATGAACATTCAATTCTTTTTTCAACGCCCCAGCTCGTTTTATAGCCCCGTCGTCAGGAGCCACTATTATTGATGGTTCAAAATTTAACTCCTTAATTTTTTGCGCAAATAAAGTTATTGGTGAAATAGAGGTAATTGGTATCTTGAAAAAATTGGTAGCATCTTCACTATGAATGTCTACTGTATAAAGCTCTGTCACCCCAGCATTTTCAAAAAATTTAGCCATCAAACTTGTTGCCAGATCTTCTTTTGGATTATTTTGATCATGGCGCATATAAGCCAAATAAGGGAGAATCGCTAAAATTTTTTTTACCCCCTCTTTTCTTAAGGTGTGGCAAACCAAAAAAAATTCCCACATTTGATCATGGGGTGGGGCAGTTGTTCCAATAAAAACGGCCGGTAAATTTTTAACTTTTGAATGAATTAAAACTTGAAATTCTTGATTAGGAAAACGAATCAATTCATACTTACCTTGTTCAAAATTTGAAAATTTAAAAATTTCCTGGCCCAATTCTTTAAAATCAGGCATACAAAAAATAAGTGGCCTATTCTTAGTCATTATTTCAACTACTTCTTTGTCTTCTATTTGCGGAAAATCTTCATAATAAGCTCCCACTGCCCCTTCAAAAAGTAATGGCACAGAACAAGCAATAATTTCATCTACTTCTTCCTTTAGTTTATTAACTGTATCTCTGGGTGATATTGGAACAGCTATTACAATTTTTTCTGGTTTTGCCAATTTTACTTCTTTTATTGCCGCTGCCATTGTTAAACCAGTAGCTAAACCATCATCAACTAATATTACAGTTTTTCCTTCTATTCGAATCTGTGGTCGTTTGCCGCCATATTTAATTCGTCGTTTTTTTGTTTCCAAAAGTTGTTTTTCTGCTTCTTTAACAAACCACGTTCGATCTATACTTTCAGCTTCTTTTTTATTTTTTACCAGCATTCCTGATTCAGAAATAGCAGCAATGCCATATTCTGGATTATTAGGATGGCCGATTTTTCGAACAATCACGATACCGAAAGGTAGTGAAAGTTCTTTCGCAATAATATTAGCAGTAATAGCTCCTCCACGGGGGATTCCTAAAACCACAGCATCAGTATTTTTAAATTTATCTAAAAGTTTAACTAATTGTTTGGCCGCCTCAGATCTATTTTTAAACTTAATCATCAATATTTAAATCTATAAAATATTAATTAAAAAATTATTAAAATTTAAATCGATCATTTAATAAATTTTTTAAAAAATTAAGATACAACTAACTAGTTAAAAAAATACAAAAAATTTAACTAATTATTTTTTTTAATATAAGGAAAAACCGTATGTTGCAAAATCATATTTATAATCTCATGGCCCAAATGGTTCAGGAAAACAAAAGTCTTTGGAGAATTAAAAATCAATATTTAGCCGATTCCACTGACTGTCCAGAGTGTCAATTATTTTTTACAAAATTAGCTGAAAAAAAGGAAGCCACTATTACTGAACTTCTAATGCTTATCAAATCCGAAATAAATAAATAATTATTTCTAACAATATTTATTTATTTAATATTATGAATAAACCCAATTTAGATCTTCTAACCCCAAACAATAGTGTTTTGTTGTTAGTTGATTATCAACCATCAATGTTTAAAGGCGTTGGCTCAGGTGATCGAACTCTCATTAAAAATTGTGCCGTAGCCACCGCCAAAGCCGCCAGCATTTTAAATGTGCCGACAGTTTTAACTTCAATCCATCCGGAAGGCAATGGTGAATTTATCAAAGAAATTGCCGATCTTTTTCCTAAAATTAAAGTTATTGCCCGCAAAATGCCCAGTTTTGACGCCTTGGAAGAAGAAGCAGTTTTAGCTGCCATCAAAGCCACCGGACACAACAAACTAATTGTCTCCGGTTTGTGGACCAGTATGTGTTTTGCCTTCACTACTCTCCATGGTTTACGTGAAGGAATGGATGTTTATGGATTAATGGACGCTGCTGGGGATTCCACTCACGATGCTCATAAATATGGCATTAAACGCATGTTGCAAGCCGGTGTCACGCCTATTACTTGGGAGACAATTACTTCAGAATGGATGCACGATTGGACCAATCCAAAAGTGCCAGAGTTAATGAAAGAAGTTTATGGCAAATACGATGTAATGCTGGGTATGTAAATATGAAAACAGAAAGGTGTGTAGTTAAAAAAAATAAAATTTTAAAAAAAAATTTTACCAGAATAGGATTTTTAATTTTAATCACTGTTGGTATTTTTTTTACACTAAATTTTTTAATTAATAAATTTCTTTTTCAACCATCAGAAAATATTAAAAAATTAAAAAGTGTAGAAATTAAAGAATATCAGGGTGAAAATTTATCGTCCATTTCTGATTTTCGAGAAAATTCAATTAAAGGCCCGCAATATATCGATATTAAAAATTATGTTTTAAATATTGATGGCTTAGTCGATAAAAAACTATCTTTAAATTATGACCAAGTTTTAAATCACAACCAATATACTAAAGTAGTTACTCTTAAATGTGTCGAAGGTTGGTCAGCCAAAATTTTATGGCAGGGAGTTTTAATAAAAGATTTATTAACCGAAGCGGGGATAAAATCAGGAAGTAATACTGTTATTTTTTATGCCGTTGATGGTTATTCTTCTTCTCTTCCTTTAGATTACATCATCAATAAAAATATTATTTTAGCTTCCGAAATGAATGGTGTAAATCTTCCCTCCGAAAGAGGTTTTCCTTTTCAAGTAGTAGCCGAAGATAAGTTTGGGTACAAATGGGTAAAATGGGTAAGCAAAATAGAAGTTTCCAACGATCCAAATTATAAAGGGTATTGGGAAAGCTCTGGTTATAACCAAAATGGAGATTTAAGCGGTCCAAAACGTCAAAATTAATAATTTAAAAAAGGAAAATATGAAAAAATCTAACTTAAAGAAACAAGCTAGAAAAAAAAGTAAACTTAATCCATTAGCTGTCGCAGCTGGAGCCATCGTTGGAGTTGGCGTTACAGTTGCTGGTGCAGTCGCTATGTCCGATAAAAAAAATCAAAAGAAAGTAAAAGAGATGGCAGATAAAATTAAAAAACGATTCTAATCCAATTTGCCCCATTGACAACTATTGTAATTAATCTTACCATTAATTAACCTTACGGTGAAAGTTGTAAGGCCAGAGTTCAGAAATGTTACTCGCAAAAGCCCTCCTCGTAAAAAAGGAGGGCTTTTGTTTTATTTTCTTTTTAACACAAATTTAATTATTTTCTAATAATTCCACCGTAGACTCGAGTAGGTGATCAAAAAATTTTCTTTTTTTAAATTTTATTTTTTTTTATTCTTTGGCTTTATCATAATTATTTTTGGTGCCATTATTACTTTTATTATTGCTCAAAATACAAGAAAAAATATTACCACCAATCTTCTTTATTTTTCTGAATCAGTCTCAGCCGCCATTAATCCCCAAAGAGTTAAAACTCTTACTGCCTCTTCACTAGACGATAATAATCCTGATAATATTCGTATCAACCAACAACTTCAAAAAGTTCAAACTTATCTTCAAACCCAAGGTATTCGTTGGTCTTATCTTGTTTTTCAAAAAGACAATCAATTTTTATTTTCTGCCAGTTCTATTACTCCAGATGATCCTGGTTATTCAAAACCAGGCGATATTTATAAAGATCCCCCTCAAGAACTGCAAAAAGTTTTTCAAGATCAACAATCAATTATTAGTCAACCATATCAAGACGAGTGGGGTAAATTTGTTTCTGCTTTTATCCCTATAAAAGATTTTTCCACTGGTGAGTTGTTGGCCGTGATTGGTTTTGATATTGACTATCAATATCTTCAATTCCAAATCAATCGTCAAATTATTTTCCCAATAATTTCCACCATCTTTATTTTTATTTTTTATATCATTATTTTCTTTTTAATTTCTCGTCAGCTTAATCAAACAAAGGCTCTTGAAGAAAGTGAAGAGCGTTTTCGTCTCGCGGTTGATGCTGCTATTGATCCAGTTATTATGATGAATCAAGAGGGTAATATTACTTTATGGAACAAAGCTGCTGAAAAAACTTATGGGTATAGTCAAAAAGAAGCTTTAGGACATTCGCTTCATCATCTCATTCTTCCTCCTAAAAAATATAACGTTGATCAATCTGTTAATCTTAAGAATTTTAAACAAACTGGCCAAAGCCCAATTTTTGGCAAAATTTTAGAATTAGAAACCACCAATAAGGCCGGTAAAATTATACCAATAGAACTTTCAGTTGCTTTAATTAAAACCAAAAATGAAATTTCTGCTTTTGGTATTATTCGAGATATTTCCATTAGAAGAAGACATGAAAAATTATTAATACAAAAAAACAATATCCTTAAAGAAGAAAAATTAAAAACAGAAGCTCTTTTGTCGGGAATTGGTGATGGTGTATTGGCCATCGATCAAAATTTTAAAATTACTTATGCTAACCATATTGCCGAAAAATTACTAGGTTGGACTTCAAAAGAGTTAATTGGCAAAGATGTTTATGATAATATTACTGTCAAAGACGGCACTAATAAAACCATTGCTAAGGGGAAAAGAGCCCTAAGTTTAGCTGTCAAATCAGGAAAAACTATTTCTAGCTCCACTATCAACCCAGTTTATTATGTTCGTAAAGATAAATCAAAATTCCCCGTCGCCATAACCGCCTCTCCAATTAATTCAGATGGCAAATTTAGCGGCGCTATTGATGTTTTTAGGGATATTACTCACGAAATTGAAGTTGATAAAATGAAAAACGAATTTATTTCATTGGCCTCACACCAACTAAGAACTCCGCTCTCAGCCATAAAATGGTATTCAGAAATGCTTCTAGAAGGTGACGCTGGTAAATTAGATACTGAACAAACAAAATTTATCGATAATATTAACCTTTCAAATCAAAGAATGATTGATCTTGTAAATACTTTATTAAACATTTCCCGAATCGAATCTGGAAGAATTATTATTGAATCTAACCCCACCGATTTAAAAGAATTAATTTCCACTGTTATTTATGAATTTGAGTCAAAAATAAAAGAAAAAAAACAAAAAATAATTGTCAATATTAATCCTAATCTGAAAAAAATAAATTGTGATCCAAAATTAATTTTTGAAGTTTATAAAAATTTAATCAGCAATGCTATTAAATATTCCCCTAAAGAAGGAGAAATTCAAATTTTTGTCTCTTCAGACAAAGATAATGTTATTAGTCAAATTACTGACAATGGTTACGGGATTCCCAAAAAAGATCAAACCAAAGTATTTACTAAATTTTATCGAGGAGAAAATATTCTAAAAATAGAAACAGAAGGAACAGGACTTGGTTTATACCTAATCAAGTCAATCATCGAGTCTTCAGGTGGAAAAATTTGGTTTAAAAGTGAAGAAAATAAAGGTACCACTTTTTGGTTTAGCCTTCCTTTAAAAGGAGTTAATTCTAAAAAAGGCGAAGTATCAATTAATAGTTAATTAAAAAAAAATGAAACTACTTGTAGTTGAAGATGAACCACTATTACTCGAAATAATTGGTAAAAAATTAGAAAAAGAAAAAATTCAAGTTCTCTTAGCCGACAGTGCTAAAAAAGGTTTTGAGTTTTTAGCCAATGAAAAAAAATTACCCGATGCCATTTGGCTAGATTATTGTCTTAAGGATATTACTGGTTTAGATTTTGTAATCGAATTAAAAAAACATGAGAAATGGGCAGATATTCCAGTAATTGTGGTCAGCAACTCTGCTAGCACCGAAAAGGTTAATAGTATGCTTGCCTTAGGTGTTAATAAATATTTATTAAAAGCCAATTTTAGGCTTGAAGACATTATAAAAGAAGTTAATGATTTAATCACAAAAAATGAACCAAATACTTGTCGTTGAAGATGACCAATTTTTAATTAGTGCCTATCGAATAAAATTACAAAAAGTTGGCTTTGAAATAACAGTCGCCACAGATGGTGTTGAAGCTCTAGAAAAAGTTAAGTCTCAAAATTTTGACTTAGTTATTCTAGATTTAATTATTCCTAAAATAGATGGATTTGGAGTTCTAACAGAAATCAGATCACAAGAAAAATATAAAAAATTACCCATTTTGGTGGCTTCAAATTTAGGTCAAATGGAAGACATTAATCGTGCCATAAAACTAGGAGCCAACGATTTTATTGTCAAAAGTGACACTTCTCTCGATGCCTTAATAGAAAAAATTAAAAAACTAATATCAAAAAATGATAGTCAATAATAAAAATTTATACGACCGGTTTTTAGAACTAGCAGTTATTGATGAGACTAAATTAAAATCGGCCTTCGATATTGCCGAAAGTCAGAGTAGAAATTTAGGCGACCTTTTGTATGAAATGGATTTAGTCACCGATGAACAAATTGGTCAAACTGTCGCTGATATATATTCTTTACCCAACATTAAATTAGAAGA
>JAQWFB010000011.1 GCA_028704635.1 Candidatus Shapirobacteria bacterium
GCTGTTTTAATATAAAACAAACGGGTGGACATGACAGTTTCCAAAAGAGTTGTTAATTTCTGTAATTCAGACAAAGAGTCGGCCGAAATTGTCATATAAATCGAAATTTGAAATAGTTTTTCTTGACCGCGTAAAATTTTGTCTTTAAGTTCCATGGCTGATTCCAAAGGATCAGTAATTTCTGAACTTACTACTTTGCCATCTTTCAACATATTTCTTTTTGTCGATTCCAATTCCGTGATCTTTCTATTAAGTTTAGGTAGGGCTAAAAGTGGATCAACTTGCTCAATATGATAACTAATATCAATATTGTGATTAAAATTAATTAACATCGACAACCAACCAGTTGAAGCCACATAAGGATAACCAGAAATAAACAGAGTTTTAAAATAGCGATCGCCAATTTGAAGATAAGTTGCTTCTTCTTTTAAACCAGAATAAGAAATTAAATCGACTTGATCTTGCTCGCCAAAACAGAAGTTGACTGGCTTTTTTAAACTCTGTTTTTTTATCAATTTACGTTTTATTTTTTTAAATTCTTTTTTTAAATTAAACATATTTATTCTCCAATAACTTTTCTAAAGTTTCTGATGTTAGAGCCTGAGTTTTAATTTGTTCAGAATTATAAAAACTGTAAAATAAATCCAATATTTCTAAACTATTTATAGGTCTTGCCTTCATTCCCATTTTGGCAAAAGCCCTAATCACAATCTCAGTTAACAATCTTAACTGCTCTTTAATCAGTCCAAAATCTTTATTTTTGTCAATATGACAATAGGGGATGACGATATAAAACTTTCGGGATAATATTTTATTTCCCGCCACTAAATTGCTTATAAAATCGCAATAATTATCAATCTGGTTTTTATAAGCTTTTTCTTTTTCCGTCTTTTTAGACTTGGAAATTTCTTCTAAATAATGATTAATATCTACTTCTCTAACTCTAATTAGTATTTGTAATTGGCAAGGTAGGGAATTTAAAAAGTTTTGAAAACTATCAATTAAAACATCCTGCTCTTCTTCACTTTTTAATTCAAAATTAATTGAAGAAGATTCTAAAATTACTCTGTATTCTTCATTTGGTAGGATTAAAATATCATCCTTCACTTCTTTTATTTGTATTTGTGTTCGACTACTTACCTTATTTTTTGATTTGTTCAAAAGCCACATTTAAACCTCCTTTATTACTTAATTTAAAACTTAAACTGTTATTTTTATCTTTTATAAAATGTAAAAATTTAACTGCCTCAATTTCAATCAATTTTTGTTCTTTTTTGGAAATTATTTTAATTATATTGACCTTTTTTATTTTAGTTTTCTCTTTTACGACTTCTGTTTCCATTTCTCTTAGATAATTATCATTTTTATTAAAAACAAAAATCTTTGGCCTTAATTTAAACTGACCTAAAATTAACAACCAATTAAAAAGTACCCTGTCCTTGACTCTTAGGGATAGAACCAAACAAACTACCAAAATTATCAATATTAAACACAGCTTGTACCCCGCCAATTTCATAGTCGGCGGCATAAAAGCAAACAGAATTGTCGTCAATAAAACCGGCGTCATTAATAGAAAGATTTGGGTAAAATTTAAATTTCCGGCAATTTTATCTTCTACCGTTGTTATTTGAGCTGGAATTATCGTCGTTCTCATAAGTTTACTACCCTCCTTGGATCGTTAACTGTTTTGGCTACAGCCGTAGCCCTAGAAACTGAAGAAGAATTGCCGGCTGTCATCACATTGACAATCTGACTGCCTAGTTTTTTAAGCTTGCCGTTTCCGGTAACGTAAAACATCATATTGGTCATGAAACCCGGCACTTTTAGTAAAGTTAAAAATAAACCAATGGCAATAGATATTGAAATCAAAGAATTATTTGATGTCTCAGGCAGAGCTAAAAATGAAGCCGCTAACTGCACAATCACTACTTGAACAAAAACCATAAATACCGCCGTAAAGTATGATTTGGTTGCCACTTCAGCCAAGTCCGAGAATTTTGGAATTGTCCACAAAAGAAAGATAAAAGGGGACAGAACCGCCCCCAGGGAGATAACAATTAAT
Organism: Candidatus Shapirobacteria bacterium; assembly: GCA_028704635.1. Taxonomy (GTDB): domain Bacteria; phylum Patescibacteriota; class Microgenomatia; order UBA12405; family UBA12405; genus WARW01. The sequence continues at coordinate 2,063 of JAQWFB010000011.1, forward strand.
CTGGTAATAAACATGAATAATAAAACAATTGCCACTATTAAAAAGATAATTAAAAATATTAAGGTAATTAAGGGAGTGTTATTGTTTATAAACACACTCGGGTTAATAATATTAACTATCCAAGCATGATTTAAACCACCGGTTGAATTAAGAACAGCGCTGACTAAAGCATTACAAGTGATAATTACATAATTTGCCAAAAACAAAGATACGTTGGCTCCCAAAAAGAAAAGTCCTAATCTAGGTAATATTTGTTTTAATTCAATTTCTTCAAAGCCAAAAGTTTCCGCACTCATTAGATGAAGTCCTAAAAAAGCCGTTACTAATATAAATAAAGAATCGACAATTCCTAAAGATACTAACCAAAAATTAACGATGGTTTGATTGGATAGTAATTCTGGAGTAGTGGTTAAATAGCCTAAAATTCCATCTGTAATTGGCTTAGTGGCGCTTTCCACTATGTTTTGCATAAAAGCTGACACCGCATCAATTAACACTTGAGTTAAACCATCGCTTGGGGCTACGGCATTAATCGGCACTATATTAATTGCCTGAGTTGTTCCATCACTAGTTATTCCCGATAAAGCATTGTTAAAAAGAGAAATTATAACTCCGGCTCCTAACACTATTACTAATCCAATAATTGTATTCCGAATGGTTCTTTTAGCCGATATTAATGAATCCGGTTTCCCATTTGACATTATATACTGGTAACCGGATTTAATTAAAAAAAATACCGCGGCGGTTAAAGCAATGGCGGTAATTATTTTTAAAGTATCGTTAGTGTAATTAATTATTCCACTATCAGTTGTTACGGCTAAAACTTGTTTAGAAGCTAAAACACTTATGCTAAAAAAGTTAACCATAAAAATTATGATTTTCTTTAAAAACATTTTTGTCATTTTATTGAGTTGATCCTCCAAAAGCGCCAGTCGCTAATTGAGTTACTATTGTTGACAAAACAAAAGCCCCTAAAACAATTACCAAACCGATTGCCGAATAGATAATTGTTTTCTTGGCTCGGTCTAATTTTTCCGGATCACCCGAACTGGTAATATAACCAATACCTCCCCATACAAAGAAACCAGCTGAGACTAACCCAGCTAATGTGACCAATACTTGGATCACACTTTGAATGAAGGTTTGGATTTTGGACACATCTGCCGACGCTGCCAATACCGGCATGGCTAAAAGGAAAAAAGAAAGAAGAGTACTGGAAAAAACTATTGTTTTTTTCATACGAGTCACCTTGTTAAATTTATAAAAGTGGCAGGTATAAAAAAGTTACTATCTTTAAAAGATACAATTATTTATACTATTTTATAGTTTGATTATTTTATATCAAATATATTTATTCAAGTCAAATATTAATTATTATTACACTGTAAGTGTGACTAATTTAAACATAGAGATTATGCAAGCTTTATAAAAGATATTCTTAAATTAAGAAAAAATAATCAAACAGTTTTTAGATTTTCTGATTTAAGTCAGGTAATAGAAGACTATACTGGGTCAAAATTGAGATTAGCCTTAAGATGCCTTCAACTAAAGGTGATATTTTCAGAATTTCTAAAGGAATCTATTCTTTATTAAAAGATCATTCCTGTTTAAAATTCACTAATAAATATCGAAGACCATCTTACATTAGTTTATATTCTGTCCTTCAAAAATGAAAACGGCATCCAAGTAGTCAGTATAGAAAGAGCTATTTGTGACTAAATATATTGAATATTTTGATAATTTGAGAAATGTCGACTGAGGTTTGATAATGGGGAAGTATTCCTCAATTAACAAGAGTTTTTGTTCGATCAAAATACTTGAATCATGTCAATTTACTTAAATAATCACATCAAAATGATGTGATTATTTGTTTAACATGATATGGTTTTAACATGAACAATGTTAATAACCGTCAGGTCGAGGGATGGAATTAACCATGATTTTTTTTTGCCTGGAATTAAGATAAAATATGTAAGTTGTGGAATTAGTCTTATTAAGTCATCGCGTATATCACTGTAATTATTTGTACAAAATACCGAAGAAAAATATTCAAAAACGGAATTTTTGCTTATTTTAATATTAAATTGATGGAATTAGAAGAACACTGTCACTTAACTAAAATTAAAACTATTAGTCATGATCAAGATCATTTTCACCTCTTAATTTCAATTTCGCCAACAACTAGTGTTGGAAAAATAGTTGGCTTAATTAAACAAAATACCGCTAGAGAATTAAAACAAAAATTTACTTTTCTTAAACAATTATATTAGGGAATAGAATCAGTTCGGACTGAAGGGTATTTTGTATCAACATTTGGAATTAATGAAAAGACTATTCAAGAATTCATCGAGAATCAGGGTAAAAAAGATTCATTTCAAACTTTATTTTAAAAATAATAAAGTTTGAAATGATCCCCACTACCACGACCGTAAAGTCGTGGGTTTATTTTATTTCTTTATAAGATTACGACCACCAATGTAAGCAGGAATAATAAATAAAATTAAAAATAAATAATACCAATTAAATCCTTTTTGATCTGATTTTTCGGATCCTAAAATACTATCTGTAGATTCAGATTCTATAGGCTTTGTTGAACTATCAATATTTTCTCCTAAAACATTTGTTTCAAAACCAGTGGCGGAAGTTGTAATAACTTGACCACTAGGATGAGCGGACAATTCATTGGAAAAATCTCCTGGCATACAACCATTCCCAGCACGAATTTTAAAATAATAAGTTGTATCTCCAGAAAGCCCTTCTATCGTGTAACTGGTAGTATTAGCATCACCAATATTGGGATTTCCATATTGTTGTAAACCTGGTTCCTTACCATAGGTTACTAAATAATAACTAACAGGATCAGCTGCTTTTGACCAAAATAAAGTTACAGAATTAATTCCAGCAACGGCTGATAAAAGTGTAGGAGCACTGCCTGGTTTTTGATCATTACAGACTGGAGCACTAGCAGTGGTTGTTTCCTCGTTTTCATTATTACTATTTGAAGAAGAATTGATTGTTTGGGTGTAACTAGCAAATTTAGTAAAATGCTTAGTCCAAATCACCATATCTGATCCAACATCAATTTTACAATCCCCACCTGCTATCAAAGAATCTCCTGTTGTTTGATTATCAACAGAACAAGTGTTTGTAATTTCAGTAAAATCTATTCCCGTTCTAATATAACCAGCTTTTTTACCAGCCTGATTTGGAAGTAAAATTCTAACAGCTTTATCAAAAGATAATTTGGCACCAACAAAACCTATCTCTATAGCTGTTCCTAAAGTTTTAGTTTCACCTGAAGTTTCAGGTAATGAAACAGTAGTGATGATTGGAGCAGCAATTATGCCATCCCAACTAGTATCTGCGCTGGTTACGATTGTGTTGTTTGGAATAACAATGTCGGCATTATCAGAATTAATTGTAATTTTAGGTAAGACTCCTTCACCGTTGGTGATAAATGCACTAACATCGATTTTTGGATCAACTGTACCACTAGTAACTGTCATGATGACATCTTGTTCTGGGTTGGTAATTACGAGTTCTGGAGTTGTACTGTCAACTGTAACAAGTCCTGACTCATTTGGAGTTATTTGAGTGGCGTCTAATTTTGAATCAATTAGTAATAAAGTAGTATTGTTTCCAGCTAAATCAATTACATTAACAATTACATCATTATTAAAAGTAATAGCTGAATTGTGTGGGTTATTAATTATTAAGGTTGCCCCTGTCCAAGAATAAGTCAATGTATTATCAGCTCCAGATGTCAAAGCATTTTCAACTGTTGTTTTTGAATTAACTGACAACTCTTCGTTAAAAACTAAGTTTGTATTTCCGTTGGGTAATATTACATCAGCTGAATCATTACCAAGTTTAGTGACAGTTGGTGGTGTATTATCGATATTTACATCAAAAATTGTAAAATGTTGGGTGTTAAAAGAAAATTTTGTACATATTTCCCCAACTTCACATATTCCTAAATCTTCATAATTCATATCGCTTACAATACTATTGTCTAGTACTATATTATTTTCATCTTTTATAGTTAAAGTGATTTGATTAATATTGAGTCCTTGAGGAAGATTGTACATTTCTATAGAAGCTCCAGCATTTTTTAAAGTTGTGACAGTTCTAGCGTCAAGAGCAATATGCCCTAAAGACATATCTAAATAATTTTCTAAATCTTGCAAGAAAATTCTTGTTTCACTGCTTGTTAGATCTAATAGAGAGTTAAAGGTTATTTTACCCATTTCTACACCGTCAATTATTTTCTTAAAATACAATCCTGAAAAATGTTGAATATTGTCGGTATTAATATTATTTAAATTATTGTCTATACCATTTGTAGACAAAGAATCTGAAATTACATTAAATGCAGTGTCGACTGAATCGACTACATTTACTATTCTAGTAATTTGAATAGCTTGATTACCATGCGTATCAGCAACATTGTAATTTACAGTGTATGTACCGACAATATCTTTATTAATATTTGTAGTATCGATTATTATTGAGCTAGTTAAATTGTTATCATAATTATCTGAAGCTGTAACACCAGCATCAGTGTATAGAGTGTGAATTTCCAAGTTAACTGTGTCTAATCCAATTCGAGTAATAACTGGCTTAGTAGTATCAACTACATTAACTATACGAGTGGCAGTGGTAGTATTTCCAGTCATATCAGTAGCAGTATAAGTAATTGTGTAAGTACCAACTACAGTCGTATTAACTGAACCAGAAGGAGTAGTTGTAATTAAACCCTCAACAGCATCAATAGCAGTTGCTCCAAATTCTGTATAAAAAGTACCTACTTCTATATTTTCAGTAACTCCATTAAGAGTGATAACAGGACCTACATGATCAATTGTAATAGTCTTACTTGTATCTGTAAAAGTATTCCCTGCTGAATCGGTCCCTATAACTTGAATTGTATAAATTCCATCGGTTACAATTTGGTTTGAATTATTTTTACCATCCCAAAAGATGCTTAAATAATCTGCAATTCCAGTAGAACCAAGATCTCTTATTTTAATTCCATGATCATCTAATATATTAATATCAGCACTTACTTTTTCAGAATAAAAAATATCAATATTTGTATCTGATACCGTATAATAAGAAATTTCTGGTGCGATTGTGTCAGATATAATTAAATTATTCTCTACAAAATTTATTGCATAATTTGTTCCTGCATTAAGAGATCCTTGTGTAATTAAATAAGTACCTATTTCTTCACCTATTACGCGAGTGAGTGAACCAGATAATGTATCACCAATAACTAAAGGTGAGTTTGTGTATGTTAGTGCAGAATCAAACGTGCCTCTTTCTTTAGTCTGAGCGTCAGCAGTAACAGTAATTGGTTTTGTATTTATAGTGAAAATACCAGGTTCAAAAGAAATAAAATAATTAGTACTAGTGGCATTTGAGGCGGTGATGATATAGGTATTAACGTTTTCACCAGTTGCACGAACAAGATTTACTTGAGTGTCGAGAGATGTATCGTTATCATTATTTATGAAACCACTGTAAGAAGCGGTAAAAATTGGGTCAATATCACCATAATTTTTAGTACTGTTTTGAGCACTTATAACTAAATTTTTCTTATTTATGCTAAACGATTGAGAAATATCTTGTGCGGCATTATAAGTTGAATTACCTGTTTGATGTGCAGTGATTGTACAGTTGCCAGCGTTATTAATATGAATCATATTAGATGATATATTACAGTCACCAGAAGCTGTGAAAGACACTAATAATCCAGAAGAAGCTGTGGCTGTAGCACTAACATTAAAATCAGCATCGCCATAAGTTTTATTTTCTAAAGTGTTGAAAAATATATTTTGATTAAGTTTATTTGTTGTGATATTTACACCAACGCTTACTAATGATTCATTAGTTGTTTCAGTTGCTTTGATTCTAGTGAAAAATGTATATTGGTGGTTTGGATTTAATTCTGTAAAAATTTCACTATCTTGCCAATTTATACCATCTTTACTGAATTGATTTAAAACATTTGCAGTCAAAGTAACACTTGTAGCTGTTTTACTTACTAATATTGGTGCTGATGGTATTGCTGGTTCATCCGCTTTAGTAATAACTCCGGTTGCAGTACTGGTAATAGAACCTGTTCCTACACCAACCTCTGCTGTTGCAGTTACTGTAATTATTGTTCCGATATCAGCTAATCCTAATGTATAAGTGGGTTCTGTTGCTCCATTTATATTTACGCCGTTACGTTTCCATTGATATGTTGGTGTCCCTGAGTTATTTAAGGTTGAATTTATTATTAAAGTGGTATCGAATTTAGTATCTCCCGTAATAACTATTGAACCGCTCATATTTTCAATCATACTAATATTAGTAGTGGTAGCATCAGAACTTAAATACCAGTTATTTTGATTATCAAAATTATCACTTTCAGCTCCGACCAATTTCGCAAAAACATTTATTGATTTACCAGCTAGCTCTGTTTTTGGAGTTAGGATAAAGCGACATTTATAAGTTCTATTAGAAAAATTTACTAATGATTGTCTATTACCATTGATATTACTAAAATCGCTTAACCAGAAAGTAGTTTGATTATCGGCTAAAGTTAGAGTGCCTAAACTAGTTTCACTATTATCATCATTAATTTTTGTGCCAGTAATTAAGTAATCTTTTAAATTAACCCCAACAGGAAGATCAAGGGTGACTTGAGTATCGACTTCATATTTTGTATCAAGACCAGTTAAATCTCCAAAAGTTACATTACCGTCAAGATTCACTTGTTGTCCAGTGACTATACTATATGATGATTCTTGAAAATTAATTGTTGGATTGATAACTTTGATATCAATACTTGATTCGTTTGAAGAGGTAAACCAGTCTGTAGAATTGTTAAATTTATTGTCATCTTCAGCAATAACCACTTGATTTGTAATATTTAGAGTTTTACCAGCAAGTGAAGTTGGATTAATTTTAAAGAGGTAATTAATATTTTCATTAGAATGATTTACCAAAGATGGTCTGACTTGTTGCATTAAATCATTTATTAACCATAAACTAGTTTGATTTTGGCCCAGAGTAATATTTCCTATTGGTATTTCAATGTTGTTTTCGATTATATAACCGTCAACTTGAAGTCCAGCCAAATTAGTATCGGTATTTAAATTGATTTTTATATCACTTTTATATTTTAAATCTAATTCAGAATAATCATTAAAATTGATAAAATTGGTAAAAATTGCCTGAGAATTAGGTGAAATAGTTGATTCTAGGCTAGCAATAATTGAAGTTATGCCAATAATATTGACAGAGGAGGTAACGGTATTAGAAGCCATATACCAGTTATCTGGGTTATCGAAGTTACCTTCTTCGGCTCCTACAGCTTGAGTGGATAAATTGATTGTTTTATTAGATAAGCTGCTTGGTGGATTAAAAGTGAATTCACAAGAATAATTTTTATTGGCATAATTTTGTAATGATGGTCTGTCTACTTTAGTAAAATCGGATAACCAAACAACTGTTTGATTGTCGGTTAAAGTGACATCTCCAATAGAAATTTCTTCTTGTTGACTATTAAGACAAGTGGCATCTACGTGAAGGCCTTTTAAATTAACACCTTGTGGAGGAGTAAGAGTAACTTTTGTGTCAATTTTGTATTTTGAATCAAGGTTGCTAAAATCACCATTTTCAATAGTTGATTGAATAGTAGTAACTTGGTTAGGGGCTGTAATATATTTTGTCTTATCTAAAGATATGGTAAATCCAGCAATATTAATAAGACTGTTTATGGTGTTCGAAGATGTAAACCAATTAGTAGGATTATCAAAATTAGTACTTTCAGCTGAAATAATTTTGGCCGAGACACCAATTGTTTTCCCAACTAAATCACTTTTTGGAGTTAAGGTAAAGCGACATTTATAAGTTCTATTAGAAAAATTTACTAACGATTGTCTATTACCATTGATATTACTAAAATCGCTCAACCAAAAAGTAGTTTGATTATCGGCTAAAGTTAGAGTGCCTAAACTAGTTTCACTATTATCATCATTAATTTTTGTGCCAGTAATTAAGTAATCTTTTAAATTAACCCCAACAGGAAGATCAAGGGTGACTTGAGTATCGACTTTATATTTTGTATCAAGACCAGTTAGTTCTCCAAAAGTTCCTGTAGTAGTAATGGATCCAGGTGAACTGGCGGCAAATGAATAATTGGCTTTATTGTTGGCAAAGCCAATAGTGGTATCGATACCATTAATATTTAACTCAGTACTTGAACTGGCCAAATACCAATCATTTGAATTAGTGGTAAATTTATCACTTTCTGCCCCGACTAATTGAGAAGAAATATTTAAATTCTTAGCTGACATACCATTAGGTAATTTAAATTTAATAGTGTAAGTTAATGTTCTATAACTTCGACCAGAAAACATACTGTAATTCATTGGTTGGCGACCAAAACCAACTAAACCATTAAATTGACTAATCCAAAAACTATTTTGACCACTAGGTAACGTAAAAGTACCCATACTAATTTCAGTCACAGTACCTTTAACAAGTCCTGTCATTTGAATATCACCAGTAACACCCTCTGGCCTGTTAAATGTAATTAAATTATCAAGTTCATATTTAGAATCAATATTAGAAAAATCACCCAATTTCAAACTGACATAAAGAGTAACATCAGAACCGCTGGTAGTGGTTATATTAGAAAGTATGGTGGATCTGCCTGGATTTATACTGCTCTGAGCAAAAATCACTGAAGAATCCGGCATTACTTGATCACTAGTAGGGATAAAGATAGTAAAATGATTTAAATTCTTAATAGAAACCGAGGTATCTGTTTTTATAATGGCATTTTCTACTTTTTGAGCAGAATTAATTTTTGAAATTTCTTCGGCAAATTTTACACTAATATTTTTATCTCTTGATGATTCTGGAATTGGCAGAGAAAGGTTGTAATTGAAAGAACCATCTGTCATATCAGAGGTAATACTATAAGCTTTTTCTGACAAGGATCCTGTTTGTTCTATCTGTTCTTTAGTAAGAGTTATCTCTTCAATTTTTATATTACCTGCTGGACTAGGAAGATTGGTAAAAGTTATTTTTATTTCATTATTTTGAGGAACAAGATATTCTTTATTTAATTCTACTTTTTCAAATGTCCATATTGTGAGTTCAGTAATAGGGGTTACTGTTGGAATTATTGTTGGTTCAATAGTTGGAGTTGGTGTGAGTTCAACAATAGGGGTTACTGTTGGAATTATTGTTGGTTCAATAGTTGGAGTTGGTGTGAGTTCAACAATAGGGGTTGGGATTTCTGTGGGAGTTATTTCTGATGTGGTGGATGGAACAACTTCAGCAACTTGAACAATTTCAGTCGAAGTGTTTTCTTCGGCATAAGCTGGCTTGACAGTTATTAATAACGGAATAAAGGAATTTAACAAAAGAGAAAAATTTGCAATAATTGCAACAAATCTTTCTACGGATTTTGTCTTAATCATAAAAGTCTTAATAATTTAATAATAAATGTATTGTATAGATTTTTTATAGGTTTACAAGAGACTGAAATTGTAAGTTAAATAGCATTTCTTGGAGGTTTTTTTACTGATTTTTTGAGACAAAAAAGTGGTAATCAAAACTTTCTTTTGATCAATAGTTAAACCCCGCGTCGATGAATTAATTCTTTTAAACGAGAGTTGGTTTCATCTTCAAGATAATTCGAAGTTCTAGAAATTTTATGATAATGCCCGATAAAAGTAAATAAATTTGTTGGTCAAATTTTCAAAAAATTTAATATTCCTTTAGTTCGTTTTAATAATGGAAGTTATTCCGTTGAAGAAATAAAAAGAAAATTGTCTATTTAAGGGGTCTTACCCCTCATTTAACAAGGGTTTCCGATCCACTCAAAACTCAACTAATTTGGTTTTTATTCTACTACATTTTTTGATATCGGGTGGTTGCTCCCTGACCAATACGTTCTACCATCTTTAATTCCATTAATTTGTTTACTACCTGATTAATAGTTGGTCTAGGAACTCCTGTCTCATCCGAAATTTCTTTGGGTGTTGTCTGTTCCACACCTTTTATGTAGTTCCAAACAATAAGTTGTTGGGGTGAAAGAATAGTTTCGATATTCGTTTGAGTAAACAATTGAATAGCCATTTGAGATTGGGTTAGTAATATATCCAAAAAGAAATTGATCCAAGGCGAGATATCAATGTGTTTGGTTCTTAAAGTCTTTTGGCTTTTACGAAGAGCTAAATAGTATTCCGGCTTATTATCTTCAATTAACTTTTCGTGCGAGACATAAGGCATGTAGGCATAACCAAATTTAAGCAGTAAAAGATTTGTCAAAATTCTTGATAATCTGCCATTACCATCCTCAAACGGGTGAATATTAAGAAATTCCACTAGAAAATTAGCAATCACTAAAAGTGGATGATATTTATTTTGTTCTAAGGCATTTTTAGTCCAATCTACGAGTTCAGACATTTCTTTTGGGGTTAAATAAGCCTTGGTGGTCTCAAAAAGAACTTCGATTGGTTTACCCGCTTCATTTACAATGGCTACCGTATTTTCTTTTTTCTTATACTCACCTTTATGTAAGGTATCTTTTCCGACATACTTCAGTAATTCCTTGTGAAAATGTTTGATGATATTTTCATTAAATACTAACAACTCCCAAGAATTAAAGACATTTTGAAGTAATTCATAATAACCCTGGACTTCTTGTTCATCCCGATTACTAAATTTCTGAATAGATATTCCCCGAATCATTTTCTCGATATCTTTATCAGACAATTTTGATCCTTCAATACGAGTGGAAGCCCCAGTTGAGGTGACTAACACTGATTGTTTTAATCGACCAAGAATTTGAGGGCTAAGATTAGTGCTTCCCTCCCATTTACCTTTAATAGATTCAATTTGAGTAATCTTTAACCAGATGTCGGAAGAAATATTTTCTAATCGAAAATCGAATTTATTATTCATATATATAAGATTGTATAAGATTGTATAAGATCTGTCAAGAACTTAATACATTAAGGATATATCACCGTTTTCCTTAAAGGGGTCTTACCCCTCATTTAACAAGGGTTTCCGTTTCACTCCAATAAACTGCGCTTCGCTAGCCCTTGTTAAATTTCACCCTGCTTTTTAAATCACTTTTAATTTGGGCAGGCAGGTTTCACTACCTACCCAAATTTAAAAATTATAAAAAGGAGAAAAAGCAAATGAAACTTTTAACCAAAGAGTTGTTAGAAAGATTTAATCAGATTGGTAGACAAGAAGAAGTTAAAGATCCTTTAGTCGTTGCTAAGTTTTTTAATCCGACTGGAGCTGGCACTTGGTATGCGACAGAATATGAGCCAGAATCAAAAATGTTTTTTGGCTACGTTTCTATTTTTGGAGACTGGAATGATGAGTGGGGTTATTTCTCACTTGAAGAGTTAGAAAGTATTAGAGGACATTTTGGATTAGGAATTGAAAGGGATATTTATTTTATTCAAAAACCATTCAGCCAGATTAAATATTAAATATTTATTAAAAATAAATTAAAAAATGATTAGAACATTACCAATCTTTAAAGGTTACACAGTTGATTTACGACTCCAGGAATTTAGAAAAATTGAAGCTGATAAATTACCTGAATTTATCCCATTATTAAGTGATAAGGGAGCCCGTCTATTTTATGAATTTAGACAGACAAAGATGGGTCAAAAAGAACTTAAGCATTATTTTAAGCGCCAATAAGGAGGGATTAATAATCTTTTGCCGTTGTCAAAAGCAACGGCAAAATTAGTTTAAAGCTTGCCATTTAATATTTTCCAAGCCCTCATTTTTGATTATTTCTAGACTGGTTAATAAAAAACTTAATTTAAGGTTACCTTCTTCAATTAAAACCTGAGTAATAAATGGGTTTAAATAATTTTTATTTTTTTCATTTAAGCAGAACAAAAGAATGGTCGGAAATTTTTTATCATTTTTGTGTGGCCAATCACCATAAATAAAATGATTAATAAGTTTTTTTATTTTTTTTCGCAAAACAAAGTCAGCCTCTTTTTTATCCCAGACTTCAATTAAATATTCTTTATTATTAATAGTTAAATAACTATCAGTAAACAAATCTAACAAAGTAGTTTTTGTTAAAAATTCAAATTTTGAGTTATTAGTCTCAGCTAGTTTTAAGAAATTAAGATAAATAGAAGCAATAAATAATGAGTGATTAATAAATTCTTTTGATCTGGTTTTTTCTTTATAAACTCGGTTAAGAAATATCTTGTTAATTTCTTTATGATCTTGAAGTATTTTTTTACTCCCTGAATCTAGACAATATATAGCTGGTTTTGTATTTTCACCAATTTTTTTAGAGTAGATACGAAAGATTATTTTTTTATTATTAAGATCTTTAAGCCAGGAGTTGATGCGTCGTATGTCTTTGTGTTTTAGTAATGTTTTAAATTGATGTGTATTAAGAAAGCGGAATTTATAGAGTAAGAGAATTATCTCTATTTGTTTAGGAGTTATTTTATTTATTTTCATATATTTTTTATTCTTCTTATTCATATATAAGGAAGAGGGTGTAAATAAAAAATTATTTCCCTAACTTTAGGTCTAAATTACTTTTAAATTGTCCTAGAGCGTTAGGACAATAATTTTTAATCATTTTTAATAAAAAGATCTTCTGAATTAATATTTTTAACTGGATTTTCAGTCTTTTTAATTTTATTTTTTATTACCGAGATTTTATGAGCCACTGTATAATTTTTTCTTGAGGCCTCAATTACCTTTTTCACTTTGTTTTTATCAATGTGTAAATTAAATGGTATTGTCTCGCCCGAAAATGGCTCTTCAGAACTTAGAGCATTAATTTTTATATAAAAATGAAAAGAGGGCAGGCTAGCAATTTCTCCCTTGTCTACATAAGGATAAAATTGAGGCAATAATAATTTTTCATCCTCAGGGTTAGCCGTTCTGAAACAAATCACCGTTCCGGTATTAGCCAGTGTTATATCAATTAATGATTTATCTTCTATCTGAGAGGTGGTCTGATGGGCCAAAATAGCGCCCAGTCTATATTTTCTTGCTTCCGATAAAATCTGGGCAAAAGATGGCGTGGCAAAGTTTTGAAATTCATCAACATATAAATAAAAATCTTTGCGTTTTTTTTCTTCAATCTTGGCTCTTTTTAGAGCCGCTAATTGAATTTTAGTCATTAACAAAACTCCGAATAATTCGGAAGTATCTTCACCCAATCTCCCTTTTGAAAGATTAGCTAAAAGTATTTTTCCAGAATCCATAATGTTATCAAAGTTAATTGAAGATTTTGGCCCTTCTAATATTCGTCTAGCTGTTGGAGAAAATAAAAAACGACCAATTTTATTAGTAATTGGAGAAATCATTTGAACTTTTTGAAAGTCACCAGCTTTACCAAATTCAAATTTCCAAAAATCTTTAAGGTTTTCATCATCCAACATATTGGTAATACTTTTTTGATAAGGAGTATTAGATAATAATTTATAAACCGTAAATAAAGTGCAATTAGGAACAGTAAAAGCAGTATAAATAGTGTTTCTTAAAATATATTCCATTCGTGGCCCAGAAAATTTATCGTCATATATTTTATGAAAAAGTGAAATTATACTTTCGGCGATAAATTCTTTTTCTCTTAAACTATCTTCCTCAGATAAATCAGGAGTTAATTCTAAAAGATTAATAATAGTTGGATTACCTATATCATCCGGATTAAAATAAATTACTTCATTTAATCTTTCATCAGGTATCATTCCTAATATTTTTTCTATCAAATCTCCATGTGGATCTAAAACAGCAATTCCTTTACCGTTATCAATATCCTGCTTAATCATAGAGGACAGCAATGTCGATTTACCAACTCCAGTGGCTCCAATAATATACATATGTCGCCTTCTCTCATCTTTAGTTAAACCAATTTTAGTGGTTGTCCCTCCATAAATATTTTGACCAAAATAAATATCCAAATCTTTAGACTGTTTTAATGACAATGGCGCCGGTAATTCCTTACTTTGTTGTTTTACTAAATCTTCAGTTTTAGTGGTATTAGTGTAAGGTAAATGATAAATATCAGCCATTTCTGTTATTGATAAAAATGGATTACTAAATAATCCATGTAACCGCTTTTTAAAAAAGAAAAATCTAAGCCGTTTAATAAATGAAAAATTTATTTGTTTCTTTTTTATTAAAGCTTGATAATTTAAATTAGAAAAAGAACCTAAAGACGCTAATATTCCTTTTATTCTCAAATTCCGATTCGATTTTGATGGGCTTGAAACAAATAACCTAACTGTCGTAATAAATAATGGTTGATCAAGCTTACTTTTAATTTGTTCTTCTAATTCTTGTTGGTAGGCATTATCAACTTTCTTTTGCCTCTCGCTTAAAAGAGACGATAAGAAAGGCCCCTCTTTACCTTCAGTAAAAACAAAAACCATAATTCCAACCGGTAAAAATATTATATTAAGTATTAAAAGAAAAATTAATTTAAAAACAGTCGCCATTAAATAACCCACCTTTGAATATTTAAAATTAAAATATAATTCCCTGTGGTTATAAATAAGATTAGTAAATGTCTTAATATCTTTGATTGATGATTTTTGTAGAGGAGTAGTAACCAACTGAAATGAAATAAATTCATTGGTTTCCATTTTTGTCATCGCCCCTGTTATATAAGCAATTGGATCATGATCTTCTAATGAACTTTGACTTTTAAGAGGAAAAGCAAAATGTTTAGTAAAAGTGAAATCAACAATTGAAAAAGTTTTTGGCTTTTGATCAGGCTTTAAATAATCATCCACCTCTTTTATAGTCATTCCCGGAAGATAAGCCAATATTTCGTGTTTAATAATAGAAGCATCTTCTTTATTAACTCTAATTAAATAATGAATACCTTTTTCTTTAGATGACGCAATTTCAAAAGAATAATTTTTTGTCTCACCAATAATTTTTTGAAATAAAGATCTCTGTTTTGCTAGTCCGTGAATTAAAGAAAAAAGTTGTTGAGTAGTATAAGGAATTTGTTCAGTTTTTCTTAGTGGAAGTATTTCTAATATTATTTGTTTACTGTGGATTTTTCTCCAAAACAGAAATAACTTAATTAAAATTAAAACAAGAAGAACAAAAGAAAATATTAAAAACAATCCAAATAATATATTGGCAAATATCGACATGTACGATTTATAGTCAATATTTATAAATTTAAATTTAAAAAAATTTATAGAAAAAAATTGGAGCGGTAACCTGCTCATATTAACTTTAATTAATTAGCAGGTACCTTTTAGGGGATTAATCCGTCAAAGGGAGGGTAATTAATTATAGTACAAACATATAAATAAAAATTGACCTAGTTTGACCACTTGTTAGACTATCACTATAGTGATAGTCTTAATTAATAACTGATATGGAAATAATAAGAAAAGATCCACAAGAAACAAAAAACATACCTCAAATTGGCTCCCAGTTAAATCTTGAAGAAAGAATAGAAATTTTTGCCAACCTTATAATTGATCGAATTATTGAAGACCAAAAGAAAGGAATTACCCATAAAGAAAAAACATGAATACTTTACTGCCTGTTCAAGAAAATGCTGTTGCTGCTATTCGTATATCTTCTCTTAAGCAAGGATTACAAGGTGATTCTCCGGATGCTCAAAAGGAACAAATTGAAAGATTCGCTATTGCTCGCAATATTAAAATAAAAAAATTCTTTATTTTTATGGAATCAGCCTCAAAAGAGGAACAACCGGTTCAAGAGGCAATAGATTATTGTAAAAATCCTAAAAATAATATCCAACTTTTTATTATTAAGTCTATAGATCGTTTTACTCGAGGTGGTTCATATTTATATGATCATTTAAAAATGCAACTTCAAAATCACAAAGTTCAACTCGTTGATATTTATGGCATTATCGGTAAACAAGATGTAAATACACTAGAACATCTTGGACTTTCCTATAATTGGAGCGTTTATAGTCCAACCAAAAAATCTGAAATTTTAGAAGCCGAACGGGCCAAAGATGAAATGCGTGACATTATGACTCGTATGATCGGTGCTGAAATCCGCTATGTTCGTATGGGGTATCGAGTCAGGAGTGCTCCTTTTGGTTATATAAATGAAAAAGTAGAAACACCACATGGTAGACGAGTAATTTTAAAGTCTCATCCAGAAGAATCTCAATGGATTATTAAAATGTTTAAGCTTCGTTGCCAAGGTACTTTGTCAGATGAAGAAATAGTGGGTGAAATTAATAGGATGGGATACAAAAGTCGCAAACAATATAGAAGAAATCCTGAAGATCGCACTCAAGTAATAGGGGAGAGTGGCGGGAAAAAATTATGTATTAAACAATTTTGGCGTTATATTAAAAATCCTATCTTTGCTGGTATAAATTCTGAAAAATGGACAGAAGGACAGGTTGTTAAATGTAAATTTGACGGTTTAATCTCTATTGATACTTTTAATAAAGCCAATAAAGGAAAATTAATTTTATCCCAAGAAGGAGAAGTCGTAAAACTTTGGAGCAAAAAACTACCTGAGTCTATGACTCAAAAACATATTAATAATCCAAATTTTCCTTATAAAAGAGCCATTATGTGTCCTCATTGTAATAAAGCTCTTCTTGGAAGCGCTTCACGAGGTAAAATGGGCAAACATTACCCAGCCTATCATTGTAATAAAAGAGGTCATTATTTTCGTGTTTCTTCAAAAGAATTAGAAGATACTGTAGAAAGTTTTGTAAAAAATCTAGATTTCACTGACAAATATATTAACGATCTTAAAAAGTGTGTTGTAAATAAATGGAACGAACGTATCGAAAATAAAATACAAGATACATCAATTATTGACACAAAAATAAAAGAACTAAAAGTATCAAGTCAATTAATTGTCAGTAAAATTAAATATTTATCATCAGAAGTGGCTATTAAATATATGGAAGAAGACTTAATTAAATCTGAAGAAGAAATAGAACAATTAGAACATGAGAAAAATCAAAAAACTGAGCCTTTATTTAGCATTGATATGGACAATGTTATGGAGCACATAGGTTATTTTATGGAACACCTTGAAGAACTGCTGATAGATACGACAAATCCACTTAAAAGAGCTGCCTTCTTTGGCCTTATTTTTGATAGTCCACCTACATACGCAAATTTAACTTCTGGAACTCCAAAATTAGCCCCATATTTAGGAATAAAACCATCAATCTGTAGTACCTTAGTCCCTATTGGTGACTCTACGGGGAATCGAACCCCGATTAGCAGAATGAGAATCTGCTGTCCTAACCATTAGACGATAGAGCCAGATTAATGTAAAATTAATTTAGATGTATTTTACCAAATTTAGCTCTTATTTTAAGCTTATAGCTTTAACTATCCTTTTTTCTGTTTGTTTTTGGTTTATTTTTTATTTTAACGTCCCCGGAAAAATAGGTTTCAATAATGTTTCCCTGGAAACTGTTTTTTTTAACTACGACGGGCCAAACTATATGGTTATTTCTAAATGCGGTTACAACAAAAACTGCATCGGCCCAAATTTCTCATTACCCCAACCACTTGAATATTATCCCGCTCATTTGCCCGGTTATCCCATGATGATAACTTTCATTTCCAATTTTATTTCCACTCCAAAAGCCATGCTTTTAATCACTCTTGCTGGTTCAATTTTTTTATCCCTGATTTTATTTGAATTTTTCAAATTATTTATGAAAGAAAAGAAGGCTTTTTGGCTTTCTGTTCTTTTTCTTTTCTTCCCCGCTCGATTTTTTGTCTTACGTCAAATTGGTGCTCCAGAAACCTGGTTTTTAGCCACCATTATTGCTTCCATTTTTTATTTTAAAAAAGGTAAATATTTATCTGCTGCTATTTTTGCTGCCATTGCTCAAAGTCTCAAAACTCCTGGAGTTCTTTTATTTGCTTCTTATGGAATTATTGCCATTTATGAATTAATTAAAACCAAAAACTTCTGGCTGGTTTTCAAAAAATATTTTTGGTTTATTTTGACTCCCATCACCATCTTTTTAATTTTTAATCTTTATCGAATTCAAACAGGGGATTTTTGGGCATATTTCCATAGTGGCGATAACTTTCATTTAAACGCCTTGCCATATTTGGTTTTTATTAGCACTAAATCTTGGATCAATACTATTTGGCTTGAAGATATTATTTATATTTATTTAATTGCAATTTACGGCGTTTATCGTTTATTCAAAAAATACAAATTTGACATTATTGCCATATTTCCGGCTATTTTTACACTAGCCACTCTCTTTGTTGCTCATCGCGACATCAGCCGATATATCGCCCCAGTTTATCCATTTTTATTACTCGCTTTTGCTAAATTTTTAAATAAAAAATCCATAAAAATTATTTTTCTAATTCTTCTTCCAGCCATAATTCTTTATAGTATTAATTTTGTTGCTGGTAATGTCGCTCCCATCGCCGACTGGGCCCCATATTTATAAAAAATA
>JAQWFB010000006.1 GCA_028704635.1 Candidatus Shapirobacteria bacterium
TATAAGTTTTTTTAGGTAATTCAATTTTTGCCGACAGCAACATTGCTTGCCAAATTACTGTGTGAAACCATAAAATTTCTTTTCCTAATAAATGTATATCAGCTGGCCAAAAATCTTTCTTACCCTCTACAAATTGAGTGGCGCTGTAGTAATTAATTAATGCATCGAACCAAACATAAATAGTTTGTTTTGAGTCCCAAGGAGTAGGGGTTCCCCACTCTACATTTTCTCTCGAAATTGACACATCCCTTACACCAGCCTTAAGTTTTGCCAATATTTCGGCTCTTTTTCCATCAGGGAAAATATAATTAGTTTTTTTGTATTCAATTATTTTAATAATTTCCGGTATATATTTACTCAATTTAAAAAACCAATTTTCTTCACTTTTAAAAACAGTTTTTTCTGGTGGATGAAGTCCACAATGACCATCCACTAAATCAGTTTCGGTTAAAAATTTTTCGCAGCCAACACAATACAACCCTTCATATTTATCTTTATAAACATCACCCTGGTCATAAATTTTTTGCAACATCTCCCCTACTACCTTTTCATGTTTCGGATCTGTTGTTCTAATAAAAAAATCAAAACTGATATTTAATTTTTCCCAAGCTTCTTTAAAGCGGGGAGAAATCTTATCACAATACTCTTGATTTTTTAAACCCTCCTTTTGAGCCGATTCGGCCACTTTTTGGCCATGTTCATCTGTCCCAGTCAAAAAGAAAACATCCTCACCTTTAGAACGGTGTAGTCTGGCCACAATATCAGCAGCCACCGTAGTGCAAGTGTGTCCGATATGAGGAATATCATTGATGTAATAAATTGGTGTTGTTATAAAAAATTTTTTAGAATTCATAATTTTAATATTAAAAAAACAAAAAAGAGTATCTTTCGATACCCTTTATTCTGCCACATTATTTGGATAAATCCAAACTTCTGCGGCCATTACATTTTTTTATTGGTTTTTTTAGTTGTCTTTTTAACTACCTTTTTGGTCACTTTTTTAACAGTACCTTTTTTAGCAACAACCTTTTTAACACCTTCACCCCCAACCTTTTTAGAATAATTCGATTTAAGTCTATCACTCTTATTTTTATGAAAGATGTTTTTTTTAACCGCTTTATCCAAAATAGAATAAACCCCCTTCAAACCTTCATTTGTGGGTTCAGCTAAAAACTTTTTAACAATAGTTTTTAAGCGATTTTTAAAAGAAACATTATCCTTGTGATTTTTTAAGGACTTTCTTAATGATTTTTTTGCAGATAAACTGATTGGCATGAGCAATATTTTATCTCACCAATTCAGTTTTTACAACCATATATAATCTAATCAATAATCAGATATAATTCAAATCATGACCGTTAGAGAAAGAATAAGGCTTATAAGTCAAAAAAAACAAAATACCATCCTTTCGGCCTCTTTGGTTTTAGCTGTAGCCTTTGGTGTTTCTTCTATTTTAGGTCTTTTAAGAAATCGTTTCCTCTATGCTGAATTTTTTTCCTGTTGTGTAGCTGATCTTGATGTTTACAATGCTGCCTTCCGTATTCCAGATTTGATTTTTAAACTTTTAGTTACTGGAGTATTGTCTGCTTCTTTTATTCCAGTTTTTTCGAGTTATTTACACAAAAACAAAAAAACTGCTGACGAGATTGCTTCGACTGTTATAAATCTTCTTTTAATTACCTTTACTATTATTTCTATCATCGCTTTTATTTTTATAAAACCAATTTCAGGCCTAATTGCTGCTGGTTTTTCCCCAGACCAAATATCTTTAATGGCCAATCTTAGCCGGATTTTGCTTATTGCTCAAATCTTCTTTCTTGTCAGTAACTTTCTTTCAGCCATTTTGCAAGTCAACCAAATTTTTATTGTTCCTGCTATTACTCCTATTGTTTACAATATTTTTATTATTATTAGTATTTTTACTTTAGCCCCAATATTTGGCATTTATGGTGTAGCTATTGGTGCTGTTGTCGGTGCTTTTTTTCATCTTGCCATCCAAATACCTGTAGTTCATCGTCAGGGTTTTGTCTACTATCCAATAATTAAAACCAAATTAAGTGGAGTCAGAGAAATTTTTCGGCTTATGATACCAAGGATTTTTTCATTAGGGTTGGGTGAAATCGAAAGCACCATCACTCTATTTTTTGCCAGTACTTTAGCTTCTGGATCAATTTCTCTTTTTAATTTAGCCCTCCAATTTATGTATTTACCTAGTCGTATTTTTGGCACCACAGTTGGTCAGGCCTCTCTCCCTCTTCTTTCTAAAAATATAGCTCGAAATGAATTAAGCATATTTAGAAACACTGTCAGTAAAATTATAAATCAAAGCTTGTTTATTGCCCTTCCCGTCAGTGCTTTGATTTTAGTGGAAAGAGTTTCAATTGTTAGAATTTTATACGGATCCCAAGAATTTCCTTGGTCAGCTACTATTTTAACCTCTAGAATTTTAGCTTTTTTAATTCCTGGAATTGTCTGTCAAGCTATAATCCAAATTTTAGTCAGATCATTTTATGCCCTTCATAACACTAAAATTCCTTTCATTGTTTCAGCCGTCTCACTAATCATAAATATTGCTACCAGTTTTTATTTCGTTAATTTTACCCATTTTGGCGTTATTGGTTTAGCTATCAGTGCCTCTATCGGCAATTTAGTTCAACTTTTTGGACTATTAATTATGTTTATTAAAATTGTTGATGGTTTTAATTGGTCTAATACATTTAGTAAATTTTATAAAATGTTAATCTCTTCGGTTTTAATGGGAGTTGTTAGTTGGTTGTCAATAAAATTTTTAGATCTTTTCATTCTCGATACTACTCATTTTATCCCAGTCTTAACTTTAATGGTAATTTCCTCAGTTATTGGCTTAATTACGTATGTTTTTGCTGTTAATTTCTTGAAAATAGATGAAGTTAAAGACTATCAAAAATATTATTTAAAATTTAAGGATTTTATTTTCCACAAATAGTCATATATACTGAATATATGGCTATTAAAAAAGAACTGTCTCTTCTACCTGAATCAGAAAATCCAAGGTCTTTTAGAGTCCGTTTTTTTAAATGGATCACTACTACTGGTAGAGTCACGATTATTTTAACCGAGCTAATTGTTATTTCAGTATTCTTTTCTCGTTTTTGGTTAGATCGTAAAAATTCAGATTTATCAGAAATCGCCCGCCAGAAGCAGGCAATTTTAGAAAGTGCCATTCCTTTTGAAGTTGAATTTACTGGACTACAAAAAAGGCTTTCTTTTATTAAAAATTTTTACTCAAATCAACCAGAATATAATAAACAAATTAATTCTTTGGTTTCTAGTACTCCAACTGACATTTTTTATAATAGAATTTCTATTTCCACGGATGAAAAAACTAAAATTACTACCATCAATACATCTTTAATTGGTTATAAAGAAGAAAGCATTGTTTCCTTTATAACCAATCTCACCTTAAATCCCGATATTAGTAAAGTAAACATCACTAAAATTGAGAAAAAAGAAAAAGAAAATCAATACCTAATCTCCATTGTTTTACAATTTAATGCGAATAAAACTAAAACTGAAATATGATCTACGATAAAAACTGGTTCCAGCTCCAACCCATGTACAACTTTATTCGGAAGCAGGCTGAAAATGAAAAATTTTTAAAATATTTGGAAATTGGGAGCACTTTTACCTTAGTTGCCATTTTTCTCTTTTTTGCCATCATGCCTACAATGACTACAATTTTTTCTCTTTTAGGTGAAATAAAATCAAAAGAAAGTTTTATTAAAAAAGTTGATAGTAAAATTACAAATATTATTAAAGCTCAAAAAGAATATTCTCAAGTTCAGGAAAAATATTCATTAATTGAAGAAAGTTTTCCTTCACAACCGCAATACTATAATGGTGCTTCTAACTTAGCTACTCTCTTCAGAGATTCATCTTTAGGCATAAATCAAATAAATTTTAATTTAAATACTGAAACTATCCAAAAAGAAAATAATAGCCAATTTTTTAAATCTTACCAAATCAACTTAACTGGTGAGGGACAGTATTCTGCCATTATGGAGATGCTTAAACAAATGTTAAATAATCGTCGCTTAATCAATACATCGAATATTCTAATCAGTCAAACAAAAACTGACGAAAATGAAACAGGATCAAATATGGTTAATATTAATTTTTTCAACGATTTATATTTTTTACCTGATAATTAATGAAAAAATCTAAAATATCTCTCTACTTTGTTTTTATCTCCTTTTTGACTCTTTTGACTATTTTTTTTTCAATAGTTCAAAAAAGTTATTTCAGTTTTATTACACCCCAAAAATTAGTGGAAAACGATGCTATTCTAAATAGCTTCAATCCAAATTTAGATTTAACTGTTATTTCCACAATTGAATCTAAAAACAAAAACATTGACGAATCGTTTGATTTTTCAATCATTAAATCAAATCAAACTTTAAATAAAGCCATTTCAACACCAACAGCAACAATCACGCCTCGAGTTACCGAAAATCCAACCCCAAATAAAACCGCGACTGGCACTGTAACATCAGTCAAAAACAGTTCTACACCAACTTCCACACAATAATGTTAAAAGAAAAGAAAATTCCAACAATTTTAGGTCTAATAATTCTAATTAGTGGAGTTTTTGTTGGTATTTTTATGACTAACAAAAAAACTGGTTTTATTTCCAAAGCCAGTAATAGTTGTAAACCAAAAAATTCTCAAATAACCAATATCACCAGCAATGCTGCTTCTATTTCTTTCATTACTGAATCTACATGTTTATCATCATTATCTATCAATAATCAAACAATTGAGAATGAAGCTGTGGTCAGTGTTGATCAAAAAAGTAAAATTCATTATTTTGATATTAATAATTTAAATGTTGATACTGAATACAATTTTTCTTTTATTATCGATGGCACAATTTATAAAGAATCGTCATATAAATTTAAAACAGCTATAAATCCCAGCGGCCCAATTCCTTCCTCAAATTTAGCTTGGGGTCGAGTTTTTACTCCTGAGATTAAAGCAGCTAAGAAAGTAATAATTTTTGTTAACATTCCCGGAGCTTCACCTTTATCGGCCTTAGCGACCTCATTAGGTAATTGGAATATTTCTTTAGCTAATAGCTTTAATGAATCAAAAACAGGTAGGTTTATTCCAACACTGAACACCTCAGAGGAAATTATTGTTATTGATCAAGAGAATCAAACTACTCAAATTACCGGCAATACTTCAAATAACGATCCAACTCCGGATATTATTTTAGGCCAAAATCAATTTTCATCATCCACTGTCACTTATGACACTAAAACAGATATTGGTTCGTTGTCATCAATCACTCCAGTTTCAGACTCAAAAGAATTAGATATTTTAAACCCAAAAGAAAATGAATCTATCTCTACTCAAAAACCAGACTTTTTTGGAACTGGACCTGTTAATTCCACTGTTAAAATCGAAATTCATTCACCAACAGTTTACAACGGGGAGGTTATTGTAAACAGCGATGGTTCTTGGAATTGGTCCCCTCCGTCTGATTTAGAACCAGGGGAACATACCATTATTGCTAAAGTTGTAATTAATGGAATAGAAAAAGTAGTATCTAAAACCTTCACTGTTCTTGCTACCGACGGCAATCTTTCCTATTCGGCTTCACCGTCAGCAACAACTTCCATTCCTACCCCAACATTAACCCCAACAAAAACTAGCACTCCTACTGAAACTCCAATTATTTTAACACCAACATTAACCAGTACTCCCGCTGAAGCCCCAATTACTTCTGTTAGCACCAGCTCTAGTATGCCTAAAACTGGTAATACTACCCCTACAATCTTATTACTTTTAATAGCTTCCTCATTTATTGTCTTTTCCTTTTTCTTTTAAGAAAAATAATGATGGTATCATATTATACTAATGCTAGGAATAAAAAAAATAAATTCTATTTTTGAAGAACTTCGTCCTACTCAATGGATAAAAAATTTGGCTATTTTTTCAGCTATAATTTTAAACGGGCAACTTTTTAATCCTCAGCTTTTTATTCCCAATTTTTTTGCCTTTATAGCCTTTTGTTTTTTATCATCTTCTTCTTATGTTATTAACGATCTTATTGATGTTAAAAAAGATCGTTTACATCCAGTCAAAAAAAATCGTCCAATTGCTCATGGTGATATTTCAGAATCATTCGGTATTTTTATGGCATTTATTCTCCTTTTTTCTGGATTAGGAATAACGATTTTTATTAGTTATAGTTTTTTCATTTTTTCTCTCATCTTTATTTTGCTTCAATATTCCTATTCTTTATTTCTAAAAAAGAAAGCCATTGTCGATATTATGGGAATAGCTTTATTTTTTATAATCCGTGCTTTTGCTGGTGAAATTGTTACCGGCTACCATCTTCCAATTTGGATTATGTTAACCGTTATCTTTTTATCCTTATTTATTGCTAGTGGAAAACGTCGCAGTGAATTAATTAACAGTGGTATTAAAACTCGCTCAGCTCTTGCTAGTTACAGTAAAACTCTTTTAAATTTTTATACCACCATGTTTGCTGTCTGTACTCTAGTTTGTTATGCTCTATTCACTTTTTTTGAAGAATCAGTCAGTTTTTCTGGTTCAGGATTTTTACACCAATTTCTTTTAGAATTTTTCCCCAATGCTTTAAATCGAAAATGGTACATGATCACTCTTTTACCAGTAATTTTTGGGATTATGCGTTATGGCCAAATAATTTTTGAAATGCAAGAAGGTGAGAGACCCGAAAGAGTAATTGCCACAGACATACCCATTTTACTTTCAGTTCTAACTTGGGGGCTGATGATAATTGGTATCATCTATGCAATCTAACAAAATCAAAAGAATTTTAATTTCATTTTTTTTAATTTTCCTTGTCATTTTTACTCGCTTCTATTCCCTCGATTGGGGTAACGGTTACTTTTTTAATCCGGACGAAAACAATATGGCCATTGCTGTTTCCAAGATGACCCTGTCTGATCTTAATCCACATTTTTTTGCCTACGGACAATTTCCCCTTTTTCTAGCTTTCTTTACTGCTCCAAATCATGATTTTTCTACTATCATTTTAGTTCTGCGTTTTTGGTCAGCCATGTTTTCTTCCTTATCAATTTTGTTTTTTTATCTGATTGCCAAAAACATTTTTAAATCTAAAAAAATAAGTTATATTTTTGCATTACTCTTAATTTTTACTCCAGGCCTAATCCAATCAGCTCATTTTGGCACCACCGAATCTCTTCTTATTTTTGTTTTTTCCGCCAATTTTTTTTTGTCTTTAAAATATTATCAAACCGAAAAAAAACCATATTTTCTATTTTCTATTTTTATTAGTGCTATTGGTCTTGGGTCTAAAATAACTGCCATTTTTTTTATTATGCCATTTTATCTTTGTCTTTTGTTGATTTTTTTAAAAAACAAAAAAATTGCAAATTTTATTTTTTCCACTTTTATTTTTACCCTTCTACTTTCATTTTTATCACTTCTTTTTTCTCCCTTTAACATCATCAAATTCTCCGATTTCAAATCAACTATGAATTATGAAACATCCGTAGCTGTTGGCACAAGTAAAGTTTTTTATACTCGTCAATTTGAGAATTCCACCCCTTATATTTTTCAATTTCAAAAAATTTTTCCATATGCCAATGGCGTTTTTATTTTCTTTTTTTCTTTTATTGGTTTTATAATTTTTCTAAAAAATAAAATTAAAAAAGAATTTCTCTTAATTCTAATTCCGTCAATAATTTATTTTATTTACGCCGGCCAACTTTTTGTTAAATGGTCTCGTTTTATGTCGCCACTTTTTTTTATAGGCCCATTTTTATGTCTTTTTGTTTTTAAAAAAATCCAAAATATTTTTTTGATTATTTTCTTAACTATGGTTTTAATAACTCCCGGAGTTTATTTTTTTCAAAAATATTTTTCACCGGACACTCGAATTATTGCCACAAATTGGAGTAATTCAAATATTCCTAATAATTCTTTCATTCTATCCGAAGGCGGAAATGTTGTTGATATACCTTTATTTTCAAATGATTTAGACATAAAAGTTGAAAATTTTGATTTTTATCAATTGGATTCTGACCTAACCCTTTCAGAAAAATTATCTCAAAATTTAAAATCAGCTGATTATATTTTTGTTCCATCACGTAGAATTTTTAAAAATCAAAATAATGACAATTTCCCATTATCTCAAAAATATTATCAAAATTTATTTTCATACAATTCAGGTTTTAAAGAAGTTATTATAATTAATAATCAAAAAGATCTATTTTTAAATTCCGAAAACGCCGAAGAAACTTGGTCTGTTTTTGATAATCCAACCATTAGAATATATAAAAGAAATATTTAAAATGAAATATAAAAATAAAATTTTAATTCTAATTATTTTTATCATTGCTTTTTCTCTTAGAATTTATGGATTCAATTGGGACCAAGGCAATCATCTTCACCCAGATGAACGAATGATTGCTATGGTAGCTGAGAAAATTACTTTTCCAACTATCGATCCCAAACTAACTCTAAGTGAAAAATTTGGAGTTTTATTCGATCCAAAGTCTTCTCTCAATCCACATTTTTTTGCCTACGGGTCTTTCCCGATTTATTTTTTAAAAGCAGTCTGCTATCTACTTTCATTTATAGAGCCGACATTAATCAATTATGACAAAATGAATTTAGTTGGTCGTTTTCTTTCAGCCATTTTTGATTCATTAACAGTAATATTTATTTATAAAATTACCTTAATAACTTTCAAATCAAATAAAAAAGCCATATTTGCGGCCTTATTTTATTCATTGTCGATACTTCCAATACAACTTTCTCATTTTTATGCAGTTGATGTTCTTCTAAATTTTTTTATTTTTTTTACTCTATATCAAACCATCTGTCTTTATCAAAAATTTAATTTTAAAAATGCTTTTTTTGTCGGTCTTGGTTTTGGTCTTTCATTGGCCACCAAAATAAGCGCCACTGTTTTGGTTTTTTCTTTGGGTATTGGTTTAATTATCAGTGTTTTTCTTTCTCTTAAAAAAGAAATTTTTGGAGAGGAGATTAGTTTTCTAAAGAAAATTAAAAAATATCTAAGAAAAATTTTTAGTCTTAAATTTTGGAGTCTTAAAAAACAACATCAGTTCAAAGATATAATTCTTTATTTTTTATTAATAATGTTTGTAGTCGAAATAGTTTTTATAATCTGCGAACCATTTGCCATCTTTAATTTTAGTGAATTCTGGAGGCAGTTAAACGAACAAGAAACCATGACTAAAAGTGCTTTTGTTTTCCCTTACACTCTTCAATATGTCAACACAATTCCATATATATATCAGCTTAAAAATATATTTCTATGGGGCCTGGGTCCGGTTTTTGGGATTCTTTCTTTATTAGGAGGAGTCTATACTTTCTCAAAATTAATTAAGGGTTTATTTACTCCAGGCAATGAAAAATCCGAAGGATCTCAACTAATTCTTTTTTCATTTTTTATTATTTATTTTTTAATTGTTGGTAAATTTGCTATCAAGTTCAATCGTTATTGTTTACCCCTCTATCCGATTTTTGCCATTTTTGCCGCTAACTTTATTTTTTCTTTTAAAAAGAAAAAATTAATCATTATTTTTTCATCGCTTCATCTTTTCTGGTTATTTGCTTTTATGAATATTTACAATGTCCCTAATACCCGTGTTTCAGCCACTGAATGGATTAATCAAAACATTTCCCCAGGGAACACTATTCTCAGAGAACATTGGGATGATGGTTTACCGCTCGGTTATCACGATGATATTAATCTTATTGATTTGCCTTTATATGACCCTGATAACGATCCTCAAAAATGGCCTTTAATTCAAAATTACCTAAAACAAAGTGATTATTTAATTATAGCCAGCAATCGTCTCTATACACCTCTTCAAAAACTCATCAATTGTGAAAATTTACCTGAAGATAAATGTTACGCTACCACCGCCAATTATTATAAAGATTTATTTTCAGGGAAATTGAGTTACATTAAAGTAGCTGAGTTTTCTAATTACCCAAATATTTCTGGTTTTAATATCAATGATCAGTCCGCTGATGAATCATTTACTGTTTATGATCACCCCAAAGTGATAATATTTAAAAATACTCATTCAAATAATTAAAAGGTGAATCAAACTATTTTTATAACCGGAGGATCTGGATTTTTAGGAATTAATATGGTTAGGTTTTTATTGGAAAAGAAAAAAAATATTATAAATTACGACATTGCCGATTTTGATTATCCGGAAAAATCCCAAATAAAAAGTTTTGTCGCCGACATTAGAGATAAAAAAAAATTAAAAAAAGCCATGAAAGGGGCTGATGTTGTTTTACATTTTGCCGCCGCCTTACCACTTTATTCCAAAGAAGATATTTTTTCCACAGAAATAGATGGCACTAGAAACGTTTTAGAAGCCGCACTTGAAAACGGAATCAAAAAAGTCGTCTATATTTCTTCAACTGCAGTTTATGGCATTCCAGATCACCACCCAATAATTGAAACAGATAAATTAATTGGTGTTGGTCCATATGGTGAAAGTAAAATTAAAGCTGAAAAAATATGTAAAGTTTTTAGATCCAAAGGCATGTGTGTTCCTGTTTTAAGGCCAAAATCATTTATCGGTCCGGAAAGATTAGGTGTTTTTTCTTTATTCTACGATTGGGCCAAAGACGGTAAAAATTTTCCTCTAATTGGTAATGGTCGCAATCGTTATCAACTATTGGCCGTAACAGACCTTTGTCAAGCTGTTTGGTCTGCCATGAATAGTGATGATAAAAAAGTTAATGACGTTTTCAACATTGGCGCTAAAGAATTTAAAACCATGAAGGAAGATTATCAATCAGTTCTCGATTTTGCTGGTTTTGGTAAAAAAATCATATGCTTTCCAGCCAAACCGGTCATTTTTATACTCAAAATATTAGAAGTACTTCACCTTTCTCCTTTATACGCCTGGGTCTACGAAACAGCCGCCACAGATTCTTCTGTTTCTATTAAAAAGGCCGAAAAAATACTAAAATTTAATCCAAAATATTCCAACCAAGATGCTTTATTGGAAAATTTTCAATGGTATTTAAAAAATCTAGATGAATTTCAAAATACCACCGGTGTTTCTCATCGAGTTCCCTGGAGTCAAGGTATTTTTAAAATAGTTAAAAATTTTTTCTAACAACCTTTTATTGGTATAATCTAATTTGTCATTATAAAACAGATATATGAGTTTAATTTCATGGAAAAAAAAATTTTTATTTTGGCAACCAAAAACAGATTGGTTTAAAAAAATATCAAAATATAAATTTGGTAATTATTTTTTAGTTTTTATAAATTACATCATTTGGGTCTTTTTATTTTTCGTTTCTTATTTCCTGATTAAACACAAAACCAATATTTTTTGGCAATTATTCACATCCACTCTTATCGGTGAAATAATTGAAAAATTTTTAAAAATCCAACCACTTTGGAGAAGACCTCTTCATTTGGGTAATAATACTTTACCAAACGGGTTACTAAAATCTTGGTATAAAAAAGGAAGTTTTCCTTCAGGTCATGCTATGAAAGCTACTTTCTTTTTATTATTTGTTTTACAATATTCTGGCGTTGTTAATCCTTATGTTTTTACAGTTATCACCGTACCTTTGGTTTTAATTCGCATCTTTTTGGGGTTACACTATCCAATTGATGTACTTGGCGGTATTATTTTTGGTTTATTAATTTGGGTTCCTGTTCACTTTTTAATTTTCCCCGATTTTTTAATAAATCTAGTTGCAGTAATTTTTAATTTTGTTTTTTTTATTAAATAAAAATTATGTTTTCAGATCTTACTTTTATTATTTTTTGGTGGTTCTTGATTTTCATATTAGGTCTATTTTGCTTACCGTTAACTTTTACTTTATTTAAAAAATTTTGGGACAAAGGCTATATTTTTTCTAAAACTATTTGTATTGCCATCTTAACTTATCTGATTTTTATTTGCGGTGTTTTTGAAATTTTAACTTTTACCAATCTAAATTTATTTTTAATAATATTTTTAATTTTATTTTTTAATTTCTTACTTCTTAATAGAAAAAATAATTTTTCTATTTTTTTAAAAACAATTAAAGAAAATTACAAAACCTTTGTTTTTCAAGAAATTATTTTTATTTTAATTTTAACCACCTGGTCCTTTGTTCGTGGTTTTATGTCTAATATTGAAGGTTTGGAAAAATATATGGATTGGGGTTTTATAAATTCTGCCTTAAGATCAGAATTTTTACCACCACAAGACATGTGGTTTTCTGGTGAAATTATAAATTATTATTATTTTGGTCATCTTATTTTTGCCGTTTTAACCAAATTAAGTAATATCGGCTCAGCCATTACTTACAATTTATCTATTGCCACCGTTTGTGCTCTTGCATTTTCTTCCACCTTTTCCATTGCTTCTAATTTAGTTTTCCTTTCTTTAAAAAAAATCGATTTCAAAAAAATTATTACTGCTGGTCTAATTTCCGCTTTACTTTTAACTTTTGGCGGCAATCTTCACTCTGTTTATAAAATTGTCAAAATAAATATTGTCGATAATGGTAAATTAGTTTTAAACAAAGAGGCCATTGCCAAAGCAGTTGACAGTTATTGGTATCCCGATGCAACCCGTTTTATTGGTTATGACCCAGATGTAAAAGATAAAACTATTCATGAATTTCCAATTTATAGTTTTGTAGTTGCCGATCTTCATGGCCATATGAATGATATTCCTATCATTTTATTCTTTATGGCGTTTCTATTGTCATCAAGTTTTTATTCATCATCCTTAATTAGTAGTCTCTTGATTATTGTTGCTGGTTTTACTTTATCGATTGCCTACATGACTAATGCTTGGGATTTTGCTATTTACGGTCTTCTTTTCGCCATTTTTACTTTCTTTTCAAATTTAAAAAACGATTCAAAAACAGCCATTAAAAAAGCTTTTACTAACGGTATATTAACTATTGCTTGCTGGTTTATTTTTTCCTTACCTTTTTCTCTAAAATTTACCCCTATGGGAGAAGGTGTTAAAATTTCTGACACTCACAGTTTTTTTTACCAACTTTTTATTTTATATGGGGGTTTTTGGCTTGTCATTTTACCTTTATTACTTTTATTTTTAATAAAAAAGATTAAAAAGAAAAAACTAAATTTGCAAACTTCTGATCTTTTTGTCTTAGCCATTGTCGTCACTGCTACTCTTTTGATAATTATTCCCGAAATAATTTATTTAAAAGATATTTATATTTACGAGCATCGTCGTGCCAACACTATGTTTAAATTAACTTACCAGGCTTTTATTATGTACGCTTTGGTTTCTGGATATGCTTTTTATAAAATTCGACTTTTACTAAAATCGAAATGGCTTAATTTTCTGTACGGCATTTTATTTGCCATAATTTTTTCAATTCACTTAATTTATCCCTATTTTGCCATTAGATCTTTTTATGGATCTCTTAAAACTTATCAGGGCTTATGGGGATTAAATTATTTAAAAAATGACTTCCCTGACAATTTTAATGCTATTAATTGGATTAATAAAAATATTTCTGGACAACCAGTAATGCTTGAAGCTGTTGGTGATAGTTACACTACCTTTAATCAAGTTTCTGTGTCCACCGGATTGCCGACTGTTGAAGGCTGGATTGTGCACGAATGGCTTTGGCGCGGTGGTTACGACAAGCCAAAAATGCGCCAAGATAATGTTCAATCAATTTACGAAAGTGATGATCTTAACCGATTAAAACAATTAATTCAAAAATATAATATTAAATATATTTTTATTGGTGATAAGGAATATGAAAAATATCCCGATTTAAATGAAGATAATTTTAAAAAAATTGGTGGGCAAATTATTTTTCAGTCTGGTAAAACTAAAATTTACCAACTATAGTTAAACTTGTCCATGGAAGATATTTTAGAAGGGTTAAACCCAAATCAAAAAGAAGCAGTCACTCATATTGGTTCTCCTTTGCTTTTATTAGCTGGAGCTGGCTCTGGTAAAACTCGGGTCTTAACTCACCGGGTAGTCTATTTTATTCAAAAGAAAATTGCCAAACCCTCAGAAATTTTACTTCTCACTTTCACTAACAAGGCCGCCGAGGAAATGAAAAATCGCACCCAAAAATTAATACCATCTGTAAGGGCGAATCATGATTCGCCCTTACAAAAAAATACAATCTTTGCTGGAACTTTTCACTCTTTTTGTTGTAGAGTTTTACGTGCCGATGGTAATAACATTGGCATTCCTCCTAAATTTGTTATCTATGACTCTAACGATCAGGAAAATTTAATTAAAAATATTCTTCACGAAATAGGTTTAACCACTAAAGAATTTAAACCATCAAGTGTCTTGTATTATATCGAAGCCGCTAAAAATTCTTTTCAAACTCCAAAAGATATGATTGCTCAAAGCCATGGTTTTTGGCAAGATTATGCCAGTAAAATTTATTCTCGTTACCAACAAAAATTATTTGAATTTCATGCTCTCGATTTTAATGATCTTTTATTTAAAACAGTTGAATTGTTTTTACAATATCCCGATGTTTTAGCCAAATATCAAGATATTTACAAATTCATTATGGTTGATGAGTATCAAGACACTAATCAAATTCAATATCTTTTAACTAAACTTTTAGCCCAAAAATATAATCAAATCACTGTTGTCGGTGATGCTTCTCAAGCCATTTATGGTTGGCGCGGTGCCGATTATCGCAATCTTGTTAGTTTTACTACCGATTTTAAAAACACCAAAGTTATTAATCTTGAAGAAAATTATCGATCCACTCAAATTATTCTCGATGCCGCCAACACTGTTATTTCCAAAAATAATTCTCATCCCATTCTAAAGTTATTCACTCAAAAAAAATCAGAGGATAAAATTAAAATTTTTGAAGCTGAATCAGAAGTTGCTGAGGCTGATTTTGTTGCTTCCAAAATTAAATTTATTAATGATAATTTAAAAATTCCTTTACGAAATATTGCCGTTCTTTACCGAATGAATGCTCAATCTCGTGTTTTAGAAGAAGCCTTTTTACGTCAGAGCATTCCATATGTTTTACTAGGAGGCATTCGCTTTTATGAACGTGCCGAAATCAAAGATATTTTATCCATGCTTCGTTTTGCTAGCAATTCGGCCGATCATATTTCTGAGGAAAGAATTGAAAAAGCTCTGGGTAAACGCAAAAAAGCCGTTTTAATGGATCATCTCAAAGACATGGATTTAGAAAATCTTACCTCTCTTCAAATTTTAGAATCATTGGTGGTTAATTCTGGCTATCTTGATAAATTTGACGCTAAAGATGAAGAAGATCAAAAAAGAATCGAAAATATTAAAGAATTAAAATCAGTTGCCGCCTCTTATCCCAATCTATCTGCTTTCTTGGAAAATATTACTCTGGTTCAGCAGGAATATTCCCTTCAAGAAAAAAATAAGAAAAAAGAAAAACGCGACGGGGTTAAATTAATGACTCTTCATAGTGCTAAAGGGTTGGAGTTTGAAGTTGTCTTTATGGTGGGGTTTGAAGAGGGAATTTTACCTCATTCTCGTTGTTTAATTAATGAATCAGAAATAGAAGAAGAGCGCCGTCTTTGCTATGTCGGTATTACTCGTGCCAAAGACTATCTTTATCTCTCCTATGCATCAAGACGCCTATTTTTCGGCAAAAGTAGTTTAAATGAACCCAGCAGATTTCTATCAGACATCCCGTCTGAATTAGTTGAATTTGAAGAAAGTTTAGAAACCTTTCGTGATTATCGCCACCCCAGAAAATCAAAAGATGATGATGATATCATTTACGACCCCGATATTTATTAACCTGATAAAATAACTCATGGAAATAACCAAAAAAGATCAATCGCAAATTTTTCATAATGGAAATGTAACCGCTCACGAATATCCTAGTCAAAATAAAAACATAAGTGGCGGTTATGTTGAAATAAAAGGCAGACATCCATCTGAAGGTTGGATTTGTAATAATTTATGTACAGAATTAGTTTTTATTATTAAAGGATCTACAACTTTAACAACTGAACAAGAATCAATCATTTTAAATGAAATGGATCAGGTAATTATTAATCCAAAAGAAAAATATTTTTTCGATGGAGATTGTGTTGCTTTTGTTCCAGCTACTCCGCCATGGACTCCTGAACAAACTGAAATAGAAAAATAAAATGACTACTAAAATTCTCACCATCAAAGATAAAGAAAAATATGACTCTTTAATTATCCATCCAGTTCAAACTTGGGAGTGGGGAGATTTTCAAATTTCTCAAGGCCACACAGTTTATCGTCTCGGTCTTTTTAACGACGACGATAAAATAATTTCCGCTTATTCTGTCAGTTTTCATAAAATTCCCAAAACTAAATTTTCTATTGGTACCATTCTTCGTGGTCCTGAAATTAATGATGAAATGATCCAAAAAATCACCGAAATTGCTAAAAATGAAAATGCTATTTTTGTTAAATTCGAGCCCAATATTATTTATAAAAAATACGATAATTTTAATAATAGTACTCTTGTATTCCAAAAACCTAATTTTCAAAATCTTAAAAAATCACCCAAAGTTGCCTTTTATCCCCACACCTTTTTAATTGATTTAACCAAAAGCGAAACTGAATTATTAGAATCAATGCATTCTAAAACTCGTTACAACATCAGAGTTGCTAATCGTTACGGCGTTGAAATTAAAGAACAGACCGATGACAAAGGTTTTGAAATTTATTTAAAACTTCTTCTTGCCACCACCAAACGCCAAGGTTTTTATTTACACACCGAAAAATATCATCGCGATTTATGGAAAAAATTAAAGAACACCGGCATGATCCACATTATGTTGGCCTATTACCAAAATGAAACCCTATCAGCCTTTATGATTTTTAAACTGAAAGATCAATTATTTTATCCCTACGGTGCTTCTCTTCATATCAATCGTCAAGTCATGGCTCAAAATCTTTTAATGTGGGAGGTTGTAAAACTTGGTCAAAAATTAAAATGTAAAACTTTTGATATGTGGGGCTGTCTTGGTCCTCATGCTAAAGAAACTGAAAATGGTTTTGGGTTTCATCGTTTTAAACAAGGTTACGGCGGACAATTAGTTGAATATGTTGGGACTTACGATCTAATCATTAATCCATTTTTATATAAAGCCTACAATTCTGCTGATAAAATTCGTTGGAAACTTCTTCGTTTTAAAGCTAAAATTTCTAGAAAATAAAAAAGGGTATTTGTTTAAACTTACATTCGTAAATTACAACATATACCCTTTTTGAATTAATTTTGTTTTGGAAGTTGGTAAATCGTAATTGAAATTAATCCACTATCATCAGTAGATGTTTCAATTTCAATTGAATAACTTTTATTATTTTTGAATTTAAAATCTAAACCACTATTTCGTTTTACCAAAGCACTATTACAAGCCATTGTATAAGATTCAGGAAAATAAATTATGTGTCTTTCGATAATTTCAAAATTAGCATCACTAACTGCTTGAAAAATTGCCGTTGAAGTTCTCCAAAGACCTGATCCTGAATCAAAATATACTTTTTTATTACCGTTTGAATCGACACCTAAAAAATATCCATAAGTAAATCCACGATTTTTTGTCACCTCACCAATTGTTTCATTAAAAGAAAAAATCTCTCCCGGTTTCAAAATCAATCCGTTAATTAACTCTGCCGATCTTATGGCATTTGTCTTCCCTGTGTCATTTGGTGTTTTTAATTCATATAATTCAATTAAAATTTTTGATTTTTCTCCATTCTCTCCTTTCGATAATGCAATTGCCGGGGAAAATAACAAACCTATTAACAACACAAACAGAAATAAGTGGCACCCTTTTTTCATCTATTTCCTTTTCTCCCTCCCAGAAATTAATTTTAAAGTACTATTAAAAATTATTATTCAGCTTATAGAACTTAATTTTTAATAATGCCGAAATTAATATAAACACATTCCAGATTAATAAACAAGATCAAATTAAAAGTAGAGTCTAATAAGATTATGCTTTAAAATACACTATGTCTTCACAAAAGATTTCCATGACCGAATTAGAGCATATTGCTAAATTGGCCAGAATTAATTTATCCGAATCTGAAAAAAATACCTTTTTACCACAACTCGAATCTGTTTTAAATTCTTTTGATATTTTAAATAAGGTCGATATTGATAATATTGAACCAACTTTCAGAGTCAACGAACAATCAAATATTTTTCACCAAGACGAAATAGGTGAATCATTACCACAATCTGTCGCCCTTTCTACGGCCGTCGTCACTAAAGATGGTTATTTTGTTGTTACTAACACCATCAAAAAATAATATGGATTATTCAACTTTTTCAATTTTGCAAATTCGCCAACTTCTCCTTGATAAAAAAGTCACCGCTCTTGAAATCACTAATTTTTTTATCGACCGTGTCAAAAATATTGATCCTAAAATTAATGCCTTTATAACCATTACTGAAAAAGAAGCCATAAAACAGGCAGAAATTTTAGACGTCAAAATAAATAGAGGTGAGAAAATTGGTAAATTAGCCGGATCAATCATGGCTGTTAAAGATATTTATTTAACTAAAGATATCCAAACTACTTCTAGTTCCCAAGTTTTAAAAGGCTATATTCCACAATACTCTTCCACTGTTTATCAAAAATTAATTAATGAAGATGCCATCATTATTGGCAAAACTAATACCGATCCTTTTGCTTTTGGTGGATCGACTGAAAATTCTGGTTTTTTTACCACCAAGAATCCTTGGAATTTAGATATGGTTCCTGGCGGTTCTTCCGGTGGTTCTGCCGCCGCTACAGCAGCTAATCTTTGCCATTTTGCCCTTGGCACTGACACTGGCGGATCAATTCGTCAACCCGCTTCGCTTTGTGGTGTTTCGGGATTAAAGCCGACTTATGGATTAAATTCTCGTTATGGTATTACCAGTATGGCGTCATCATTTGATTGTC
Organism: Candidatus Shapirobacteria bacterium; assembly: GCA_028704635.1. Lineage (GTDB taxonomy): Bacteria > Patescibacteriota > Microgenomatia > UBA12405 > UBA12405 > WARW01. The sequence continues at coordinate 18,959 of JAQWFB010000006.1, forward strand.
CTGGTGTCTTTGCTCGAACCGTGGCCGACATTGCCACCGTCACTCAAATCACCGCTGGACACGACCCTCACGACGCCACTTCAATCGATCAAACAATTCCAGATTACACTCAACTTTTAGACAGTATTAATCTTTCTGGTTTAAAAATTGGTTTGCCTAAAGAATATTTTTCCAGTGCTATCAATAGCGAAGTAAAAGACAAGGTTATGGAGACTGCTAAATTATTTGAAAGTAAAGGAGCCATTCTCAAAGAAGTTTCTTTACCAAGCACCGATTTAGGTCTGGCAGTTTATTATATTTTGGTTCCCTCAGAAATTTCTGCCAACATGGCTCGTTATGATGGCATTCGTTTTGGTCAAACCGTTTCAAATTCCACTGATATAATTTCCTATTACATGAATACCCGCGGTCAATTTATGGAACCAGAAATAAAGCGCCGAATTTTAATCGGCACTTATGCCCTGTCTTCTGGCTATTATGATGCTTACTACACTAAAGCTGCCAAAGTTCGTACCTTAATTAAAAAAGAATTTACAGATGTTCTATCTGAAGTCGATGTTATTTTAACGCCTTGTTCTCCTACCACTGCCTGGAAAATTGGCGATAAATGCGACAACCCTCTCGAAATGTATTTAGCCGATATTTACACTGTTTGTATTAATGTCGCCGGGGTTCCATCACTTGCTCTTCCCTGTGGTTTTGATTCTCAAAAATTACCTATTGGTTTTCAGTTGATTGGTAATTTTTTTGAAGAAGCCAAAATTATGTCCGTCGGTCATCAATATCAACAAATTACATCATTTCATACCGAGGTACCAAACTTATGAAAATTACTCCCATAATCGGGCTTGAAGTCCACGTTGAACTAAAAACTAAATCAAAAATGTTTTGTAGTTGTGATGCCCAACATTTTCATATCGAACCCAACACCCACACTTGCCCAGTTTGCCTCGGTCTTCCTGGTGCTCTTCCAGTGCCAAATAAAACCGCCTGTGAATGGTGTGTAAAACTTGGTCTAGCTCTCAACTGCACTCCAAATAAAATAAGTTTTTTTGAAAGAAAAAATTATTTTTATCCTGATCTTCCCAAAGGCTATCAAATTACCCAATTAGAAAAACCTTTTGTCGTTAATGGTTTTCTTGAAATTGATGGTCAAAAAATCAGAATTAATCGAGCCCATATGGAAGAAGATACTGGTAAATCTGTCCATACCACCGAAAACGGTGTAGATATCACCCTTATCGATTACAACCGTTCCAGTGTTCCCTTAGTTGAAATTGTTTCCGAACCAGATATCACTTCAGCCGAAATGGCTAAAAAATATTTATTAAAAATACAACAAATTGTCCGATATTTAGGTATTTCCGATGCTGACATTGAAAAAGGCAGTATGCGTTGCGAGCCAACCATCAATTTAAAAATCGAAGATAATGAACAAACTTTTTACACTCCACTTGTCGAAGTAAAAAATGTCGCTTCTCTTACTGGGGTCCAAACCGCTATCGATTTTGAAATAAATCGTCAGACCGAAGAATTTGAAAAAAACCACGAAGTTAAAAGTTCTCTAAATAAAACTACCCGTGGTTGGGATGCCGATAAAAATCAAACTTTTTTACAACGAGAAAAAGAAGGCTCATCTGATTATCGTTATTTCCCTGAACCAGACATTCCTCATATTGTTTTTACAGATGAACAGATCGAAGAAATTCGCAAAACTATTCCCGAGTTGCCAGATGAAAAATTTGCCCGTTATAAATCATATGATTTATCGGATTATGACGCACATCTTTTATCAAAAGAACCTTTTTTTGCTGGAATTTTTGATTTTATCCTCCGTTCTTCAACCGATCCTTCGTTTGCTAAATTCGTTGCTAATTTAATGTTAGGTTCATTAAAAACTATTCAAATTGATATCGAAAAAATTATTCCTGATAATTTTAAAAAATTATTTGACAATAAAAATAATTTGTCATCAACAGCTATTAAACAATTAATCGTAGATTCTTATCAAACTGGAAAAGATCCATTAATTATTGCCAAAGAACAGGGATTAATGCAGGTATCCGATACTAGTGCTATTGAAAGTTTTGCTAAAGAAGTGATCGATCAAAATCCAAAAGCCGTTGAAGATTATAAGAAGAATCCAGCTTCTATTGGTTTTCTAATCGGTCAATTAATGAAAGCCTCCCATGGCTCCGCCAATCCCCAAATGGCAAAAGAAATTTTAGAAAAATTACTAAAGTAAAAAATATCCTGTAATCTTGTTTTTTGCTGTTATTATGATAAACCCCCAGGGTAATGTTTATACGCGATTGTGCGTAAAAGTACATTTAAAATCTGGGTGTTAGAAAGGAGGTTTATAAAATGAGTGATCTTCAGAAAATAAACCACTTACACAAAAAGGCTTTGAAAAAAGTCAAAGAGAAAATTGAAAAAATCGATAATAATGAAAAATGCTCAAATTCATATGAAAAAAGAAGAGTTTTAGTAGAAACTTTTCCACTAATTAACTTAATTTTTTCTGAAATTAGTAAAAACTGTCCAAGAGAAATAAAGGGTTTACAGATTAATCATTCTTCATCAATACCCGTCCTTGAAGAAGTGGGGTCAATATTAAACAGTATAGGTTTTTATATCTTTACCACCAGTATGAAAACTTTTAGCATAACAGCCTTTGTTGATACTAAATAACACCTACAACTTTTACCCGTTTGGGATTTTTAAAATCACATACGGGTATTTTTTTGTTTTAAAAACCTGCTATTATTAATTTAATAAAAATTAATAAAAAAAATGCCAAAGAAAAAAACCGTTACTAAAAAAGAGTTTTTCTCTACCCAGACTAACTTCATCATACTCGCATTGTTCTGTCTTTTTATCGCTGTTCTTTTCCGTTCTATTTATGGACAAAGTTTTCAGGGTTAGCTAAATCAATTAATTCCTCTAAACTCTTAATAGTGACTACTCCTTCTATTTTTTCGTCTGTATTTCTATTAATCCAAATAATTTTAAAACGGTTTAAAAGTTTTAATTTCTCCACCACTTCTTTTTTATCGTCAACAATAATCGATCCTTCCGGCATTTTTTTAACTAAGTCTAAATTTAATTTATTTTTATCTATATAAACCCATTGTTCCTCGAAAAAATCTTTCAATCCAGAAGATTTTATTTTAATTTTTTGGATATCGTCAAATCCTTGTGAGTAAATTCCCAACTTAAAATTATTTTTTAATTTATCTAAAGCTGGGACAGTATCGGCGAATAAAGACTCAGAATAAATTCCTAATTTATCAGACACAAAATCATCTAATCCAATTTTTTTATTAAAATTTTCCCCCAAATATTCTAAAAAATTATCAATACGAAAATCACCTGATTGATCTAATGTATCAATATATTTTTTTTCCAATTCCAAAATATCTTCACTTTGAACTTGATAAGCGTCAGCCAAGTTTTTACCCAAATTTCTTATAAATTCATTTTTACAAAATAAAGTGTCATCCCAATCAAATAAAATTAATTCTTTCTCCATTGACCCTATTTTACAACCGATGGCCACAAATTTATAAGTTAAAATATCTAAGTGGACAAAAATCTCAAAAATAATTTTTTAACTGAATATCAAAAGCTAAACCCCGAGCAAAAGCTCGCTGTCGACACCATTGACGGTCCAGTTATGGTCATCGCTGGTGCTGGCACTGGTAAAACCCAAACCATCGCTTTAAGAATTGCCAATATACTAGACAAAACTGACACTAAGCCCAGTTCAATTCTATGTTTAACTTACACCGACGTGGCCGCCAACAACATGAGAAGCCGTTTGTTAAACATGATTGGCCCTGATGCCTATAAAATAAAAATTTGTACTTTTCACGCTTTTTGTAACGATATTATTTCTTCAAATCCCCAATATTTCCCTTTTTCATCCTCAAATCTCAAAGCCATTGATGATCTAGAAACTATTGAAATAATCAAAAATATTATTGATCATCTCGAAAATTCTTCACCTTTGATTTCCTGGGGTGATCGTTATTGTTATCAAAAAAGCATTCTCGATTGTATTCACTTAACTAAACGAGAAAACATCAACCAAGAATCTCTTTTAAACTTAATTAAAGACGAAGAAATTTTTTTCAAGAATTCCGGTGATTTTATTTCTCAACTCAGTAATGTTCGAGCCACTAAAAATAATTATCATCAAATAAATCAAATTTTAGACAATTTGCAAAATTCCAAATTTATTTCTCTCAATCTCAAAATTCATCTCCAAATAATTAGAAGCGCCAATGACAATCTTAGTCATGTAAAAAACGAAATCCGAAAATTTTATCAAGATTTCGAAAAAGACATTCCCAAACAAAAAGAATTTGTCAAAATTTTTGATTCATACCAAAAAGAACTTCAAAAAAAATCTCTTTATGATTATGAAGATATGATTTTATTTGTCATTAATGCTTTTAATGACAATCCCGATCTTTTACTCAATTTTCAAGAAAAATATCAATATATTCTTGTCGATGAATACCAAGACACCAACTCCAGCCAAAGTAAAATAGTCGATATGTTAGGCAATTATTACGAAAATCCAAATATCTTTGTGGTTGGAGATGATGATCAATCAATTTTTAGATTTCAGGGTGCCTCCATCGAAAATATCTACAATTTTTATCAAAAATACAGTCCTCAAAAAGTTGTCTTAAAAAACAATTATCGCAGCCATAAACTTATTTTAGAGTCATCATCCAACGTTATCAGTCGCAATAAAAATCGTATCGCCAATTTAATTACCGACATTGATAAAACTTTAATTTCAAACAAAGATTATGACCCTGATCCAATTAATTTAACCACCTTAAATTCCAATATTGAAGAAGATCATTATGTCGCTCAAAAAATTTCTAATTTAATTAAATCTGGAGAAAATCCAAGTGAAATTGCTATTTTACTTCGTAAAAATCGCGATGCCGAAGAATTGACTAAAATGCTATCTGCTTTTGGAGTTAAATTTTTTCTTCCCTCAGATTCCAATATCCTTAAAAATCCCATAATCACTCAACTTCTCAAATTACTCAAATTTATTGATAATCCCAATCATAATGAATCTGTTTACCATATTTTGGCCGCTCCATTTATTAATTTAAATTCTCTTGATTTAGTCAAAATTTTAAAAGAAAAAATTGTTTTATCAGACTTAGTTTTTGATCAAGAAAAAATTAATGATCTTAAAATTTCCAAAAAATCCAAAACCATAATTTCCAAATTTGGCAAAAGAGTCGCCAAAACTAAAATCGATTTAGAAAATTATCCTCTAGAAAAAGTTTTAAACAAAATTCTAAAAAGATTTAAAATCCTAAAATATTTATTGTCCAAAAATGATATAGATTCTCTTAATCAGGTCTACACTTTTTATAAACTTCTCAAAGATACTGTTACTAAAAAAGATCTTTCCTTAAAAGAATTTATCGATCGAATTCATCTCTATGTCGAAAATAATCTTTCCATTTCTTCACCGTCAATTAATTATGATTCTTCTGACTCAATAAAAATATTAACGGTCCATGGCGCCAAAGGTTTGGAGTTTGACCATGTTTTTATTTATCGACTCCTCGAAGATTCATGGGAAAAACAGCGTGATTTTAGTAAATTAAAATTGCCTTTTGGTATTCTTGCTAGTGAAATTACCAAAAGTATTGAAGATGATTATGAAGAAGATCGCCGACTTTTTTATGTCGCTCTAACTCGCGCCAAAAAACAAATTTATCTGTCTTATTCTCAATACAAAGAAAGCGGTAAAAATCAAAATCCTTCCGTTTTTGTTTCCGAAATTGACAGCAAATTAATTGAAAATATAAAATTCAATGACAAGACCAACGCCTTAAAAATTTATTATCAATACACCGACATTTCTCACGACCTAAAACCGGATTTATCTCAATATTTAAAAGACTATTTAACCAATCATTACAAATTTAATGTCAGTCATCTCAATTCTTATCTTCGTTGTCCACTTTGTTTTTATTACAAAACCATTTTAAGAATTCCCCAAAATAAGGAAAAATTCAGTAGTTTTGGCACCGCCATTCATTCAGCTCTTTCTGATTTTTATCAGAAAAAACCCAAAGACGAAGTTATTAAAAGCTTTGAACAAAGTCTTAAAAATGAAAGATTACCTAAAACCGATTATCAATGGTGTTTGGAAAATGGTCACAAAATTTTAATTGAATATTGTGATCAATATATTGATTCCGTCAAAGACGGTAATATTTGTGAATATAATTTTGCCTCTGAAAATATTGTCTACAAAAATATTCCCTTAACCGGCAAAATCGATCTTATTCAAAAATCTGAAAATGGCAAAATTAACGTTATCGATTTTAAAACCGGCAATGCCGACAGTAAATATAAGGAGCTTTCGCCTGACGGCGATTACTATCGTCAAATTGTTTTTTATAAATTATTGCTCGACATTAAAAATGATTCTCGTTTACAGTTTAATCAAGGCATTATCGATTTTGTTGAAAAAAGTAAATTAAAGAAAAATTTTGTCCGTAAAGTTATTAATGTTTCCGATGAAGATTTAAACAAATTAAAAACTCAAATAGAAGAGGTTCATCAAAAAATTTTAAATTTAGAATTCTTTGAAACCGGTAAAGAGTGTAAAGACAAAGACCATTTACATTATCTTTTAAAATAAATCTCAACCAGCACCGCCGCCACCTCCGCCACCGCCACCTCCACCGCCACCAGAAGCTCCACCCGATGATCCTGCACCAGAAGCACCATAGCTGGAATTAGTTGCAGTTGAAATACTGTTAAGGGCAGAGGATAGGGAAGATAAACTGCTTGAAAAATCACCAAAATCACCCATATTACCGCACCAATATGTCGTCATTATAATTTTGTCATTATTATCAGTAAAATTAACTGGCAGTGCGCTTATCGCTTTTATCGAAATTCCTAAAGCTGTTCCATAAACCAAATATTTTTCCCACAAAATTATCGAATCAATTGGATAATTTTTAGTAGTACTATATTCTTTCATATGTTTTTTAAAAGCCAGCCATTTAGCTGTTTCTTCGGCTCCAATTTTTGTTCTCTTTTCTCCAAACATTTTCAGATTCATTGTAATAATAGAAAAAATCATCAGAGTAAAACCACCACAAAATCCAAGAATTATTAATCCAGGCGAATTCAAACTTGAACCCATACTTACACCAAACATAAATTCTATAAACATCAAGATAAACAGTAATACTCCCACCCATGTATAGCTTTTTATTGAATGAGAATTTTTATCAAAATAACCTTCATCCAAATTTTCTTGAAAAACTGCATCAGAAAAATGTTTAAAAAAATCATAACTTTCAGTCCGGTGTGTAGAGCACCACACAGAAATATCTTTTAATTTAATCCCTTCAATTTCTTGTCCGCCCAAATTAACTTTAGTTCGTTTTACTGACCCCAAGAAATCAAAAACACGGCCCTCAATTTCAGATGCTTCACTCATTTTTTTATTTAGCGGCACCAAGTAATAGTTATAATCTTTAAAAATAAAACCTTCCTTTTGGTCACTTCTCATGATTTTATAAAATCGATGTTGGACTAAAGATAAAATCGTCGCGGTAAATGAGGCAGGAGATAAAGATTTATTAGTACTAATTAATTGTTCAATTTGAGCCGGATCGATATCACTTGGCGGCTCCCATAATCTTCCTGATAAATTTACTTCCGGTAATTTTGAGTCCTTTCCAAATTTCATAAAAGTTCTAATTTGTTTAATAAATAGAACTATGCCGAATACAAGTAATCCAGCCAAAACAATAAAAAACCCAGTCGCTAGTTTTTTATTTCTTTGTTTTAGATTTTCTGTTTGATCAATAAAAGCTTGTTCTTGAGATTCAATTTCCGATTTACTTAAACTCCCGATTACTCCATCAGTAAAAACATTTTTGGGTAACAAAATTCTGGATTCAAAAAAAGTTCCTGGCGACAATCTACCAACTTCGTATGTCACCTTACTTGAATCGGGGATTGATACAATTCCATCAAGTGGACCATGTGCCCAAGCCTTTATTTCCGATCCTGGAATATTTGCCGGTAAATTAATTTGAGCCAAAACATTATCCTGACTTATCTCCCAATCATCCCCAATTAATTTCCAATACAATTCAGCATTATCTGTATTTAAGGTAATTGCATTATCGATAATATATTTAATCTTAAAAGTTTTTTTGCCGCTATTAGATTGATAAAACCATTTAATGTAATATTTGTTGGCCTGTTCGTCAACATAAAAACTAGAAATCGGTTTAATTGTGTCGTATTGCCCTTTATTTTTAGAATCCAACTCTTTATAACATTGATTTTCATCACAAATTTCAAAATTTTTTAATATATATGGCTCACTTCTATCACCCTTTTTATTTATATATTCATAAGCAAAGGTATAACTTCCATCAAAAGAAAAAATTCTTGTTTCTTCCACGTTCATTGAACCGTCAGTGTTTAATTGGCCCAAAATATTTACATTATCAATAGAATAAGATTTATCCGTAGCATTAACCGGACTGAACGAAAATAATAATAGAAGTACCCAAAAAATTCTAAAATATTTTGTTAATCTCATTAATTCATTATAGATTATAATGGACTATGAAAATTAAAATCAAAAGATTTGATAAAACTCTGCCATTACCTGTTCACAAAACCAATGGCGCTGTGGCAGCCGACCTATATTCTCGTCTCGATTTTACAATTGAACCAAAAGAAATCGCCTATGTTCCCATGAATGTTGCCATCGAAATTCCTGATGGTTATTTTATACTGCAAACTGCCCGAAGCTCCACCCATAAACTTGGTATTATGGCTATCAATGGAGTTGCTATTTTCGATCGTGATTATTGTGGTGATAATGATGAATATCATTTTGCCGCTTACAACTTTACTGACAAAACAGTCACTATCGAAAAAGGTACTCGTCTTTGCCAAATTTTATTAATCAAATGTGATGATTTTGATTTCGACGAAGTAGATGTTATGGATAATCCTTCCCGCGGCGGCTTCGGCACAACTGGGGTAAAATAAATTTTCAATCTCTATTATCTCAATCTCCCCTCTTTACATCTTTGGGTTTTATTCGGTATATTTAATTATGAAAGAAAAACATTCTGTCATTTTGTTTAATCAAAAACGAATTCGTCGTTTATATGATGATGAAAAAGAATTATGGTATTTTTCTATTGTTGATATCGTGGCTGTTTTAACTGATAGTTTTGATCCGCGAAAATATTGGAATAAGCTATCGCAAAGGCTAAGACAAGAAGGCAGCGAGGTGGTGACAAATTGTCACCAACTGAAATTAATCGCATCCGATGGTAAAAAATATCTCACCGATTGTGCTGATACAGAAACCGTTTTAAGAATTATTCAGACCATTCCCTCACCAAAAGCCGAACCATTTAAACTTTGGTTAGCCCAAGTCGGTTATGAACGAATTGAAGAAACAGAAGATCCAGAGCTCGCTTTTGATCGAGCCATGAAAACCTATTTACAAAAAGGTTATTCAAAAGAATGGATAAATCAGCGTTTAAAAAGTATTGAAGTTCGAAAAGAATTAACTGATGAATGGCAAAATCGAGGGGTAAAAGAAGGTTTAGAATTTGCCATACTTACGGATGAAATTACTAAAGCTTGGGCCGACAGAAGTATTAAAGATTATAAAAAATTTAAAGGATTAAAAAAAGAAAATCTTCGCGACAATATGACTAATTTGGAATTAGTTCTAAACATGTTGGCTGAAGTCTCAACAACAGAAATTTCCAAAAAACAAAAACCAATTGGATTAATTCAAAATAAAATAATTGCCAAAAAAGGTGGAAGTGTTGCCAAAAAAGCCAGAATCGAAATAGAAGAACAAACCGGAGAAAGTGTGATTAAAAACCTTAGTGTAAAATAACCTATGACTCTTGTTTACATCCTCTTAATTCTAATTCTCATCGCCCAGGTTTATTTAATTTCTAAATCAAAAACAACCGATAATACGGCCCAATTAATTAAAGAACTCGATAAAATCCAACTCAAATTAGAAAATTCCATCAAACAGGATTTTTCTTTAAACCGCCAAGAATTAAACGGTTCTTTTAACAATTTCTCCATCAAACTCGACAAACTTATCACCAGTATCAACACCATTTTAAATCAAGTCCGCGAATCCATCGAAAAACGACTTGAATTAATTCAAAAAGATAATTCTGTCCAACTCGAAAAAATGCGGGTTACCGTCGATGAAAAATTACAAAGCACTTTAGAAAAAAGATTAGGGGAATCATTTAAACAAGTCAGCACTCAATTAGAATCAGTTTATAAAGGTTTAGGTGAAATGCAAAATTTAGCCGTCGGTGTCGGCGATCTTAAAAAAGTTTTATCCAATATCAAAGTTCGTGGCACTTGGGGTGAAGTTCAATTAGAAAATTTACTCGATCAATTTTTGATTAAAGACCAATACGAAACCAACGTGGCTGTTAAACATGGCAGTAATGATCGAGTCGAATTTGCCATCAAACTTCCCGGCAAAAAAGAAGGCGAAAAACCATGTCTTTTACCTATCGATTGTAAATTTCCTTTAGAGGATTATCAAAATTTAATTAAAGCTCAAGAAAAAGGGGATTTAATTCAAATCGAAGTTTCTGAAAAAGCCCTGGAAAATCGGCTCAAAAAAGAAGCTAAAGACATTTTTGATAAATATCTCGATCCACCTCACACCACTGATTTTGCCATTCTTTATCTTCCCGTTGAAGGCCTCTATGCTGAAATTGCCCAAAAACCGGGATTAGTTGATTCACTTCAGCGCCAATACCGAGTCACCATTTCTGGCCCCACCACTATCACTGCCATCCTTAACAGTTTTCAAATGGGTTTCAGAACTTTAGCTGTCGAAAAAAGATCGTCCGAAGTTTGGATGGTTTTAAACAGTATTAAAAAGGAATTCGGAGTTTTTGGTGATTTATTAACCAAAACTCAAAAGAAACTTCAGGAAGCTAGTAATGTTATTGAAGATGCCAGTTCTAAATCTCACACTATTGTTAGTAAATTAAACAAAGTTCAAAGTTTACCTCAGCCAACTAATCCAGAAGAATTAATTGAAGCTATTCATGAATAAGAAGTTTTTTTATTACGCTCTTACTCTTGCTTCTGTTTTTTTAATTTTTGTCAATTCAGTCTCTCCTGAATTTTTTTGGTCAAAAATAATTTTCTTTTTCATTATTTTTTGTTTCTTTTTTTCTGTTCTCTGTATTTTTTCCCAGAAATACAGCCTAAATTCAATCAAAGCCCTTTATTTCACTTCATTAATTTTACTTTTATTTTTCCATCAATTTAATCTTCTCAACATAATTCTTCTTTCAATTATTTTAATCGCCTTTTTGTTTTTCGTTTCAAAAAAAACTAACCAAACAAAATCTGTTGTAAAAAAAAGGTAATAATAATACAATACCCCCACAGCTAAATTTTCAGTAAAAACATTGAAAAAATTGGTGTTAGCACCTTTACATATATAAAATCTAAATTTTAAAAAGAAAGAGGATGGTTTGTAATGGAGGCAAAAGACAGGATTATTGTTCCAGTTGACACTAATAATATCGACGTTGCGCTCAAAATTGTGGAAACTCTACAACCTTACGTTGGCATGTTCAAATTTGGATTAGAACTGCAAAATTCAATCATTGCCCAATTAATTAATTATGGAGATCTGTCATCTTTGGGCAAAATTAAAAGACTTTTTAATTTGGTTGATGGCAAACTGTTTTGGGACGGCAAATGGGATGATATTTCTAACACAGTCAAAGGCGCTGCCAATGCTATTTCTTTATTAAAACCAGCCATGGTCAATGTTCACGTTTCTGCCGGAGAAGAAGCTATCAAGGCTGCAATTGAAAACAGTCCTGACAGTATAGTCCTTGGTGTTACTGTTTTAACCAGTATTTCTTCTGAAGAATGTTATCGCCTTTTTGGAGAATATTCTGGTTATAAAGTTAACTATTTTGCTCAAATACTTGCGAGGCTTGGTGCCGGTGGTATTATCTGTTCACCAAAAGAATTACCAAGGCTTAACAAACCTAAATTTAAAGGATTACTAAAAGTTGTCCCAGGAATTAGGCCTTTGTGGGCGGACGCCAACGATCAAAAACGAATAATGACTCCCAGAGAGGCTATCGATGCCGGTGGTGATTATTTAGTTATTGGCCGACCAATTACCAGTCCTCCAAATGGCATGACGCCTCAAGATGCCGTCGAAAAAATAATTGAAGAGTTGGAGGCGTAAAAATGTTCAATATTTTAGAGCATTCCCCATATGAAACATTTGTTAAAGTTGGTGGTGTTTATAAATCGCCTGAGGATAGGAATGAAAACTATTTAGGTCCATTAGTTGCTTATGACGACATTTATATCGATGTCAATGGTAATAAAAAAAATTATGTCGGTTTCTATTACTATAATACCGCCCCAATTGAACAATTATCCAAAGCCACAGAATATTTTTCCAGTCTTCTGGCAGAAACAATCAAGGCCAATCTGTGTCTTCCTTCCTACCATTTAATTGCATCTCAAGAGGATTTTGTTTTGGTTACCGACATAGACAAACTGTTACTATACCCAATATCCTTTTTTAAAAAGAGAGTATTGGCAGTTGCTGACCCCGAACATGGAAAAAAAGAAGAATCTTTTCTTTTTTATGATCGTCAAAATATTCAAGTTGGTGGAAATTATATTATTTTTGAAGGCGTCTGTAATAATTTTTTTACCACCAAACAAATGATTGATCTTATCGAATCTGCAGAAGGAAATGTGATTGCTATTGCTTGTGTCATTAATCGCTCCAAAAAAAAATCTTTCTATGGTATTCCGATACTTTCAGTAGTTCATATTCCTACTCCGCAATACCGGCAAGACGACCCGATAGTTAAAAAATTAATTGAAGAATGTAATATTGTTTGGGAACCAAAAAAATATTGGTCTTTTCTTCAAGAAGAAATGCGGAAATGCAAAAAATAAATTAGATTTTATATATGTGATTACCGGTAAGTAATTTGTTTTTAGAAAAAACAAAACGCTTACCGGTTTCTTTTTCCCTCTTGACACCGTTTAGCACTCAGTCTATTATATTGCTAATATGTCAGATTTAACTCAAAGACAAATAAAAATACTTAAATGTGTCGTCGAGGAATTCATTGAAACCGCTGATCCAGTTGGTTCTGAAACCCTTGAAAAGAAATATGCATTAGGCATCTCTTCGGCCACTATTAGAAATGAAATGATGGCTCTGACGCAGCTTGGTTTTTTGAAAAAAGGTCATCTTTCTTCTGGTCGCACTCCAACTTCAATGGGTCTCAAATATTATGTCCGAAATTTAATGGCTCCAAAAAATTTATCCGTCAGTGATGAAATCGGCGCCAAAGAAAAAATTTGGGAATATCGGAATGAATTTGATCGTTTACTCCATGAAACCATTAAAGAATTAGCTCAACGTACTAAATCTATGGCTATTGTTACTACTGATCAAGGTACTATTTATAGTTGTGGCGCGTCAAATTTACTCGAGGAACCAGAATTTTTTAATATTGATGTTGCGAAAACAGTTTTATCTTTAATTGATAATGCCAATTTTTGGCATGAGATTATTAAAAAGGCAGGTAGTTTAAACCCAGAATCTACTGAAATAGTTCATCTTTTAATCGGTGAAGATCTTGGAATGGAACATCTCGAACCATGTGGTTTTATCTATCAAAATTATGAATCCGGTCCACATCGTGGAATTATTGGGATAGTTGGCCCCGCCCGTTTTAGGTATTCATACGTTGTCCCAGTCGTCGATTATTTTGCCGAGCTTCTTTCCACTATTAGTCGTTAAAAAAAATATGTCAAAAGATAAAAAGGTAAAAACAAACAGTCCTAATAACGCCGAATTATTAGAAAAAATCACTTCACTAGAAGAAAGATTAGCCCGATCTTTGGCTGATTATTCTAATTTAGAAAAAAGAATTGATTCACAGCGCCAATTATTTGTCACTTTGGCTACTACTTCTATTTTAAGTAAGATGGTTGAAGTTTTAGATAATTTTTATCTTGCTCAAAATCATCTTAATGATCCAGGTCTCAAAATGGCCATCGACAAATTTGATTCAGTTTTAAAAACAGAAGGTTTAGAAGAAATTAATCCTTTGGGTTTAGAATTTGATCCACAGTCAATGGAATGCATTGAAACAGTCGAAGGCAAAGAAAATTTTGTCATCGAAGTTAAAAAATTAGGTTACAAATTAAATGGTCATGTTATCCGACCGGCTCAAGTGTCAGTTGGCAAGAATTTGCCAAATTAAACCGTAGAGACGCCCCCGGCGGGGCGTCTCTATCTCCAAAAAACAATTTATAAATTAAAAGTTAAAGATTAAATAAAAACATATGTCAAACAAAATCATCGGAATCGATTTAGGCACCACCAACTCCTGCGTTGCTGTTATGGAAGGTGGTTCTCCAAAAGTTATTATTAGTTCTGAAGGTCGCAATACCATTCCTTCTATCGTTGAGCCAGTTAAAAAACTCGTCGGCGATTTAGCTAAACGCCAAATGGTTCTTAATTCTGCTAATACTATTTATAGTGTTAAGCGATTAATGGGACGAAGAATGGACGATCCTGAAGTCAAAAAAATGCAATCAGTTTCTGCATTTAAAATAGTTGCCGGCAAAGACAACACTGCTTGTGTTGAAATTGATGGTAAAGTGTACACTCCTCAAGAAATTTCAGCTATGATCTTACAAAAAGCTAAAGCTGATGCTGAAAAATATCTTGGTGAAAAAGTTACTGATGCTGTTATTACTGTTCCAGCTTATTTTGATGATTCTCAAAGACAAGCTACCAAGCAAGCTGGAGAAATTGCTGGTCTTAATGTTCAACGAATTGTCAATGAACCAACCGCTGCTGCTTTAGCCTATGGTTTGGATAAAAAAGGCAATGAATTAGTTGCTGTTTACGATTTAGGAGGGGGTACCTTTGATATCTCTATTCTTGAAATCGGTGATGGTATTTTTGAAGTTAAATCTACCAACGGTGATACTTTCCTTGGTGGTGATGATTTTGATCAAAAAATTATCACTTGGATTACTGATGATTTCCAAAAACAAAATGGAGTCGATCTCAGCAAAGATCCTCAAGCTTTACAGCGTGTTCGTGAGGCTGCTGAAAAAGCCAAAATTGAGCTTTCCAGCGCCGCCGAAACTGAAATTAATTTACCATTCATTACCCAAAAAGACGGACAACCTTTGCATTTGACCAAGAAATTAACCCGTTCTGAATTGGAAAAAATGGTCGATGATCTTATTCAAAAAACTATTAGTCCAGTCGAAAAAGCATTAAAAGATGCTGGTGTTTCTAAATCAGATATTAAAGAAGTTGTTATGGTCGGTGGCATGACTCGCATGCCTAAAATTCAGGAAGCTGTTAAAAACTTCTTTGGCAAAGATTTAAATAATACCGTAAATCCGGACGAAGTTGTCGCTATTGGTGCCGCCGTTCAAGGTGCTGTTTTAACTGGTGAGGTTAAAGACGTTGTTCTCTTAGATGTCACTCCTTTAACTCTCGGAATTGAAACTGCTGGTGGCGTTCGTACTCCTTTAATCGACAGAAATACTACTGTTCCTACTAAGAAATCTCAAGTCTTCACTACTTATGCGGACAGTCAACCTCAAGTGGAAATTAATGTTCTTCAAGGTGAGCGACCTATGGCCACCGACAACAAAACTCTTGGCCGTTTTGTTTTAGATGGAATTGCTCCAGCTCCTCGTGGTATGCCTCAAATCGAAGTCACTTTTGACATCGACAGTAATGGTATTCTTTCTGTTTCTGCCAAAGATAAGGGCACAAATAAAGAACAAAAAATCACTATTCAAAATGCCACCAATCTAAAAGAAGAAGAAATTGAGCAAATGAAAAAAGATGCTGAAGCCCATGCTCGCGAAGACGAAGATAGAAAAGCTTTGGCCGAAGCTAAAAATAAATTAGATGGTACTATTTTCTCTGGTGAAAAAACTTTAAAGGATTTTGCCGACAAAGTTAAACCAGAAGATAAAGAAAAAATCGAAGCCCAGTTAAAAACAGCTCGAGAAGTTTTAGCTAAAACCGATGTCACCAAAGACGAACTAGATAAAGCGTCAGAAGAGTTAAATCAAATTCTTCAAACCGTTGGTGCCGCTATTTATCAGCAACAACAACCCGGTCCAGAGGCTGGGGCTGGACAACCAGGACCAGAAGGTGAAACTCAGCCAAATGCCGAAGAACCGAAAAAGACCGAAGATTCTAAAAAAGACGCCGAAGAAGGCGAAGTGGTTCAATAAAAATATAATCTGTAGAGACGCGCCATGGTGCGTCTCTACAATGATAGAATAGACTTTATGAAAAAAGATTTTTACGAATTATTAGGCGTCCCTAAAACTGCCACCAAAGAAGAAATTAAAAGCGCTTACCGTAAGTCAGCCTTAAAATTTCACCCCGATAAAAACAAAGCTCCTGATGCCGAAGATAAATTCAAAGAAATTAACGAAGCCTATGAAGTTTTAAGTAATGATCAAAAAAAATCGGCTTATGATAAATTCGGCCATGCCGCTTTTGATCCATCCTCAGGCGGTTTCGGCGGTCACACCTACACTCAGCAAAACGGTCCTAATTTTACTTACACCCAAAGTGGTAATCCGTTTAGTGGTGCAGATTTTGATTTTGGCGGATTTAGTAACCCTTTTGATATTTTTGAACAATTTTTTGGTGGTTCTTTTAGTGGACAGCAAAGTCAAGGTAAACGTCTCGAAACTTATAAAATTTCTCTTTCTTTTTTAGAAGCTGCCAATGGTTGCCAAAAAGAAGTTTCTATCGCTGGCCGTAAAAAAACTCTCAAAATTCCTGCCGGTGTCGACGATGGTCAAAAAATTCGTTTTTCCGAGTTTATTCTTTATATCGATGTTCAACCAGATAAAATTTTTAAACGCGAAGGTAACGATGTTTTTGTAAATGTAAATATAAAGCTTAATCAAGCTATTTTTGGTGACACCATCGAAGTTTCCACTCTTAAAGATCCTCTTAAAGTTCGCATAAAACCGGGTACTCAACCAAACACTTTAATTCGTCTTAAAGGACAGGGAGTTAAGGATGTAAATGGTTATGGACAAGGAGATTTTTATATTCGTCTTTTTGTTGAAATTCCAACTAAACTAACTTCTCGTCAAAAAGACTTATTAAAACAGCTAGATTTGTAATTTTTCTGGTATAATCTAACCATAATTATTTTGCAGTGTTTTTAACCCGGGGCTGAGAAAAGCCCCTTTTTTAATACTGCTAAAAGGAGATAATATGGATTTAAAAAAACTACCAAAAACAGAATTTGCCGCAGCTGTGGCTCAAATTGCTGGTGAAAGAAACATCGATGTTCAATCTATTTTAGATTCAATTGAATTTGGTCTTATCTCTGCCTATAAACGTGATCAAAAAGAACACGGCGTCATTGTCCCAGACGAAGACGTTTTTACTGCCGAATTAGCTCCAGAATCTGGATCTTTTAAAGTCTATAAAATTGACGGCGACCAAAAAACCGATGTTACTCCTCCTGGTTTTGGTCGAATTGCCGCCCAAACCGCTAAACAAGTCATCGATCAAAGAATCCATGAAGCCGAAAAAGAATCAGTTGTGGCTGAATTTGAAAAGAAAATGGGAACCCTCATTTCTTGTATTGTCTTAAAAAATGATCCTTATAAAATGGTTGTTGGTGTTGGTAAAACCGAAGGTATTTGTCCAAAAGACGAACAAATTAGAGATGAAATTCTTCCTCTTGGAGCCAAAAAATTATTTTTATTAAAAGAAATCACTCGTGACGAAACCGGTCGTAGTGAAATTATTTTATCTCGCCGAGATAGTGCTTTTGTTAAAGAATTATTCGCTCGCGAAGTTCCAGAAGTTGCCAACGGTTCAGTCATAATCGAAAAGATTGCCAGAACCGCCGGTGAAAGAACTAAAATTGCTGTTTCTTCAAATCAACCTGGAATCGATCCAGTTGGTTCTTGTATTGGTCAAAAAGGTTCTCGTATTCAAGCAATTTTAAGTGAATTACCAATGGAAGAAAAAGTTGATGTTGTCGCTTTTTCTCAAAATCTAACTCAATTTATTGCTCAAGCTCTTTCTCCAGCCCAAAACGTCAAAGTTGTTGAAATCAAAAACAACTGCGCCTTTGTCACTGTTCCAGAATCACAATTAGCTCTGGCTATTGGCGGCGGCGGCGAAAATGTTCGTTTAGCTGGCCAATTAGTTGGTCTCGAAATAAAACTTACCCAATCTTAAATAAAAGTCGCCCCTGTCAAGGGGAGATGCCCGAAGGGCAGAGGGGTTTTAACTATTAAAACAAAATATGACTAACAATAATAAATTAACTCGTCCACCAATCGTTGCTTTTATGGGTCATATTGATCATGGCAAAACTACTCTTTTAGATAAAATTCGTTCTACTAATATTTGGAAAAAAGAAGCTGGTGGCATCACTCAACACATTGGTGCCTATCAAGCCAAAGTTACTGAAAAAAACGGTCAAATTAAATTAATCACCTTTATCGATACTCCTGGTCATGCCGCTTTTATCAATATGCGTGCCTGTGGTGCCAAGGCCACTGACATGGTCGTGCTAGTTGTCTCTGCTGTTGAGGGTATTATGCCTCAAACCAAAGAATGTCTTGATCATATCAAAAAATGCGATTTACCTTTCATTGTTGCCATGAATAAAATTGATCTCGAAAATGCCGCTCCCGATAAAGTCAAAGGTCAATTAGTTGAATTAGGTTTTACTCCCGAAGAGTATGGTGGCCAAACCGCCGTTATTCCAGTCTCTGCTAAAACCGGTGAAGGTATCGACAAATTATTAGAAATGATCCTTTTAAATGCTGAAGTTTTAGAGTTAACTGCCGATCCTAAGGGAGATTTTGAAGCAGCTATTATCGAATCGCGTCTTGATAAAAATCGTGGTCCAGTTGCTTCTTTGATTATTAATAATGGTACTCTCAAAATTGGTGACATTATTTATTCAGAAGACATCCTTTGTAAAGTCAAAGCCTTAATCGATTGTAATGGTCAACAATTAAAAGAAGCTGGCCCTAGTACTCCAGTTGAAGTTTTAGGTTTTGAAAAAGTTCCCGCTGTCAGCAGTTTAGTCACTTCAAATAAAACCGAATCAGTAAATGATAAACAAACAAAAGTTTTATTGGAATCAACCGAAGAAAATCCAAAATTAAAAGTAATTTTAAAGGCCGATGTTAAAGGCACTTTAGAGGCTCTTGAAAACAGTTTTAATGAGGATGTTATTGTTATATCTTCTGGAATTGGAGCTGTCACCGATAATGATATTTTCTTAGCCGAGGCTGCCAAAGCTCAAATTTTTGCTTTCAATGTTTCCACTCCCAAACACATTGCGGAAATTGCAAAAACTTCCAAAGTTAGAATTTTTGAATCTCGAATTATTTACGAAATTATTGAAGATATTCAAAACCAGGTTCTCCATCTTCTTGAACCAACTATTGATGAGACCGTTTTAGGTGAGGGTTTAATTAAAGCCGAATTTAAAATCGACAAAGTTCGTATTTCTGGTGTTCAGTGTACTAAAGGTGAAATTAATAAAGGGGATTTAATTCATCTTAAACGCGACGACAAAATTATTAAAGATACCAAAGTTGAAGGTATTCACCAAGGTAAAAACATCGTTGAAAAATTAAAAGTAGGTGCTGATTGTGGTATGACTTTTAAACCATATATTGACTTTAAGGTAGGGGATGTTATAATAGCCTATAAGAATTAAAAATTAGCAGGTCTTCTTATGAAAAACTATCAAGTTTCCGAAATCAAAAATATTTTAGGAACCGCAAAAACGGCTCTCATTACTGTGCCTCAATTAAACATTGACAGTGTTGGTTCAGCACTTGCCTTGGCTTTACTCTTAAAAAAATCTAACATTACTACTAAAGTTTTTTGTCCTCACAAAACCGATACCAACTACACTAAACTAAATGGCCTTGAAATTTTAACCGATGTTTACAGTCAAAATGACTTAATAGTCACTCTTGATTATCCTTTAGATCAAATCGAAAAAGTTACCTATAACCAAGACAATGGCAAACTAAATTTAGTTGTTCAAACTAAAGATGGTTCTCCCAAAGTTGCTGAAAATCAAATTTTAATTAGTAATCAAGCTAGCGCTGCTGATATTAATTTTATGTTGGGTGATGAAACTCTTTTAGGTGTCAACGCCAATATGGTTAACAAAGGCAATTGGATTAATATTTCCCCAACCAGTATCGAAAAAACTTGGGCTAAGGTCAATATCCTTGATCAAGATGCTCCTTTCTCTGAAATTTTAACCTTTTTATTACCAATGCTTGAATTACAATTAACCCCAGAATCAGCCAAAAATCTTTTAATTGCTCTTAGAATTGCTACCCAATCTTTTTCAGTCAATGTTTCTCCAGAAACTTTTGAAGCCGGTGCTAATTGTCTCCGCGCTACTCAAAACGGTCAATAATCTTAATTTCAAATAAAACATGTCATCTCCTGAATTTTTATATCAGATCAAATCTGGAAATCCAATATCTTCTAATGAAGATAGTACTTTGTATGAATGCCATATAATTCAAAAAAATCTTGATGGTTCAATTGTAGAGAAGACATGGCAAGAAGAGGTATCTAAACAGACAAAATTAAATATCCCTTTAAAAAAATCCCAATAAAAAAGCTCCGAAAGTTATGTTGGTGTTTAACCACATAAAATTCAGAGCTTACGAGGCACGCAAAAATTTTAAAAAAGGAAATTGTTTTGCAGCCAATCAGCAATATTTTTTTGTTGGTCTATAGAACCACCGTTTTGAAAATTTTCTTTTATTTCCATTAATACAATTCTTCTTTTTTTACATTCTTCATTGACAAATTTGTCAATTCCTGTTTTGAAAGTTGATAAAAACATTCCACTTCCATTAAACGGATCATATTGCCGCATTTCATTCATTAAGATTACTCCCTTAATTGGATACTTTTTAAAAATTTCATCCAATAAACCGGCATTACGACACTTAATAACCTCAATCTTAAGGTTATTTTTTTCAATAAATTCTTTAATCAAATTGACTACATCATTAGCACAAGATAGATTAGACCCTAATACAAAAATAACCTTATTTTTATCTCTCTTTTGAAAATACTTTCTGATTTTTCCAAACAAATTCCACATTTTTACACTATCCTTTCCTTTTTTTTTGCGAGTTGTTAAAGTATATTACGTGTAATTTTTTACCGTAAACATAGAGATTATAACAGGGTTTTACCGTTAAGTCAATATTATAGGTTTAAAAAACTATTTTTTAATAGTCTGTAAAAAATACACTGTTTTTACAGTTTTATTTTAATGCTACACTAGTTTTAACTATGCCTGAACAAAAAAATAACCCACCACCACAAGAATTAGCCATTCCTGAACCAGGAAGTGTTGAATATGATTTGTCTCCAGTTAAACTTCCTGTCGGAGAAAAAGTTAGTGAATTTCCATTGGTTTACAAACCAGTAACTGAAGAAAAAATTGAAGAATTTTTTACACCAGAAATGATTTCTAGACTTGTTTATTGTTCCAACATAAATGTTGATTTATTGGATGATTGGGGTGCGCGCGGATATGAACCGGGTTTCATTTTTGTTAAAAAGAGCAATTACAAAGGAATTAAATCGCTCAACGATGAAGACATGATGGAAGGTCATGTTTTCGATACATTTACCACTGAAAGTGGTATAGATATTATGAAATTGAAAAATGATCATTTTGATTTTTTCCCAAGAAACAAGTTTAGTTTTGAAAAAATTTCTGCTACTGAAAATCCCGAAATGTTTGCTTATTTAAGAAAAAAATTAAACAATGTCGATATTAACAATATTTCTGATCTTTCGGACGAAGATTTAGAATTTGCCTATAGGGAATCTATTGTTGACCAAGGGTGGGTAGAATATCTATACAATGAAAAAGACCGACTATTGAATGATCAGAGACGAGAGATGACGATCAAGCAATTAAAAGAATCACCAAAGGCAACATTGAAAAATCTTCAAATAATCGAGGAAATGCAAAACAGAGGGATGAAAAATTTTGAAATAAATGAAAGTTTTATTAATAGGGATATTGAAATGGCGAAATTTACTGGTAATCCGCAATTAGCAGAACAGATAACTAATGTCTTAACTAAAACTAAATCTCTTGTTTCTGCTACAGATAATAATCAAAAATCAATAGATAGTGATTCCGGTAAATAATTTTCTGTGTTATAATCTCATCTGACTATATTCGGTCTTTTGGTAGCCATTCCAAAACATTATAAATTAACCGATAATAGCCGCAAAACACTATGGCATTAACCACAGAAGAAAAAAAAGAAATTATTACTAAGTACGCTCAAGATAAAGATGACACTGGTTCTCCAGAAGTCCAAATCGCTATTTTAAGCAAAGAAATCGAAAAACTCCAAGGTCATTTAACCGAAAATAAACACGATTCTCCAGCCAAGCGCGGAATTTTAAGCAAAATCTCTAAAAGACGTCGTCTACTTCGCTATATCTCAGCCCACAGCCCTGAAAGATATGCTGCCATAATCAAGTCTCTCGGTCTTAAGAAATAATTTTAAATTTAGTTATAATCAATTTATGGAAATTAATACAAAAGAAATTTTAGTAGGCGATAAAAAAATTACCCTTTCAACTGGTAAACTCGCTCCTCAAACCAATGCCTCTGTCGTGGCTCAATACGGCAACACCACTGTTTTAGCCACTGTTTTAATGGGCAAGACCGATGATTCCAAGGATTATTTTCCTTTATCCATCGAATTTGTCGACAAACTTTATGCCGGCGGCATCATCAAAGGTGGTAAATGGATGAAACGCGATGGCGGTCAATCAGACACAGCCGTTCTTTTCGGCCGAATCATCGATCGATCTCTTCGCCCACTTTTCCCCACAGATTTTTTAAATGAAGTTCAAATAATTACCACTGTTTTAAGCAACGACAAAAATCATGACGTTGTTGTCCCTGCTTTTACTGCCGCTGCTGCTGCTTTAGCTATCTCTGATATCCCTTTTAATGGTCCAGTCTCAATTGTTCGTGTTGGTTTAGTTGATGAAAAATTAGTTTTAGATCCTTCCACCCAAGATTTTAAAAAATCCAATTTAGACCTTTTAGTTTGTACCGGTCCTGCCGGCGTCAATATGATTGAATGTGGTGCCAATATCATCCCTAACGACATTGCTCTAAAAGCCATTGAATTGGCAAAAACTACTGGTGACGAAATCAATAAAGAAATTGCTGCTTGGGCAAAAGTTTGTGGTAAGGAAAAAATTAAATATGAATCAGCCGGTCCATCTGCCGAATTAATTAAGGAAATCGATTCCAAAATTAAAGCTGATGTTGAAGCTTTCTTAGAAGCTGGTGTTGATGGTGCTCACATGATTGGTCAGGAAAAAATTGTCGAACAAGTTCTTGAAGATTATAAAGCGAAAATTGAATCCGAAGAAGTTTCTAAAAATCATTTAATTGCTGCCGTTGATTTTGTAATTAGAAAATATCTTCGAGAAAGAACTCTTAAAAACATTCGCTACGATCACCGAAAAATGGACGAAATTCGTCCTTTAACCATTGAAGCTGGTGCTTTGCCATGCGTTCACGGTTCTGCTTTTTTCCAAAGAGGTTTAACTCAAGCAATTACTGTCGCCACTCTTGCCCCTTTAGCAGATAAACAATATCTCGAAGATTCCAGCGGAGAAACTACCAAAAGATACATTCATTATTATTCTGCTCAACCTTTTACCACTGGTCAACTCGGCCGAGTCGGTCGCCCAGGTCGTCGCGAAATTGGTCACGGTGCTTTAGCTGAAAAAGCATTAATTCCGGTCATTCCATCAGAAGAGGAATTTCCATATACTCTTGTTTTGACTTCAGAAATTATGTCCCAAAACGGTTCATCGTCCATGGCTTCCACTTGTGGATCCACTATGTCCTTAATGGATGCTGGTGTCCCAATCAAAGACAAAGTCGCTGGAATTTCTATT
The DNA here is from genome assembly GCA_028704635.1 of Candidatus Shapirobacteria bacterium. Lineage (GTDB taxonomy): Bacteria > Patescibacteriota > Microgenomatia > UBA12405 > UBA12405 > WARW01. The sequence continues at coordinate 43,104 of JAQWFB010000006.1, forward strand.
GGTTTAGTTGCTGAAACTGACGATAATTATGTTCTTATAACAGACATCGCTGGTGTTGAAGATCACAATGGTGACATGGATTTTAAAATCACTGGTACCAGGACTGGTATTACTGCCATTCAATTAGATATCAAAAGAGCCGGTCTTACTTTAAAAATGATCACCGAAACTTTTGCCGCCAGTACTAAAGCCAGGCTCCAAATTTTAGATAAAATGGAATCAGTTTTAGCTGCTCCTCGTGCTCAACTTTCTGAATTTGCTCCTAAAATTACCATGGTAACTCTTCCCGAAGATAAAATCGGCGAAGTCATCGGTAGTGGTGGTAAAACCATCAAAGCCTTAATGGAAAAATATCAGGTTCAGATTGATATTGATGATTTCGGCAAAGCTTCAATTTCTGCCCAAAATCAGGAAAATATCGACAAGGCTGCTTATGAAATTGAATCCATGATTAAAGAAGTTCAAGTCGGTGAAGATTATGAAGGTATAGTTACTCGAGTTGAAAATTTTGGTGCTTTCATCGAATTTTTACCAGGTCGCGAAGCATTGCTTCACGTTTCTGAAATGACCGGTGGGTTCTTATCAGATCCATCTTCAATCATTAAAGTTGGCGACCATATCAATGTCAAAATTGCTGGATTCAACGATAATCATCAAATTAAATTATCATCTCCTGAATTCAAAGCTGCTCATCCAGGTGAAGCTCGACCAGAAGGTCAGATGGACAATCGAACCGGTGGTTTCCGAAATTTCACTCCACCTCGTGGTGACAACCGTCGCGAATTTCGCCCTCGCCGATAATTCAAGCAACTGGTTCTAAATTCTTGTATAATTTTTTAATGACTGATAATTTATTGACGACTAAAGAGGCAATTAAACGGCTGACCGATAAAGTTGCGTCTGTTAAAATCCCAGAAAACTTAAATTCTAAATTACAAGAACTTTTTGATCAATTAGAAATTAATTCTCAAAATGAAGAATCGTTTTGGCCGGTTTATCAAAATACTTCTAAATACATTGATTGGATTATTGCTGTTCCTTGGTTCAATCAAACGAAAGACATCTTGGATTTAAATTATGCCAAGGAAAAATTAAATGAAGAACATTTTGGGCTAGAAACTATTAAAGAAAGAATTTTAGAATATATTTCCGTTATGGCTCTTCAAAAAAGTCGTAATCCAAACGAAACCGTTCATGCCCCAGTTCTTTTATTTGTTGGTTTAGTTGGTACTGGTAAAACCACCATGGCCAAATCAATCGCCAAAGTTTTAGGCAGAGAACTTATCAGAATTCCTTTTGGCGGCTTAGGTGACGCCAATTATCTTCGCGGCCACTCTCGTATCAATCCAGATAACGAACCAGGCCAAATTATTAAAGGTTTAGTCAATTGTAAAAGTAATAACCCAGTTATTTTACTAGATGAAATTGATCGTGTTGCCGACGATGCCCTAAACACAATTATGGGAGTTTTAGTCGAAATTCTCGATCCAGAACAAAACAGTCGTTTTGTTGATCATTATTTAGATTATCCAGTCGATCTTTCACAAGCAATTTTTTGTGCCACTTGCAACAACACTTCTCGAATTGCCACAGCTGTTTTAGATCGTTTGGAAGTTATTCAAATGCCTTCTTATACCGACGATGAAAAGATAACTATCGCCAAAGATTATCTTCTACCTAGAGCTCTTAAAGCCAATGGTTTAACCCCAGAAGATTTAAAAGTTTCTGCCGATATTTGGCCTCAAATTGTCAGACCACTTGGATTTGATGCTGGCGTTCGTACTCTTCAGCGCAACATTGAAGGTATGTGTCGTAAAGTAGCCAAAATTATTTTAGAGGGCAAAACTAGACAAGTTGCCGTCGATGAATCCAACATCAAAACCTTTTTACCGCAATGGTAAACAAAATAACACTTAAGCGATTTTTTAGATAAAATTAATTAAGAAACATTATTATTTCTGAACATATTTGTGGTTCGTTGTTCAGATTATTATTTATATTTATAATCACAAAAATTTTTTATGTTAAAACAAAAAACAAATATTACAAATGCACCAAATCAAGTTAGAGAATATCGCTCTGGCACCGATTCGGTCCGAATCAGCTCGCTTGGCGGTTTCGGTGATGTCACTCAAAATATGTTCGTTTACGAATTTATTCCCAGTGGCGATGCTTCAAAAAGCCAAATTATTATTGTTGATTGTGGTGTCGGTTTTCCTGAAGAGGATGCCTTTGGTGTCGATCTTCAAATTCCCGATACTCATTATCTTCAAGACAAAAAAGATCGAATTTTAGGTATTTTTATTACTCATGGTCACGAAGATCACATTGGTGCTATCCGTTTTATTCTGCCAATTTTAGGTCAGAACATTCCAGTTTATGCTCCCAAATTAGCCGCTGCTTTCATTGAAGCCAGGCTTGGTGAAGTTCAAATTCGTGCCAATTTACAGACTTATGATGAGTCGACTTTACCAATTGTCAAAGGTGTTTTTACCATCGATCCAGTTAAAGTCACTCATTCAATTCCTGATACTTATCATTTTGCTATTACCACTCCCATGGGTATTTTTTACCATGGCTCTGACTTCAAACTTGATCTTTTTCCTCTTGATGGCAAAGGTGCCGACTATCAACACATTGCTCGCATTGGTGAAGGTAAAGTTATTGCCTTAATGTCGGATAGTTTAGGTTCTGATCATGAAGGTTGGTCACCATCAGAAGGTTCCATCGCTGAAAATTTTAAAAGAGAAATCGTCTCTGCTAAAGGTCGTGTTTTTGTCACTTCAATTTCCAGTAACATTGTCCGCTGGGCTCAAGCCATCGAATATGGTAAAAGTGTTGGTCGAAAAATAGTTATCGTCGGTTTTTCTGTTGATCGTGCTATTAGTATTGCTAAAGATTTAGGTTATGTAACTCTTACTGAGACAGATATTGTTCCTCTTGAAAGAGTTAAAAATTTTGCTGAAAATAAACTTTTATTTTTAGTGGCCGGTTTTGCTGGTCAACCAGACTCAGCTTTAAGTAAGATGATTATGGGTAAACACAGGGTAAAAGTGAAATCTGGTGACAAAGTTATTTTTTCATCTCCAGATTATATTCCTGGTACTACTTCTAATATTTATAATATGATTGACCTTCTTTCTAAAATGGGAGCCGAAGTTGTTTATGGCGAAAAGGAAGAGTTACATGTTTCTGGTCACGGTTACCAAAAAGAACATGCTCTTCTAATCAATTTGTTAAAACCAAAGTATTTATTACCAATTGGTGGTAATTATCGTCATCTCAAATGCTATCAACAAATGGCCAAGAAATTAGGCTACAACGAAGACCAGGTTATTTTGCCTGATTTTGATGCTTCGGCTACTTTTCATAGTAATGGTACAGTTGACACTAATTATCACATCTCTATCAGAAAAATTTTAATCGACGGATTTGGAGTAGGAGATGTTGGTACTACTGTTTTGCGTGATCGTAAATTATTGGCTGAAGATGGCATGTTCTCCGTTGTTCTTTTAATGGACAAAGAATCTGGTCAATTAAGTAAACCGCCCGTAATTCTCAGTCGTGGTTTCGTTTTTATGAAAGAAAACACCGAACTTATGGACTTTTTAAAATTAGAGGTTAGTAATAAATTTAAACAATCCACTAGCACTCCAGCCAATATGGATTTCATTCGTGAAGAGGTCCAGGCTTATCTCGAAGAAATTATCTACAAAAAAACCGGCCGCCAACCAATGGTTCTGCCGTTGGTGATTGAAGTTTAAAGAATTATTTTTGCCAATTAATAGGATTATTTTTAATATATTGACGTATATTATTTAATTCTATTTCGGATTTGATAATTTGATCATAATAACGACTTTGCCAGCCAAAAAATAAATTATTTTGATTACAAATTCGCTTTACTGATGATTTATATTGATTAATGATTTTTGGAATGGTTTGATTAGATTTAATCGCTAATCGATGAAAATGATAATTTTGATATTTTATTTGTAGAGACGCACCATGGCGCGTCTCTACATGATTATCAAGCGTTTCCACGCTTTTATCTGGCGTCTCTACAAGGAATAGAATATGCACATGATTTGGCATAACAATAAATTCATCCAAAATTACATTTGAAAAATGTTTATAAATATCAATTAAATATTGATTTGCAATTTCACCAATAGTTGATAATTCCATTTTATTATTAATAATTTTTCCAAAGAAATTATTATCGTTTAACGTTTTTATAGTAATAAAATAAAAACCTGGTGTAGAATAATCCCAATTATTTAATCTTGATGATTTTGTTTTAAATTTATCGGCAAATTTTTCAGGATTTTGAATATCAGACACATATTATTATTGCAATATTTATTACATATCTACAATATTAAAAAAATTAACCAAATAAACCCAATAAAATAAATTAATTCTTTAATAAAATTTGTAAATAATATAAAACTTTTCATAAATGGTTCAATATGGCTAGACCAAAAACTTGGACTTTTTTTAAAAAGCCCGAACTTTTGGTTTAAATTACTAACTCGTTGTTCCATATTTACTTATACAAAAAGATACTTTCGGTTATCAAGTTTTGATCTTTTAACAATAAAAAAGTATCAGATAATCCTCTAACGCTGAGAATATAACACACGTTTTTCTTTTAAAGTAAATAGGTTTAAAAATACGTTATAATAAGCCATGAGATACTCACAACTTTTCGGTAAAACCAGTAAAACTGTCGCCTCTGATGCTGACAGTATTAATGCTAAATTATTAACCCAGGGTGGTTTCATTCAAAAAGAAATTTCTGGCGTTTATAATTATTTACCTTTAGGTTTGCGTGTTTTAACTAAAATCCAAAATATCGTTCGTGAAGAAATGGATAAAATCGGCGGTCAAGAAATCTTAATGCCAGCCATGACTCAAAATGAAAGTTGGATCACCACTGGTCGTAACAACATGGACGTCCTTTTCCATTTTAAAGGTCAAGGCGATACTGATTTAGTTTTAAATCCCACCCACGAAGAAGTTGTCACTCCTCTAGCTCAAAAATACCTTTTTTCTTATCGCGATTTACCAGTTGCTGTTTATCAAATTCAAAACAAGTTTCGAAACGAAGCCAGGGCCAAATCAGGTTTACTTCGTGGTCGCGAATTTAATATGAAAGATCTTTATTCTTTTCATGTCGACGAAGAGGATTTAAATCGTTATTACGAAATCGTCAAAAAAGCTTATTTTGAAATTTATAAAAGACTTGAGCTTGATGACATTACAGTTTTAACTTTTGCTTCTGGTGGTGCTTTTAGTCAATTTTCACACGAATTTCAAACCATAAATGAAAACGGCGAAGACACTATTTATCTTTGTGAAAAATGTAAAATTGCCATTAATAAGGAAATAATTGATACTCAAAAAACTTGTCCTGAATGTGGTGGTGATAAATTAAAAACTGTTAAAGCCACCGAAGTTGGTAATATTTTTAAATTAAGAACTAAATTTTCAAAAGCTTTTAATTTTTATTATTCCGATTCAAAAGGTCAAGAAAAAATTGTTGAAATGGGTTGCTATGGTTTTGGTCCATCAAGAACAATGGGGACTATCGTTGAAATTTTTAACGACAGTAAAGGTATAATTTGGCCAAAATCCATTGCCCCATACCACGTTCATTTGGTTGGACTTGATCTTTTTGATGAAAATATTAAAACCCAGGCCGAAAAAATTTATCAAGATTTACTAGACAAAAATATTGAAGTTTTATTTGACGATCGCGTCGATGTCACTGCTGGTGCCAAATTTGCCGACGCTGATTTAGTTGGTAATCCCATCAGGTTGGTTATTAGTAAACGAAGTCTTGAAAATGGCGGCATTGAATTTAAAAAAAGAAACGAAGAAAAAAGTGAAATTCTTCCTCTCGACAAAATTTTTTCCAGAATTTGAATTTTAAATTAAAAATTAATTTTAAATAAGATATACTGTATTCATGGCTAAACGAGGTCGCAAGAAAAAACATGCTCTTCCAGTTTTAAGGTTAAAACAAGAAACAATAAAAACCATTTTTTTTATTTTTTTCTTAGTCTTGTCAATTATTTCCCTTTTTTCCTTTCTTCAAACTGGTCCATATTCCATTACCTTAAATCTTAAATTAGTGGAATGGTTCGGTTTAATTTCTGTTTTTGTTCCATTTTTACTTTTACTCATTTCATTTTTATTTACCAAAATGAAAGTTCCATTAAAAGAAGCAAATGTTTTTTTTGGCACCCTAATTATGTTTGTCTCACTCCTTGGTCTTTTAAGACAGGGGAGCGTTGGAACCTTTTTTGGTGATCAAATTGCCAGTCTTTGGGGAGAATTACCTCGATTTTTTATTTTCTTTTTTTCTGGAATTGCTGGTTTTGTCATTCTTTTTGACACTAATGTTAACCAAATCGTCAAATTTTTTGTCAAACTTTTTAAGGCCATCAAAAAATATACTGTCGGCAATGGAAAAGAAAAAGAAAGTAAATCTGAAAAGAAATCTGGTCTTTTTTTATCAGAACTTTCGCCTTTTAAATCAAATAAGAAAAACGAAGAACCAAAAGAAGATCCCAATGTCATTAATATTCCTCCTGTTATTAAACCTCAAGATCAACAATTATTACTTCAAGGTTCACCTCTTCAATCTTTATCAAACAATCAAATTTGGGAATATCCATCCATTTCTATTTTTGATGGCACTCCTGGTGCTAAAGCCGACCGCGGGGACGTTCGTAAAAATGCCAGTATTATCGAAGAAACTTTAGAATCATTTGGTATTCGTGCCAAAGTCGTTGAATACAACAATAGTCCTTCTGTTACTCAGTATGCTCTAGAAGTTGCTCTTGGCACTAAGTTGGCTAAAATTATTAGTCTTAGCAATGACTTAGCCATGGCTCTTTCTGCTCCCGGTGGTCAAATTCGTATTGAGGCCCCAATTCCTGGTCGAGCTCTTGTTGGTATTGAAGTTCCTAATAAAAGTCTTGAAGTCGTTCCAATTCGAAAGGTTATCGAGTCTGATGCTATGAAAAACGCCAAGACTAAAATTACTGTCCCATTAGGTTTAGATGTTGCCGGTAATCCCAAAGTGGCCGATATTGCTAAAATGCCCCATGTTTTAATCGCTGGTCAGACCAATTCTGGTAAATCAGTTTGTGTTAATTCTTGGATTAGTAATATTCTTTTCAGAGCTTCTCCTCAAGAAGTTCGTATGATTATGGTCGATCCAAAACGTGTTGAATTAACTCCTTACAATGGTATTCCTCATCTTTTGACCCCTGTTATCGTTGATCCAGAAAAAGTGATTTCTGCCTTAAAATGGGCAGTTGATGAAATGCAGCGACGTTACAAAACCTTTACTGAAGTTGGCGCCAAAAATATTGAATCCTACAATAATCTTTCCGGGTTTCAATCCATGCCTTACATTTTAATTTTTATTGACGAATTAGCTGATATTATGTTATTTTCTCCATCCGAAGTCGAAGATAATATTTGTCGTTTAGCCCAGATGTCTCGTGCCGTCGGCATTCATTTGATACTAGCCACTCAACGCCCTTCAGTCAACGTCATCACCGGCCTCATCAAAGCCAACATTCCTACTCGTATTTCTTTTGCTGTTACGTCAGTTACTGATTCTAGAGTTGTTTTAGACACTCCTGGAGCCGAAAAATTATTAGGTCGTGGAGATATGCTTTATGGTCCTCAAGATTTGGCTAAACCAGTCAGAATTCAAGGTTGTTTTGTCTCAGACAAAGAAATAAATACTTTAGTTGACTTTTTAAAATCTCAAAAAACTGCCGAATATGACGATCAAGTTGTTAGTCAGCCAGTTTCTGCTGGAAATGGTAAATCAGTTATAACACCATCCACCGATGGCGGTCCACATGATCCTCTCTATGACAGTGCTGTTAAATTAATTCAAGACACTGGCAAAGCTTCAACCACCTTCCTTCAAAGAAAATTAAGTGTCGGTTATGCCAGAGCTGCCAAAATTTTAGATGAAATTGAAGGTGCTGGTTTAATCGGTCCATCAAATGGTGCTAAACCTCGAGATATTTTAATGCCCCACGCTCAAGGCGACAGTTCGGCTGAATAAACCTAATTATGCTCCGCACTTCATCTCTTCTCAAAAACACTCGTCTCGACAAAGAATATGATTTGACCGATATTTCCAAAAAATTAAAAATACCAGTCAAATATTTAGCTGCCATTGAAAATGAAGAAGTCAAAAATTTTCCTCAAGAACCGTATTGTTCGCTAATTATTAAAGATTATGCAGATTACTTAGGTCTTAATGGTCAAGAAATCTTATCTTTTTTCCGACGTGATTTTGAGCAAAAAAAAAGAAGCAAAGCTACTAAAAAATCCGGTCTTTCTTTTACTCCACAATTTACATTCAGCATTTTAATCGGAGTTATTATTATTGGTTTTATTTTTTATCTCACCTCCGAATATATTAAATTCAACCGCCCTCCTAAATTAAAAATAAATTGGCCGGAAACTATTAATAGTGAAAGTTTTGATTTAACGGGCATCACCGACCCCGATTCCACCATTAGAATTAACGAAGATTTAATAATAGTCGATTCTAATGGTAGTTTTCAAAAGAAAATTCAAACTGGATCCGATGGTGAAATTAAAATAACAGTCGAATCAAAATCACCTAGTGGTAGAACTACTGTTGAGGAAAAAACTCTCAAAATTAATTAATTTTTTAAAAAATAGTTTATACTGATTATATGGATATAACTCAAATCGTCATTATTATTAGTCTTTTAGCCATTACTACCATTATTGTTGTTTGTGGAATCTATTTTGTTAGATTGCTAAAAGATTTAAATATCACTCTTAAGAAAACCAATTTAATCCTTGATGACGCCCATTTAATTACCGATTCGGTGGCTAAACCGGTTTCTTCCCTTTCTGATTTCTTAATGGGACTAAAAAACGGTTTTTCTTTTTTTAATAATTTAACCAGAGATAAAAATAAAGATGACTAATTCTGAAAAAAAATCTGACCCAAAATCAAACTCTGGTTTTATGTTTGGTCTAACCTTAGGTGCTGCTGTTGGTGCCCTTTCGGCAATTGTAGTTAATAAAAGTAACGAAACCGAAGTTATTAAAAATTTTGAATCCAAAATAAAAGAATTTTTTCAGGATTTGGTCAGTGAAGCCAAATCTAAAAAAGAAGTTGCAAAAAAAATCGAAACCATTGATACTTGGGGAGAAATAGAAAAAGAGGAACCAGAAAAACCACGTGTTGTCATCAAAAGGAAATCCACTCCCAAGATGTTTGTCAAACCAAAAAGGTAAGGAAGATGTTAAAAGTCTATCCTATAGTATTGACTTTTTATTTAATTTGTCCTACAATCCCACTAATTATCATTAAATGGCTCTAGTGCTTTTATTGATAAAGTACCTTTAAAATCTAGAGAAACGTTTGTGCCGAAAATTGGGAGTAATAATTTATTCCTAGCTTTCGGCATAAACCGAAAAAATAAAAAAAGAAAAGGCGGTAATAGAAATGGAATATCATTTAATTAGATTAACTTGTGCGATAGTTTTAATTTTCTCAACGTTAACCCTTGTTGCGTTAACAAAAACATTTGGTTTTTTAGTACTAGAGGAAATATGGGAGCTGTTTATGTTGTCGTGGTAATTTTATTTATCACTTCAACAACAGGGATAATATTATCCTATTTTTAGGGATAAACCAAAAAATAAAAAAGAAAGGTGGCCTTGAGATGACTTTTATAATTTTAATAATACTTATAATAATATCCATAATTTTTATAGCGGCACGCAATTTTCTTATTTCCATGTTTCTTTTTGAAGCCGATGATATTGATGTCTACAAATACTATAAACATTATGAACTAATGCAACCGAAAAAATAAAAAAAGAAAAGGCGGTAATGATAATGACATATTATAATTACTATTACACCCCAGTATCGTATGCCCCATGTTTTTTAATGTTATTACTAAGTTTTGTAATGTTGTTTCTTTCTCTTATGTCCTTCCGTCTTAGTAAAAGCACCACAGGCGATATTTTTTATATACAAAAATATTATAGTTCAAAACAACAAGCAGTCGGTCAAACCAATATAAAGTTGAAAAAAAATAAACTTTTATGTTTTCCAAATCCAATAGCTGTAACTTTTATTGCAAAAAAAGAATTTACAGTTTTAGTTAAAAATCACGGATCAATAAGAGAGGTTTCGGCATATCAAAAAGATGATCATTTTTTAGCAGAAGGAAAAGCAATAGAATTTAAAAATTATACAACAAAAGTAAATTGTTCATTTTATTTTCGGGGAGAATATTCGATTAATACTCTACGTGTCGCCGGAGATGTAATTTTATTTGCAATAATAATACTTTTAACCATAATTTCCATATTATGGATATTTCTACATTAACTTTTTATTTCTCTAATTTTTTAGCCGGCAGGTCAATGTATAAAATACATCCTGTCGGCCTTTTCTTTTTTATTAAATTAATTAGACTGTAGAGACGTTCTGCAGAACGTCTCTACTTAAATCAAAAATATTGATATAATCATTCGTATGAAAGCCCGTGATTTAAAGGAAAAATTCATCAATTTTTTTGTTGCCCAAAAACATATCGAAATTCCCTCGGCCAGTTTAACTCCAGAAAATGACCCAACCACTCTTTTTATTTCCGCCGGCATGCATCCTTTAGTTCCCTATCTTTTAGGCCAACCTCATCCACTTGGCAAAAGATTAACTGATGTTCAAAAATGCGTCAGAACAGGTGACATCGACGAAGTTGGTGATGGTTACCATCACACTTTTTTTGAAATGTTAGGTAATTGGAGTCTTGGTGATTATTTTAAGACTGAAGCAATTTCTTGGAGCTACCAATTTCTGACCAAAGAATTAAATATCGACCCTAAAAACCTTCATTTTACCTGCTTTGAGGGTGATCAAGATGCCCCAAAAGACACCGAATCCCATGATCTTTGGTTAAAACAAGGAATTCCAGAAGAAAGAATTCATTACTTACCTAAAAAAGATAATTGGTGGGGTCCAGCTGGCAGTGTTGGCCCTTGTGGTCCAGACACCGAAATGTTTATTGATACTAATCCAAATATCGGAGAAATTGATTTTCAAACTGGTTGTAAACAGGGGAGAATTATTGAAATTTGGAACGATGTTTTCATGCAATATTACAAAGATGAAAATGGTAAATTTTCCGAAATGAAGCAAAAAAATGTCGATACTGGTATGGGTGTTGAACGAACCACAGCAATTTTGTCGGGTTTTTCGGACAATTATTTATCCGACATCTGGCAACCAATAATTAAAGCAATTGAAGTATTTACTCCAAAAAAATATGAAGATAACCCAAAAATTTTTAGAATCATAGCTGATCATCTTAAAGCTGCCGTTTTTATTATTGCTGATGGTGTCGAACCATCAAACAAAGAAGCAGGGTATGTTCTCCGTCGTCTCATCCGTCGAGCTGTCCGACAAGGAAAATTATTGGGAATCGAAAATAATTTTACTGTTCCAATCGCCACAGCTATTTTGAAAAATCAGGGCAACTATGCCGGAGTTTATTTGGAATTAAATCAAAATAGAGACCGTATTTTTTCGGTTTTAGAAAATGAAGAAAATAAATTTAGAAAAACTTTAAACAATGGTCTTCGCGAAATCAATAAATTAATCGAAAATAAAAAAATTAAATCAATAAAAAATCAAGATAATTCTTTACTAAATATTAGCGGTAAAGAAGCTTTTACTCTTTATGAAAGTTTCGGTTTTCCAATTGAAATGGTCGAAGAAGAACTACAAAAAAATAATTTAACCTTAAATAAGGAAGAATTTGAAGAAGCAAAATTAGCTCATCAAAAGCAGTCTCAGACTTTGTCTGCTGGCAAATTCAAGTCCGGTCTAGCAAATAATTCTGAAATTATTACTAAATATCACACCGCCACTCATTTATTACATTCTGCTTTAAGAAAAATTTTAGGGGACAACGTTCAACAATCAGGTTCCAATATCACTTCCGAAAGGTTGCGTTTCGATTTTTCTCATTCTGAAAAATTAACTGACGACCAATTAAAAGAAGTGCAAGATTTAGTTAATCAGCAAATAAAATTAGATTTACCAGTCGTTATTGAAACCATGCCTTTTGTTGAAGCTCAAAAACAAAATGCTCTGGCTTTCTTTGGTAATAAATATCCGGAAACTGTCACCGTTTATACTATTGGTTCGGCAGAAAATTATTTTTCCAAAGAAGTTTGCACTGGTCCTCATGTGACTCGTTTATCCGAGTTAGGAAATTTTGAAATAATTAAAGAAGAATCTGCTGGTTCTGGCAAACGTCGTATTTACGCCATCTTAAAATAATAAATATATTAATTAAAAATATTTTCTTTATGAAAACATTAAAATTAAAAAATGGGAAATATTTTCATGGACAATATGAAAATAATGAAAAAACTAAAGGGTGGTTTATTGGATCATTTTTTGACAAAGGTAATTATTGTAAGACAGATAAATTAGAAATAATGTATTGCTTTCATAAAAAAGGCGACATTATTGAAACTCATTATCACAAGAAAAAAGTTGAGTTGTTAATAATCCTTCAAGGAAGTGCAAAATATACCATTAATGGCAAAGATATTCTTTTAAAGAAAGGCGATTTTCTTTTTATAGATGTGAATAATTTAATTTCTGGTGAATTTATTAAACCTTCAAAAATTTTTGCTATTCATTCCCCAAGTATTCCAAGTGATAAATTTAAACCCTAGTTATAATTTATATGTAATAAATACACATTTAATAAAATATTGATTTTTACCTGTCTTGTGGTAGAATTTAACGAAATAGAATGAAAATAAGAACAAAGCCAGATGTCGATAGTGTTGGTAAATATATAGTTTTTATTGAAGATTGTAAAAACCCTTCTGATTTAGATCTTTTTTTAGAAAAAAATAAAGGTTTATTTTCTAAATTTTATATTAATTCAATTTTTAAAAATAAAATTAAAAGCAATTTAAATATAAATTGGCTTACTAAAGAAAAAATAAAAGAAAAATATAAAGAAGATATAATCATACCTAAATGGATTTTAGTAGAAGATAATTTTAAAAAAATTATATCTGGAAAATGGAATGAAATAATGCCTATTACGGCCGAATTTACTCCTACCTTAAATTGTAATTTTAGATGTAATCAATGTTCTTACTCTGTTCCTAAACAAAAATTAGGTGTGTGGAAAAAGAAAAATTCAAAAGAATTTAGTTCTGATTTTGAAGGTCAAAATATTCATATGACACTAGAATCAGCAAAAAAAATTATAGACAAATTAAAATCTGGTGGAGTAAAAAATATTTTATTTACAGGCGGCGGGGAACCATTTATTAATCCAGATGTGACAATAAAGGGTATGTTTTATGCCAAAGAAAAAGGGTTAATCATTGGTCTTTATAGTAACGGATCGTTGTTAAATAAAGAAATAATTAAAGATATTTTTAAAATAAATCCTTTATTTATAAGAATTAGTATTTATGGCAGTAACCCAGAAAGTTTTTCTAAATATACAAATCAATCACCAAAATTATATAGTCGTGTCCTTGAAAATGTTAGGCTATTAGCTCAAGAGAAAATAAAAACTAAATCATCAACTCAAATTGGGTTGTCTTTTTTTACTCCATCCAGATACTACAGAAGATCTTGATCAAATTGAAAAATATTTAGCGAAAACATTATCTTTAAACGAATTAAAAGTAATTAATTCTTGTCGTTTTACACCGGCCGTTGATTATTTTGGAGGCCCACAACATTCAGACGAAACAATGAGAAAAATCTTTCTTTTTATTAAAAAAAATATTAAATCAAAATTAGAAAAATACGGAATTGATGTTAAATTGTACTTCCACCGATTAAATGATCTTAACAAGAAAAAAACTTATAAAAAATGTAGAGCATCGGGATGGTATTTAGAAGTTGGTCCTTCTGGAGATGTGTTTATTTGTTGCGAAAAACTTTTTTCTGATGATAGTAAAATTGGTAATCTAAAAAATCAATCAATTAAAGATATCTATAAAAGTGATTTGAGAAAAAAAATAATTAACAATGTTGATTTTTGTGAATGTAAAGAATGTCCACCAGTCTGTAAGCCTCATGAACTCAATAAAATTTTTAATAATATTGATACCTTAATTAAGGGAGGAAATACTGATTCTATAAAAAAATGGAGGAATGATATTTTAGAACGTGGGGAAAATGTTAATCATTTTGCTGGTAAGCTAAATGATTTTGAAAGTTAAAAATTTAAAAAAAATATGAATAAAGAAAATGATAAAAATTCTGAGAGTAATCAAAGTAGTTCAATTTTTGAAAAACTTGATAATCAAAGAAAAGAATTAGGGTTTTTCACTATAGGTGAATTATTAGAGTTAAGTGACCGTAAAAATATTATTTTAGATCCGATGTCTACCCTTATTAGTAAGGATGCTAATATTGGTTCAGAAAACATTTTTTACCCCAATACTATTATTGAAAAACAAGGTGGTGGAACTATAGAAATAGGTAGTAAAAACATTTTTTACCCACAAACTTTTATTGTCGCTAGTTTAGGAAAAATAAAAATTGGAAATGGTAATCAGTTTGGAGATGGTGGTTTGAGTATTAAAGCAAATTATCCAAATACAGACATTTCAATTGGGAATAATTGTAGGTTGTTAAATGGTGTGCAGATATTAGGAATAACACATTTAGGTTCAGGATCACAGATAATAGGAGGCCAATTAACAGTCCAGGATTGTTTTTTAGAAGACGGTAAAGACTTTACATTTCCAGATACTGACGAAAGAGGTGGTGTTATTAAAGGTTTTGGTTTAATAAGAAATATCAAAATAGAAAAAGGTAAAGTTATCAACGGACAAGGCTCTTTTGACCAGTCAATGGTACAAGATCAGTCCTTTTATCATCCCAAAAAATAACATGAAATCAGTTGAATTAGGTCTCGGTTTAATAGGTATTGGACGAGAATGGGGGAATATACCTTCTCCTATTCCAAATGAAACTGAAGCAACGGAATTTCTTAAAAAATCAGTTGACCTTGGCATTTTATTTTTAGATACCGCACCAGCATACGGTTCTAGTGAAAAAAAATTAGGAATTTTTTTAAAGACATTAAGTGATGGAGAAAGACAAAGTTTAACCGTATCAACAAAATTTGGCGAACATTGGGATGAAAATAACAATCAATCGTATGTGGATCATTCATATGAAGCTTTATGTCGAAGCATAGACAAAAGTATAAATATTCTTGGAAAAATAGATCTTTTACAGCTACATAAATCAAATCCAGATGTATTAATTAGTCGAGATTTTTTCAGATCATTAGATTATGCCAGGAAAAAAGGTATTTTTGAATTTGGAGCAAGCGTTAGTGATCTCATTTCTGGAGAAATTGCAATTAGATCTAAAGATATTTCTGTTATACAAATACCGTTTAACGAGTCCAACCAAAGTTTGGAAAAATTAATAGATTTGTCGATTATAAACAATAAAACACTAATTATAAACAGACCATTTAATTCCGGAAAAAATATATTACCTGACACAACTAAGGAAGAAAAAAAGATAACTTTAATCAATTCATTTAGGTTTATTCTAAAAAAGCCATTTTATGGTTTTATATTAACTGGAACTACATCAATCGATCATCTTAAGGAAAATATAGAGGCTTTTAATAAAGCAAAAGAGGAAATATAAAATTTTCATTTACGCCATCTTAAAATAGGCTAAATCGTCAAAAATATTGTATCCTTACATAATGGGGATTAATAGTTTTTGGTTATTTTATATCGAGGCCGACAGTATTTTAGTGGCCTTAATTAATTGGGGAAATGGCCGTTTTTATGTTGCTTCAATTGGTCCTCGTGTTGCTTTTAATATCAATAATCCTTCATCAATCGCCAAAGCCGCTGACGAATCACTTTCCAGTGCAGCCATCAGTGCTGATATTTCTCCTGAGCAAGAGCCTCTTTTTGTTGGTTTAGTTATTCCATCTTCTTGGGTTGGTGAAGACGGAAAAATTGTCAAAGAAAAATCGGAAATAATTTTACCTCTACTAAAAGAATTAGATCTGAAACCTTCAGGCTTCATGTCTAGCGATGAAGCCATAATTGAAGAATCAAGTAAGCCGGATGATTTTCCCGCCAGTTTCATTAATATTTATTTAGAGTCAAATTCTTTTGAATTATCACTTGTTTACCTTGGAAAAATTAAAAAAAGAGTTAGAAAATTTTTTGATGGTGAATTTACTGCCCAATTAATTGAAGATACTTTATTAGAATTTAATTCCGAGTCAACTCTTCCTCCCCAAATTTATATTTATGGTAATGCTGATGAATCAACCGTTGAAGAATTAAAAAACTTTTCCTGGGTTGGCAAAAAAAATGTCGAAACTTTTCTCCATTTTCCCGACATTAAACTTTATCGCGATGAAGATTTAGTCAATATTTTTTTTAAAGCCATCACTTCTCAAATGATTGGCGGTGGTAATCCTTCTCATCAATCAGTTCCGTCAATTCCTCCTGAAGAACCTGAAGAAAAAGAGAATGAAACACAAGAAGACATTGAAACTCCTGACGAAATTATTAACAATGATTCAGATATTTATGATGCAGAAATAACAGAAAATATAGAAGAAGTTTCTCCTGAAAATTTAGGTTTTACTAAAGAACAACCCAAAGAAGAATTTATTGAAGTCCCCATTATTCCCGAAACTCCAGTTTTTGAAACCAATATTCCTTCCCGCAAACCATCCATTCCATTTTCTTTTCCAAAAATAAATTTTAAATTACCCAAACTAAAAACAAATTTTTTAATTTTTCTTCTTCCCGTTGCATTAATTTTAATTTTTCTTCTTATCTTTTTTTCCAAAGCAAAAATTATTCTTTTTTTAACTCCCTATGAATTTGAAAAAACTATCAATATAACTTTAGATTCAGATGCTACAGAAATTTCTTCATCAATTATTCCAGTTGAAAAAAAGGATGCAGATGTCAGTTCTTCTATTACTGTAGAAACCACAGGCCAGAAAACTGTTGGAACCAAAGCAACTGGTGAAGTCACTATCTTTAATAAATTAGAAAAAGTCCAAAATATTCCCAAAGGTTCAATTTTAACCGATTCCAATGGCCAAAAATTTGAATTAATTAACAGTGTTCAGGTCGCTGCTGCTGTTATTAACTACAACACCGGCACCATGAATTTTGGTCAAACCAAAACTTCTTTATCTGCCTTAGATATCGGTTCAGAATATAATATTAGTAAAGATGTCGCTTTAACATTTAAAGATTTTTCAGAAAATTCCATCGTAGTTAAAAGTAATACCACTTTTGCTGGCGGCACTAAAGAACAAGTCAGAGCTGTTAGTAAACAAGATAAATCTAAAGCTGAAAGTCAATTAACTCAAAAATTAGCCGATGAAGCTGATAAAAAAATAAGCGAAGAGCTCAATAATTCTAGTGATATTTTAAAAGAAACTATTCAAGTCAAAAAAGGCAAAATCGAATTTAACCGTGAAGTTGACGAGCAAACCGACGAATTAACTGCCACAGCCCAATCAACAGTTAGTGTTTTTGCTATTAATTCAGAAATAAAAAACAAAATTATCGAGCAATTTTTATCTCAGGAAAGTGGCTACTCTGACTCCGATAAAAATCCAGAATCCTTTGTTTTTACCTTTAAAATTAGTAAATTAGACACAGATCAAGCCACCGGTAGTTTAACCGTTAAAGGTTCTTCATTACCCAAAATTGACACTGCCACCCTTAAAAAGAATATTGCTGGAAAGACGGTCAAAAATGCTCAAAAAATTATTAAAAAGACCATTAGCAGGGTCTATGATTTTAATATTCAAACCAATTCTAAATTATTAAATATTTTACCTTTCAATAAAAACAATATTTCTATTGACGTAAAAATCAAATCAAAGTGAGTTATATCTATCTTAAAAAAACACCACCAACTCCCAAAGCTAAGAAGTTAGCCCAAAAAAAAATATTAGCTCTTTCACTTTTATGTCTAGGGTTATTTTTTTTCGCCTCCGCCATTTTTCCTATTGTTAAATTCCAATTGCAATATTCCGTCAATTTTAATCAATTAATTAATCCATTGTCTCTTCAAAATTACAATAATTCTCAAAATATTTTAGGGTCAGCCACCACCGATTACACTCAAATTTCCAATTGGTTTGATTCAGATTCTTCCAATTCTAATCAAATTTTTTCTAACGATAAAACTTTTACTTATCTTCTCTCTATTCCAAAATTAAAAATCAGCAACGCAGTTGTCACCGTTGGAAGTATGGATCTTAAAAAAAGTTTAATCCAATATCCTCAAACTGCACTTCCAGGTCAATTAGGCAATACTGTTATTTTTGGACATTCTGTTCTACCTCAATTTTTCAATCCCAAGTCATATCTCACCATCTTTTCCACTCTCTACAAACTTGAACAAGGAGATGAAATTTTAATTGATTATGACAACGTTCAATACGAATATATTGTTGATGAAATGTTTGAAGTTAAACCCACCGATCTTTCGGTTTTAGAACAGCGTTTTGATCAAAAAAATTTAACACTCATCACCTGTAGCCCACCGGGGACATATCTTCGTCGTCTTATTATCAAAACTAGTCTTTCAGCCAAATAAAGTATTTATCAATTTAATTGATTCGATTTTATCTTCGTCATCCAACACTTCTAGCGTCAAATAATTTTGATAATTAATTTTATTTAAGAAATCAACTAATTTTTTAAAATCTAAATCACCTTTAAGATGAAGACCATAATGAGCCTTACCATTTTTAATGGCATTGTGAAAATGTATATCTTTAATTTTATCCTTATTATCGGTAATAAATTGATAAAAATCTTCACCATTTTGAATACAATGACCTATGTCCAGTGTGTAATTAATATTGGGAATTAATTTAGATAAATTACCAAGTTCTTTAAGCATAGGGAAATGAATTTCAGCACCTCTACGAATAGGCATATTTTCAGTTGTTAAAATTATTTTTTCATTAGCATAATTAACTAACTTTTGAAAATTTTGTGAAAAAAATTCGCTAGCTTTTTTAGGAGTAGAATAAACAGGATATTTACCTGTATGAACGGTTATCAATTTGGCGTTTAAAGCAATAGATTGATCAATAGTTTTTTTAAGAATCTTAATACTAGCTTCATCGATCAATTTATGTCCAGAAACTAAAGACATAGATGTAAAAGGAGCGTGAATAATTAATTGATAATTAGATAATTGTTTTTTTAACCAGTTAATATCTTCCTGGGATAGATCAGCCTCTAACCAAATTTCTAAATGATCCAGCTCAGAGATAGTCTTAATAAAATTAATATCTTTTAACCATTGTTCTCTACACCCTAACTTAGAACCCCGATCGTAAGGTCGAGGGATGAAGTTAACCCTGAATCTTTTTGCTTGGGATTGAGATAAAATATGTAAGTTATGGAACTAGTCTCATTAAGCCATTGTGTTTATCAC
>JAQWFB010000012.1 GCA_028704635.1 Candidatus Shapirobacteria bacterium
TATATATTAGAGTAAATACTTTTCTTTGTCAAATGTTTATGTGTACAATAATACATGTTTGATTTTTTTAGATTAGTTCCCAAGAAAAGATCGGTAAAAATTAAATCTAAGAGTGGTGTAATTTTTAATAATCCAACTGGTGGTAAAAAATATCTTTTTTATGTGGGAACATTTATTTTTGTTGTAGCAATTGGATATTTTGTCTATTTGTATTGGCCACTGGCAAAATCTATTGTTGTTTATAAAAGTGGAGGAAAAATTTTTTCAAAAACTGAAATAAAACAAGATGCAATAGAAACAAGAGTAGTAAAAGAAGAATTTTGGGTGAAAATTCCAATGATTGGAGCTTCGGCTGAAGTTAAGAAAAATATTTCCCCTTTTGATAAAAAGGAATATTTACCAATTTTGGAAGGGGATTTTGTGGCTCAAGCCAAAGGTACTGGTTTACCGGGACAACAAGAAAAAGCAATATATTTGTTCGCCCACTCAACTAAACAAGGAATCCAAATGGTAAGACAGAATTCTGTTTTTTATTTATTAGGAGAATTGAAAATTAATGATTTTGTTTTTGTTGGATACAACGAAGAAATTTATAAATATAAAGTTTATGGTCAAAAAATTGTTGGAGCAAATGACGTCGAATATTTGGAATATAAGGAAGAAGGAAAAGAAATATTAATTTTACAAACATGTTGGCCAATAGGAACTGATTGGAAAAGATTGTTAGTTTTCGCCGAAAGGATCTAAATTGTTATATAATAGAGTTCATAATTTATGGGATTAGATTTATCTTTTAGTGATAATTACTGGGAGGATCTGGAACGGTATTTAGTTGGGCCAAATTTTAATAAAGAATTAATCAAAAAGGCTTATGATTTTATGGATGTGGCCCATGAGGGGCAAAAGAGATATTCTGGGAAACCATATATTTCTCATCCATCATGGATTGCTAAAGTTGTGGCTCAATTAAATATCGGTCAGGAAGCGGTAATTGCGGCTTTACTCCATGACTGTGTTGAAGACACAAATGTAAAAATAAATGATATTGCTAAAGAATTTGGTGACGAAGTGGCACTTTTGGTTTCTGGTTTGACTGAAGTAAAGACAAAGACTAAAGGACTACAAATCAACCAGACTAATATTGAAATTTTTAGAAAATTTTTCTTTTCTTCAATAAATGATGTAAGAGTTTTAATTCTACGATTGATAGATAAGCTTCATAATAGTTTAACCATTGAATATTTACCTAAAGAAAGGCAATTAATATATGCCAAAAACATAATGAGGATTTATGGACCATTGGCAGAATATGTAGGATTACATTATTTTAAAAAATTATTAGAAGATAGAGCTTTTCGAGTCCTTTATGAAGATGAGGCAAGTAAAATAAAGGAGATGTTTAAAGAAAGATCAAAGGATGAGATAAAAGCTTTGAATTTGATTGAAAATGAGTTAGAAAGTATTTTAAAAATTAATAATATTAATGGAGCAATAGTTGAGGGACGAATTAAAAGCCTTTATAGCACTTATTTAAAAATAAAAAGGAAAGGTGAAAAATATCAAGTAAAAGATAGAGTGGCAATTAGAGTTTTGACCGATAATTTGGTTGATTGTTACACTGTTTTGGGGTTGTTGCATGCAAAATATAAATATATACCGGAAGAATTTGAAGATTATATTTCATCTCCAAAACCAAATGGTTATAGATCAATTCAAACAACTGTTAACTGGAAAGACAAAATGACAGTGGAAATTCAGATAAAAACTAAAGAGATGCATGATTTTAATGAATTTGGACCAGCCTCACATATCGCTTACAAAATGGGAACAGAAGTTTTAGAAAACGGTCGAGGGATGGAATGGGTAAAAGATTTAGTTAAATGGCAAAAGGGTGACAATAACGTGAATAATTATAGAATTAAAGTATTAACTAATTATGTTTATGTGTTTACCCCAAAAGGTGACACTATTCAACTTCCAAAAGGATGTGTGGCGTTGGATTTTGCATACCGAATACATACAAGTATCGGCGATAGGTGTAAAGGTATTAAAATTAATGGAAAAATGGCTAGAATTGATGATGAACTTAAAACTGGTGATTTAATAGAAGTGCTTTTGGGTAAAAAAATAAATGTGAATAAAAACTGGCTAGATGTGGTTAAAACTCAGTGGGCAAGAGAACATATTAGAAAGATGGTAAAGTTTGACCAATAGAATCAAAATCTGGTAAATATTTGGAATATAAATCTTGATAGCCGTATTCTGTATTATCAAATTTGGCAAATTGCTTATTTTTAAAATACGAAAGTAGTATAGATTTTTCCTGTGGATCCGACATACTATCCAAAACTATTTTTAATTGAGAAATCTCTTTGTTGATTCTTTCTTCTAAGAAAATAGCCGAATCAACAGGAAGGTTATCACCATAAACTTCTCTTAATTTAGTTTTTGAATTAACGTTCTCTAGTCCAAAAATATCTGCTTGAAAAATATCGATTAATTTAACTAAATGTGATTCTGTATCAGATAAATTATTATTACGAGATTCATATCTTTTAAATAAAATCCCAAGTTCTTTCCTAGCACCAAAAAATTCTTTTTTTTTAATTTGACCTAAAACTAATGGAATAAAAACTCTGGGTTCTAATTTTTTGATAACTTGAAAAAAACTATCCATTTCAGGTGAATGAAGAATGGAAACATCATTAGTAATAACCTCAGTACCATCATGAACCAATATTTCAAGTTGGGCGGTATTAAAATTTACAGTTTTTATACCTAGATCTTCAATTTCTTTTAATATTTTTAGCATGTCTAAAGTGTGACTATAGTCAGTATCAGTGAATTTTTCGACAAGTTTTTGATTTGGGTGTTCTTTCCAACGAATTACACCATCTAAACAATTTAGATAAATTTTAAAATAATCAGAAATCGGGGCTAAAAATTCTTTATTTTCATCCGATAAATAGGAATAAACTTCATCAGTGTTGAAAATTTTGATTTCAGGTTTTTTGATTTCTTCGGAAAGAAAGGCTACTCGATTTTGAACGGAAGGAGGAAATTCTTTAAGACCCATTTTATTTAAAAAAATATAGTTATGTTCGGATAATAGCAGATTTTAAGAAAAAATGGTATAATTCTTTTATTATAGGTTATTCATTAAATTAAAATGAATAAAGAAATGGATTATGAAGAATTTTTAACTCCAGAAGATTTTGGGGTTGAAATGGTGACTAGAGAAGATTTGGAAGAAATTAATGGTCATCCAGTTGGAGATTTTGGTGAAGATTTGATTAAACGTATTCCAGATAAAAAAGAAGATAATTTTTTAAGTTTAAGAGAGAGACAGTGGCAGGTGATTGAAAATATTAAAGATGAGTTGGCGGAAAAAAAAGATAAAAGACATTTGTTTTTTATTAAAAAAGGAACACATGTTGAACGTGGAGATAAAAAAGAAAAATATTTCTCTGGTGAAATTAATTGTGATATGTTGGCAGTGAATGAAGGTGGAAAGGTGAAATTGATTAAGATTTTTCCAGAAGATGAAGTTTTGGTTAAATTTTATTCAGATAGAAATGATAAATTTTCTAAAGCTAGAATAGAAAATAGAAAATATGCAAAAAAAGCTGGTTTGCATCGTTACGATTTAAATAATGTTTTAGATATTAATTCTTTTCTAAATTTATTTGAGAAACGATGAGCTTCGTCGCGAAGTTGTTGAAGAAGTTGAAGAGAAGGGGAGTTTTTTGATAATTTAATTTCCCGCCAGTCGGCGGGCAGGCTTCCACATTTATTTATTTTTACAACTATGGTTTCTTCTTTTTTTGCTAAACCAATAATTGGAATATTGGAAACAGACATTGCGGCGGAAACTTGAGGTTTACCCCCATCGACTAAAATAAAATCGGGAAATTGCCATTCTGGATGTTTAAGACGGCGATAAATAATTTCTTTGATCATAAATTGATCATCGGGGGTGATTTTGGAATAAATTTTAAATTTACGATATTCGTCTTTGGCGATTCTCCCCTGCTGAAAAACGGTCATCGAGCCGACAAAATATTTAGATCCAGAATTGGAAATATCATAAGCCTCGAAACGATTGATGTTTTTTAAACTGGGAAAATAAGGCGATAAAATTGTTTTTAAATCGCGAAGGGATTTACTGATTTGATCTTCTTGAAGATCGACTTTTTGATACAAATTAGTTAGATTTTTCCAGCCAGAAATGATGTATTTTAAGGAATTAACTTGATCGCGACGAATTTTAGCCATTTCAAAATTTTGAGATTTAGAAAAAACAAACATTTCTTTTTCCAATTTAGAAATTAATTTAGGAAAATTGCCGTTTAAAATATTTTTGATTTTGAGAATATTCTTTTTATATTCTTTAATGTCTGGATCTGGGCCCGGACATAAATTTAAATGACAATAAAGGCATTTTTTTGGACCATGAATAGACGAATAAAAAGGAAATATAGTCTTTATGGTTTTTAAAAGACTTTTAACGGCAGCACTGTCTGGAAAAGGGCCGTAAAAAAAAGCATTTTTATTTAGATTGGATTTGAAGGCGGATTTGATTAAAGGAATTTTGTCTTTGGAAATAGTGATGTAAATATAGCTTTTATCGTCTTTTAATTGTGAGTTAAATTTGGGACGGTATTGTTTGATTAAGCTTGACTCTAAAATTAAAGCTTCAATTTCAGAACTAACGATTTGAAAATCAATTTTGGCGATTTGAGAAACTAATTTTTTGGTTTTATAGCCGAGAGCTTCATCGCTTTTGAAATATTGAGAGACGCGTTTTTTTAAATTAACGGCTTTACCAATATAAATTATTTTATTATCAGAATTTTTGTAGATATAAACACCTGGAGATGATGGAATTTTAGTTAAATCGATCACAAGGTATTATATAATGAAAGAATGAAACTTAAAGAAAAGATATTGACAATAGTTTTTGGAATTATTTTGGCGCTTTCTGGGGTTATTAGATTTAATCAAACCAGTGACTACAATACTGCTTTTACCTATGATCAGGCAAGAGATTTATTGGACATAAGAGCTTTAGGTGAATTTAAGGATTTGGCGGTATTAGGACCAACAACTTCAATTAATGGCCTAAGGTTAGGACCTTTTTATTATTATTTTAATTTACCGGCATATTGGTTGGGAGGTGGTGATCCACAAATATTGGTCTATTGGAATATTTTAGGTTTTTTGTTTACAGGTGGATTTATTTTTTGGTTTTTTAAGAAAAAAAATATAACTTTAGGGTTGTTGATATCGACATTTTTTTTGATGTCACCGCAACTTTTTAACACTACCAGATATTTTTGGAATGCTAATATGGCAACATATTTAAGTGTTTATTTCTTTTTAGCTTTATGGAATTTTTTGAATAAAAAAGATAAACAATCAGTTTTATGGCTGGGAGTAGCTAGTGGTCTTTTGACTCAATTTGAGGCAGCTTTTGGAATTGTTTGTTTAATTTTTTCCGTTTTAATTGTAATTTTGAATAAAAAAACTAGAAACTGGAAAATGTTTTTAATCGGATTAATACCTTGGTTTTTGCCACAAATTGCATTGGAAATAAAAAATAATTTTCAAATGACAAAACTTCTTTTAGGGATATTTAGTGGTAGTAATGACGTTTTGGGTGATAAATTAGCAATTGGACAAGTAATTGAATCTCATTGGAAAACAATAAGACAATTTTTTGAAGGGCAATTTATATTGCCCAATGGATGGGGAATAATTTTATTGGGTTTATCGGTAATATTAATTATATTCAACAAGAAATATCGAAAATATGGACTCTATTTCTTGGGATTTTTAATGTTTGTATTCGCTTTTTATACGACAATTTATCATCACGAATTAAAAATATGGTATTTAGAAAGTCTAAGAGTTTGGTATTGTTTTGTGATAGGAATTGCTTTGGTTAATATTAATAAATATAAAAAATTGACTGGAGTATTATTAATTGTTTTATTGACTATAAGTTTTTATCAGGTGAGCATAGATCAATGGCAATTTGTTCAAAAAAAGACAACTGACGATCCAAAAAATTTAAATAATTTGATTAAAAATATTGATTGGGTTTATCAAAAAATGAATGGCGATGGGTTTGAGGCTTACAATTATGTTCCAGAGGTTTATGACTATCCAAACCAATATCTTTATTGGTGGTACGGAATCAAAAAATATGGATATATGCCGAATAAAGTTTCTTATAGCTTAATTGAAGTACCAGAATATTTTAGAACTCAAGGAGAGTTTTATAAAAAAACCAGAGAAAATAAAATTGGAAAAATTGCTCTGATTTATGAAGTGAAAAATAGCTATATTGGTTGGTTAAGTCAATTTGAAAAATATTGCACGGTGGAAAAATGGGAAACGAATTGGCGAACAACAATAGAAATTAGAGAAAAATGTAGGGATTGACCTGTTATAATAGGTCAACTTTTGATACCGTAGTGTATTATTAGGTACATTGAAAGGAGAGATATTTAGTGTTTGGTGGTCGTAAAAAAAAGACTGATAATACCATTAATTCTTCGTGTCTTAAAGCATTTTGTAAAATGTTTTTGATTGACGAATTGAAACAAAAAGATATTGATAATTTTAAAGAGTTAATTGAATCCGATACTAAAACGGCAAATGAGCTTGCAAAAAAAGTTTGGAAACTGAAAAAATCGGATCCAATTAAGGCTGCTGAGCTCGAAGCTAAAGTTATGCGATTAAACGATGAAATACGAATTGCTCGACATTGTCATCGTGTTTTAATTGAAAAACAAATAAAAAACACACTCTAAATAATCCTTTTTTAAGGAGCAAGATTTCTTTATTTTAAAGATTTTTTGCTCCTTTTTATTTTTTAAGATATTGGCCGGTGTAACTTTTTTCGCAGTTAATTATGTCTTGAACTGTCCCAATAGCGACAATTTCCCCACCCTTTTCTCCACCTTCTGGACCTAAATCAATAATCCAATCAGAATTTTTAATAACATCTAGATTGTGTTCGATTAAAACGACCGTATTACCTTTGTCGACCAGTTGACGTAAAACTTTGATTAATTTATCGACATCGTAGAAATGAAGACCAGTGGTTGGCTCATCGAGAATGTAAAGCATTTTGCCATCAAATTTTTTGACTAATTCACGACTAATTTTGAGTCGCTGCGATTCGCCACCAGAAAGAGTGTTTGATGGCTGGCCTAATTCTAAATAACCAAGACCAACATCTTGAATGGTAGTTAGTTTTCGCCTTAAACTAGGAATATTTTTAAAAAATTCCGAAGCCTCATCGACAGTCATTTTTAAAATATCGGCAATATTTTTGCCTTTATAATCGACTTCTAAGGTTTCTTCTTTGAAACGGCTGCCGTGACATTCGTCGCAGGTGACATAAATGTCAGATAAAAATTGCATTTCAATTTTGATTTGACCTTGACCTTCGCAAACCGGACAACGACCGTCTTTGACATTAAAAGAAAAACGACTTTGACTAAAACCGCGCAATTTAGCCTCGATGGTTTGAGCCATTAAAACCCGAATGTCATCAAAAACTTTGGTGTAAGTGGCGGGATTACTGCGAGGTGTACGGCCGATTGGAGATTGATCGACCAAAAGAACATCTGAAATATTTTCGCAACCAGTTATTTTATCAAATTGACCGATGGTTCCATAATAAGCGCCAAGAGTCGCTTTGCGAACCCCACCATAAAGTGTGTCGTGAATTAAAGTTGACTTCCCGGATCCAGAAACTCCAGTGACACAAATTAATTTATTAAGAGGAAAGTCGACGTTGATATTTTTCAAATTCCATTGATGAGCATTAGTAATAGAAATTTTTTGAGCGTTATCGATATTAATAGGGTTAGTTTTGGATTCGATTTTTAATTTACCTGACAAATATTTTCCAGTCAAAGACTTTGGATTATTTTTAACTTCTTCTAGTCTGCCTTGGGCAATAATTTCACCACCGTTTTTGCCGGCATATTGGCCAAAATCAACAACGTGGTCGGCATTTTTAATGACATCTTCGTCGTGTTCGACCACAACAACAGTGTTGCCTAAATCTTTTAATTTTTTTAATGTCCCAATTAGGCGATCATTATCGCGGGAATGAAGACCAATAGTTGGCTCGTCGAGAATATACAAAACTCCAGTGAGTCCAGTGCCAATTTGGCTAGCTAAACGAATACGTTGAGATTCACCGCTGGAAAGAGTTCCAGCTTCACGGTCGAGACTTAAATAATCCAACCCCACGGCCAATAAAAATTCTAATCGACCAGACAGTTCTCTTTTTATAGGAGCAACTATTTCTTTTTCTTTATCTTGATGAAGTTCTAATTCGAGATTATTAATCCATTTTTCTAATTTTTCAATTGGAAGACTGGAAACTTCGTAAATTGTTTTTCCTAAGACAGTGACTGACAAAGCTTCGGAATTTAAACGAGAGCCGTGACAAGTTGAACACTCTTCTTTTATCATAAATTTTTCTAGTTCTTCACGGACTCCATCGCTTTGAGAACTGACGTAACGACCTTCAAGCATTTTGGCTTTCCATTCGGGAAATTGTGACCGATCAATTTGAAATTTAGAACCTAAACCTTTACATTCAGGACAAGCTCCCTGAGGTGAATTGAAAGAAAAAAGTCGAGGTTCAATTTCTGGAAGTGAAAGATTGCAGACAGGACAGGCGTAATTTTCTGAATAAAGAGTGTCTGATAATTCTTTTGGATTGTCAGGAAAAGCAAACCCAGGGTCTTTAACCTCAGAGGCAATGATTAAACCGTTGGATAATTTCATGGCTTGCTCAATGTCGTTAATTAGACGGTCGTAAATTATTTTTTCATCTTTTAGATTATCTTTATTGATAGAAATACGGTCAATGACGGCATCAATATTATGTTTGTTAGTTTTGGCAATGCCAAAATCTGAATAAAGATCAACAATATGGTTGTCGACTCGAAGCCATTTATAACCCTGTTTTCTTAAATTTTCAGTAAGACCATGAAAATCGCCTTTTTTATCACGAACAATGGGAGCTAAAACTAAAATTCGATAAATATTCAAACCATGGGCTTCAATACGGGCAATATTTAAAATTTGAGTAACGATTTGTTTGCTGGTTTGAGGAGAAACTTCGCGACCACAATTTGGACAATGTGGATGACCAATTCTGGCGAAAAGTAAACGAAGATAATCATAAATTTCAGTGACAGTGCCGACAGTAGAACGAGGATTATGGGAAATAGCTTTTTGATTTATGGCGATAGATGGGGATAATCCTTCAATTAAATCAACATCGGGACGTTTCATATTACCTAAAAATTGACGGGCATAAGAAGATAAACTTTCGACGTAACGTCGCTGACCTTCGGCAAAAAGAGTATCAAAAGCCATACTAGATTTACCAGAGCCGGAAACTCCAGTAAAGACGGTCATTTGGTTTTTAGGAAACTCAAAAGAAACATTTTTTAAATTGTTTTCTCGAGCTCCTTTAACGATTATTTTGTCTAGCATTTGTGTGTGGAGTAGAGACGCCATATATGGCGTCTCTACAGATATTAATTTTTATTTTTCTTGTTTTGGTGATGTAGGGGGCAGGCGTGCCTGCCCCCTACAAATAAATCATTAATTATATTTTTTCTAACTCCTTAATTTTATCCCTAATTTTTATGGCTTCTTCGAAATTGAAATCGGCGGCCAAAATTCGCATTTGTTTTTTAAGATCTTTAATATATTTTAATTGCTGAGGTGGAGTCAGAGATGAAACATCAATTTCACCAAGTAGAGACACACGATCACGCGTCTCTACGATTTCATTTATAATTTGTGGACGAATAGATTTTACCACTGTTTGGGGAATAATGTTATTATCTTGATTGTATTTTAATTGAATTTTGCGACGACGATTAACTTCTTTAATGGCACCATCCATGGCGTCGGAAACCGAGTCGGCGTATAAAATTACTTGACCATCAAGATGACGAGAAGCCCGGCCCATAATTTGAATTAAGGCAGATTTGGATCGCAAAAAACCTTGTTGATCAGCATCGAGAATGGCAACCAGACTAACTTCTGGTAAATCTAGGCCTTCGCGTAAAAGATTGATACCAACCAAAACATCATAATTTCCAGAACGCAAATCATCTAAAATCTTAGAACGCTCTAAAGTGACAATGTCTGAATGAAGATAAGCAACTTTAAAATTGGTTTTGGTTTTTTCTGGATCGGATAAATAAGCTGATAAATCTTCGGCCATACGTTTGGTTAAAGTGGTAACCAAAACTCTTTCTTTTTTTTCAACTCTTTTTTTGATTTCTTCGATTAAATCGGGAATTTGATTTTTACTGGAACGAACGGAAATTTGTGGATCAATTAGACCAGTCGGTCGAATAATTTGTTCGATAATATTATTTTTTGAATCATTAATTTCATATTGAGAAGGAGTGGCTGAGACATAGATAGCTTTAGTAATTCGAGAATTAAATTCTTCAAATTTTAGCGGTCGATTGTCGAAAGCCGAGGGAAGACGAAAACCAAAATCAACCAAATTAGTTTTACGAGCAAAATCGCCACCAAACATACCCCCAATTTGTGGAACAGTAACGTGGGATTCATCGATGACAGTTAAAAAATTATCGCCCCATAAGTGACGAAAATAATCGACTAAAGTGTAAGGAGGATCGCCTGGTTTTCGATTTTTATCAAAATAGCTTGAATAGTTTTCAATGCCGTTAATATAGCCTGTTTCTTGAAGCATTTCTAAATCATATTCGACCCGCTGTTCAATTCGGTGGGCCTCTAAAATTTTATTTTGCTTTTTAAAAATTTCAACTTGTTTAGCGCAATCACGACGAATATTTTCAAAAACTTCTGGTAAATTTTTATTACCAGTGACATATTGTTTGGCAGGGAAAAGTTTGTAATCATCAAAAATTTTTTCTTGAGCAGTTAGTGGATGATGTTGTGTTATTTTAACTAAAGTTTCATTGTTAAATTCGAGAGATAGAAATGAATCGGTATATGAGGGCCAAATTTCGATATTTTCGCCACGAATACGAAAAGTAGAACGTTTAAATTCTATTTCTGATCGGAGGTAAAAAAGAGAAATAAAAGATTCTAAAAGTTGACGACGTGGATATTTATTGCCGACTTTTAGGTCTAAAGTTAAATTAGCAAATTCTGATGGATCACCAATATTATAAATACAGCTGACGGAAGCGATAATAATGTTGTCGTTACCAGACAAAAGATTTGAAGCCGATTCAAGACGAAGTCTGTCGATTAAATCATTGATTTGAACTTCTTTGGCAATGTAGGTGTCCGAAGAAGGAAGGTATGCTTCCGGTTGGTAATAATCATAATAAGAAACAAAATAGGAAACTTTATTGTTGGGAAAAAGTTCTTTAAATTCCTGATAAAGTTGACCAGCCAAAGTTTTGTTATGAGAAATGACTAAGGTTGGTAATTGGGTTTTTTGAATAACGTTGGCAATGGTAAAAGTTTTTCCAGATCCGGTGACACCTAATAAAGTCTGGCGATTAATCCCCTGTTGGATATTAGCAACCAATTTATCGATAGCTTTGGGTTGATCACCTGATGGCTGAAATGGTGAATTTAACTGAAAAGGCATGTTTTTATTTTATCATGGTTTTGGGTTTTATTTGGGTTTATATTTGATTAAAAATATATTAATTTAAATACCTATAATATTGATTTATATACAATATCTGGTATAATTGTTCTAGTGTTAGGTAAAAACCTGTACATTGAAATTTAAGTCTTGAAGGGAGATTGTTTTATGTTTTGTTTTATTACTAATCATTCTAGGGTGTCGACAGGAATTATTCCAATTTTACCAGAAGATTGGAATAAATTGCCAAAAAATGTAAAAAAAGCATTTAAAAACTTTCAGAAATGGTGGAGTAAACAAAAAAATCCAAAAAGAAATGATATGCCACCTAAAGTGTCAGCCGCCTACGAATTTATTAAATCGGCAGAACTACCTGGTCTTAATGGAATAAAAAATAAATATATTAAGGATATTGAGAAAGAATTTAAAAAAAATAAATAATCTCCAATTAGACAACTAATTTCAACCCCAACTGACGACTATTTTTAATTTACACTTAAAGTGTTAATTTTAAATTTGTTGTTTGTTGGGGTATTTTCTTGCCAAAAAATTAAATTAGGATAAACTGTGATTATATGAAAACTGGATTAATTGAAATAATTTGTGGGCCGATGTTCTCGGGTAAAACCAGTGAATTGGTCAGACAAATAGAATTGGCTTTAATTTCAAAAATAGAAATTGTGGCTTTTAAGCCGAAAATTGATAACCGATATAAAAGCGATGAAATTTGTACAAATGACGGACATTGTATTAAATCGGTGGTGATTGAAAATTCAAAAGAAATTATTGATTATATTAAAAATAGTTCCAAGCCAATTGAAAAAATATTTATTGATGAAGCTCAATTTTTTGATGAAAAAATAGTTGAAGTGGTTAATTATTTGGCAAAAAATAAAGGCATTGATGTGGTTTTGGCTGGATTAGCCCAAGATTTTAAAGGGGCACCGTTTGGTCAAATGCCAAAATTATTAGGATTGGCACAAAAAATTAGAACTTTAACGGCAATTTGTGTCCATGAGAAAGAAGATGGAAAAATTTGCAGAAAACCGGCTTTTTTTACTCAAAGATTAATTGATGGGAAACCGGCTTCCTACAATAGTCCAATTATTTTAGTGGGCGGAATTGACTCTTATACCGCTAGATGTGAAGATCATTGGGAAGTGATTGACAGACCCGAAATTGACTTGTAGTATTTTGTAAGCATGCTTACAAAAATTTTATCGATGGCAAGTGTTGGATTAAAAAGCGAAAGAGTTGAAGTGGAAGTTAATGTGGCTGAAAAAGGATTTCCTGGATTTAGTATTGTTGGATTGAGTGGAAAATCGGTAGATGAAACCAGAGAAAGAGTTAAAACGGCAATTATTAACTCTGATATCGAATTTCCAACGGCAAAAATTACTGTAAATTTGGCACCGGCTGATTTAACAAAAGATGGTTCGGCTTATGATTTACCAGTGGCGATGGGAATTATTACTGCAATTGGAGAAATAAATTTACCCAAAGATAAGGCTTATTTTTATGGAGAATTGTCGCTTGATGGAAGTTTACATCATACTAAGGGTGTATTTTTATTGGCACTTTTAGCAAAAGAAGAAGGTATAAAAAATATTTTTGTGCCAAGAATGAGTGCTAATGAAGCGAGTGTAATTGAAGGTGTTAATGTTTATCCAGTTGATAATTTGAAAAGTTTGATCCGACATTTAAGAGGTGAAAAAATGATCGATGCTTTGAAACCAATAGATATTGCAGAAATTTTAAATGATATTACTCCTGAATTTGATTTCAGTGAAATTTTGGGGCAAAACCAGGCAAAAAGAGCATTAGAAATTGCAGCGGCTGGTGGACATAATATTTTTATGATGGGACCACCGGGAAGCGGAAAAACAATGCTGGCTCGGGCGATGGCGGGAATTTTGCCTAATTTGACGGAAAAAGAAAGTTTGGAAGTGACAAAAATTTATTCACTGACGGGAAATATTCCTCCGGGCGGATCACTGATTAGACAAAGACCGTTCAGAGCACCTCATCATACGACTTCGCAAATTGGATTGATCGGCGGTGGAAGCAGCCCTCACCCCGGGGAAATTTCATTGGCACATCGTGGAGTTTTATTTTGTGATGAATTTCCAGAATTTAACAGAAATGCTTTAGAAGCATTAAGGCAGCCATTAGAAGATGGTCATGTTTGTATCTCCAGAGCGGCTGGATCAATCACTTTTCCAGCCCAATTTATGTTGGTGGCCGCGGCAAATCCTTGCCCGTGTGGACATCTTGGCGATCCCAAAAAAGAATGTAAGTGCAGTGCTCATCAAATTTTGAATTATCAAAAAAAATTATCGGGGCCAATAATGGATAGAATTGATTTACATTTGACGGTGCCGGCGGTGGATGTGAATAATTTGATGATCGACAAGGAAAAAGCGAGTGGCGAGAAATCAATGGAAATAAAAAAAAGAGTTAATGAGGCGAGGAAAATTCAAAGTGAAAGATTTAAAAAATTAAGTCATATTCACAGTAATTCGGATATGAGAAATAGTCATTTGAAAGAATTTGCTAAATTAAGTGATGAAGCAAATTTACTCTTAAAACAGGCAGTTAATAAATTTGCATTGTCAGCTCGATCGTATTTTAGATTAATAAAAGTTTCAAGAACAATCGCTGATTTGGACAAATCGGAAATTATTAAAGAATTTCATGTGGCAGAAGCGCTGCAATATAGAACAAGAGAACTTTCATAATATGTATAAAAAAGAAAATTATAATAAAGGAAAAAATGGTGAAGAAATGGCTCTCGAATTTTTAATGAAAAAGGGATTTCGTTTGGTCGAATCAAATTATGAAAATAAAATTGGAGAAATTGATTTGATAATGACCGATAAAGATTGGTTGGTGTTTGTGGAAGTGAAATTAAAAGTCGGAGATAAATTTGGAACGCCAGAAGAAATGATTAATAAAAGAAAATTGTCACAAATTAAAAGAGTGGCGGAAAGTTATTTGGTTTTGGAAAAGAGAAAAGTAAAACGATTTGAAA
Organism: Candidatus Shapirobacteria bacterium; assembly: GCA_028704635.1. Classification (GTDB taxonomy): domain Bacteria; phylum Patescibacteriota; class Microgenomatia; order UBA12405; family UBA12405; genus WARW01. The sequence continues at coordinate 14,682 of JAQWFB010000012.1, forward strand.
AATTTAGAATTGATGCGGTGTGTATTATGTTGAATGAAGATGACACTATAAAAATAATTAATCATTATGAAAATTTATATTAAATATTTTATTAGTTCGATATTATTTTTGCCGTGCTCACGCCCTTCGGCAGTGCACCTCGGATGTTGCGCGCGGAAAAATAACATCTCACTAATTTTATTTTTCTAAAACAAATTATGAATGAATGGAAAAGGTGGCCGATAAAAATTATTGAGAAAAAGAATTTTCCAAGCGGATTTAAAAAGATACCAAATTGTCCAGAGAAATTATTTTATCGGGGGAATTGGAATGAAGAAATTTTTAAAAAAACACTAGCAGTAGTAGGAAGCAGAAATATGAGTCGCTATGGGCGAGACGTTATTGAAAAATTTATGCCAGAATTGGTGGCTCAAAAAATAACAATAATTTCGGGGTTTATGTATGGGGTCGACAGCGCGGCACATAAAAATTGCCTTAATTTAGGTGGAAAAACCATAGCAGTTTTGGGAAGCGGATTAGATGAATTGTGCCCAACCGAAAATGATAAATTGTATACAGAAATTTTAGAGAAAGATGGTTTGATAATTTCGGAATATGAGCCAAATTTTAAAGCAACGGTTTGGAGTTTTCCTCAACGAAATAGAATTGTGTCAGGATTATCGACAATTGGAGTGTTAATTGTGGAAGCGGGATTAAAATCGGGAAGTTTAATTACGGCTAAATTGGCATTAAAACAAAAACGACAGATTTTTGCCATTCCCGGACAAATTGGTTTTAAAACAGCTGAGGGGGCTAATTGGTTAATTCAAAGTGGAGGAGCTAAATTAGTTACAAGTGCCGGTGATATTTTGGGGAACTCAAACCATTGCCCCGACCAACAAAATTTATTTAAAGACTACAGTGATTTATCTGATTTAGAAAAACAAATTGTGTCGATTTTAGAAAATGAGTCAATGACAATTGACGAATTGTGTCAGAAAATTAAATCACCGGTAAGCGAAATTTCAACAACAATTTCAATGATGTTGATGAGAGATTTAATTGTACAAGAAAATGATAAGATTTATTTGAGCTAAAACCCACCTCCGGATAAACCGGAATCCTCCCTTGAAAAGGGAGGAAGTCTATACACCCTAACTTAGAACCCCGATCGTAAGGTCGAGGGATGAAGTTAACCCTGAATCTTTTTGCTTGGGATTGAGATAAAATATGTAAGTTATGGAACTAGTCTCATTAAGCCATTGTG